>JACQZF010000015.1 GCA_016213945.1 Nitrospirota bacterium | reverse complement strand
AACATCTCCTGAAGGCATGCAATCGGGGATACCGGCATATTCATCAACCGCTGTCCATGCGGAAGCTTCCACGGCTTCATTGATTACTTTATCTATATCGTCAGCGGTAGTTGTAAAAGCGAAACCGAGTCTCTGTTTTTTAATGACCTTCAGGGCCAGGCCATAATCCTGCGACGCCTTCAAGGCCTCTACCTTACCGTCTTTCGCCTCCGCGGAAATGCCTTTTACGTTTTTTATGAAAACCTCTGCCGCATCGCAGCCGTTCTTCAATGCCTTCTTTACAATGTCTTCAGCAAAACTGTTGTTATTCATGTTAGTTCTCTCTTGATGTTTTCGGCTATTAGCTGACAGCTATCAGCTAATAGCTTTAAGTATACAACAACATTCGCCGATAAATATAACGTGATAGAGCGTTGCAAATCAACATGTAGCAGATTACACAAACTTATGGAACTGATTACATAGATCTGCTGAATGCGGCGTTTAACTCTTTGAAAGAGATGGCTTCTGTTTTTAGCATCACAATTGCTATAAGCTTTATTCAGGAATGGTGATGATGAATATTATAAAAAAAGATTCAGGCGTCAGTCTGATTGAGCTGGTCATAGTGGTGGCCATAATAGGAATTCTCGCGCTTGTCGGTATCCCGCAATACGGGCAATTTATCGCTAAGGGCAAAGTGAGAAGGGCCGCTGACGAATTGCTTCAGAACATGAGGCTTACAAGGACAATGGCGATCAAAGAAAACGGGGCCTATTTAATTACCTTTGACGCAGCCGCTAATAATTACAGGATAGGTTTCGACGGCAATGGAGACGGTGATCTGCTTGATAACAACGGAGCTAACAAGGATGGGTATGAAAGAGATGTTAACGGTAATCCTGTCCTTCCAGTTAAGGTATTTAATTTACAGACCGAATATGGAAATGAGATTGTGGTCGGCAGCGCCAACTTCTCAACCAATCCGCCTAATGGCCCTAATGGAGTTGCGATAAGCGACGCGCTGTCATTTCAGTTATTGCCTGACGGCTCAATAAATGCAAACGGGCAACCCTTAGCGGCGCGAGTATATTTCCAGCACAGCGGTCAGGACAGGGGTTACACATTTTGTGTTGAGCTTGCCAATTCAGCAGGCACGATCAATCTTTTTATGTGGGATGGATCTGCAGACCCAAACCAGGTTAACGAAACCGAATGGCCGGAGCTGAGATGAGAAGACAGAAGACAGAAGTCAGAAGACAGAAAACAGAAAAAGGCTTCACTCTTGTTGAGGTAATGGTCGCGCTGGTGGTGCTGCTTGTCGGGATGCTTGGAGTCATTGGTATGCAGTATTACGCGGTAACAGGAAATGCATTCAGCAGGGAGATGAGAATAGCTACAAGTCTGGGAGAGGACCTGGTTGAGCAAATGGATGCAATGCCGTACTTAAAGCCTGATGGTACTTTGAATTTAGCAAGTGGGACGGATACACCTAAACCTCCTGACCCGAATGATGAAGCCGGCAGGATCGCATTATTAGGAAAGAAATCATCCGAAAATGCTGAGCTGTTTACAAGGACATGGTGGGTTGTGCCGGACTGCGTAAGTCTGGATTTAACAAATGATGACCCTAACGATCCATGTAATCGCGCAATAGCGACGGCATGCAGCGCAACAGGCGATCCCGATCCGGTAAGAAATGTCCCGGTTTGCGCAATCCGCGCAAGGACCTGCTGGACTGACCCAAAGAGCGGGACAATACATTCCGTAACTCTTGACACATTGAGATGGAGAGAAAATGCCATACCTTAATAATAAAGGATACACGCTCACGGAACTGATCATAGCCATTACTATCAGTCTCATACTGATGGCTGCTGCTTCAGCGACATACATTGCGCAGAACCGCTCGTTTGTCGTGCAGGAAAATGTATCCGAGGTAAATACTCAATCAAAAGTAGCTCATGACATAATAATAAATGACTTAAGGACCGCGGGCTTTGGCACGCCGGATGATATGAATGAAAACCCGGTAAATGGGTTCACTACTGTTATCTTTCCTGTTGAAGGCGGCAATAATGCTCCTGATGCAATAACCATTGTGGGCGGATTCAGGATGATCGGAACAGCCTGGCCTGTTGGAACGGGTCCCGGCACCTCTTGTCCGGCGCCATCCCATATGTCATTCTTTACTGCTACGCAAATCAGTATTATTTATACCGGCCAAGACGGCCCTAATATTAGCAATAAAAGATATCTGAGTTTTGACGGAATGAATTTTGTTCAGGTCCAGAACTGCGCCCTCGATGACAATGGTATCTGTGTTTCTTCTCCTATTACAATTACCCAGACATCGGTCCCATTAGTCGACACAGACGGCGACGGTCTATGTGATACAGGCAGGCCTGTGTATCTCGTTGAAGACGCTACGTATTGCATTGACAATACCGACATCAATAAGCCTCTTCTCCGAAGAATACGCGGAGGCGGCGACCCGACTACCTGTACAGGAATAGCCGCATCTGACGATGAAGTTATAGCTGAAAATATAGAAGACCTTCAGTTTGCATATGCGGTTGATGCTAATGCCGACGGGCAGAATGATAACCAGAGAGCACCATCTGAATTCGGCCCCGAAGATTATTTATACGACGGTGTAAATCCCGGGGTGATAACCGACCCATCTACCATTCGTGCCATCCGGGTAAATATTCTTGCAAGGTCTGACAGGGAGGACATGAACTACCAGGGTATCCGTCCCGCAGCGATTGAAAACCGCGCTCACAATCAGGCTACCGACAATTTCAGGCGAAGATGGTTGCAGACCATAGTAACTATGAAGAATAAGTGAGGGAGAGATATATGTTGAAGATAACATCATTCATAAGACATTGTATCCTGGGAAAGGATGTAAGATTGTCATTCCCGCTTGCCGGGAATCTTTCTCAAAAAAGATTCCGGACGAGCCGGAATGACATAAATGAAATACTTTCAGAACATGACCACGGTTATATCCTAATCACGGTGCTCCTTCTCCTGCTTGTGCTTACAGTTGTTGGTATGACGGCAATAGGGACAAGCACAATCGAGAACATGATGTCGGGGAATATCAAATGCAGGGAGCGAAATCTCTCAAAGTCTGCCGGAGGCATAGGTATAAGCACAGGGATTATCCAGAGGGCGTTAGGTCCGGATGGGGACACCAAGTGTTTTTCAGGAATAATCATGGACCAGAATCTGCCTTTTGAATTATTGAACACGTCTTTTGCGTCTGATGAGCCGGACACAAATCCGGACGCAACTTTACAGGTTGATGGAGGGAATGTAAATGTTGATATAGACAAGATGTACTCAAAATGGATAAACGGCACCGCAATAGAATATGCTGCCGGATACGAGGGCGTGGGCAAAAGCGGCAGCAGCGGAATTTATGCGTTATACAGGATAAATTCAAACAGCACAGAGTGTGCTTCAAATACAACTGTCGGGGCCATATACAGATACGTAGGCAGATAACGTATCCATAAGGAGTTAAATTATGAATATGAAATTATCAGTTTTGATAGTGACGATATTGATATTGATATCCACTTTAAACGTGTGGGGCAAACAGGTAAGGCCGCTCCAGAAAAATAAAGCCCGGGATATTCAAAATGTCATGGATGAAAGGACTGTATGGATCAAAGGGACCATGACGAAAATAACAAAAGTGTCGGCAGTAATAGAAGGCAGGGAATACAGTCTGACACGTGAGACGATCATAAAATACGAAGACGGAGAAATTATTCAGGATATCAGAGTTTTTAGGGCCACTGAATCGGCAAAGGTCAACGCGCTGGTTGAAAGAAGCGTTGTTAAGACGCTGGTTATTGAAGAAGTCAGGTTGAGGAATTAGGAGGCAACTTTATGAATAGAAAATCAAAAGTAATTTTAGCGTCAATAATGTTTATAGCATTGCTGTTTAAAGCGGAGTTCTCACGCTCTCAGGACATGAATGATTATACCGCGTATCCTCCTTTTGTGTCTCAACAAACACCGCCTAACGTTCTGATCATGCTTGACGAGTCAGGCTCCATGAATGAGTTTGCTTATAAGACGCCAGGCACAGGCGGGGCCACGGGTTCGCCTGACACGAGTTTTAATCCTGCTACTTCTTATTACGGCTACTTTGATCCCACAAAGAAATACAGTTTTTCAACAGCGGCGAGCGGCCATTTCTACCAGGACGCGGCAGGCGTCTGGAACGGCAACTTCATGAACTGGCTGACCATGAGGAGGATGGATGTTGTGCGAAAGGTACTTATAGGAGGAAAGGCAATTCCGAGAATTTCAAGCTCTCCAAATTATCTGCTGGTTAACATCCCGGACAGGGATTATTACAAAAAGTATGCAGTCGCCAGCAACTACGCGCCTTTTTCAGGCACGAGATGTTTTAAAAACAGCAATGGAGCCATAACCGTCTCAACCTCTACAACCGGCTCCTGCTCCTCTTTCACAGCTTCATACGGAGGCGTGAGCACTTTTAACATCAAGATAAAATTCAGCGATACTGAAGAGCCGCTTGGCGTAGTGCAGAAAACCCGGGACCGGATAAGATTCGGACTGATGTATTTTAACGTCAACGGCAGCAAGTATGAGAGCGGAGGGAGCCCGAATTATGACGGAGGTTATATCCAGGACAACATCAGCGGCCCGGGGGCAAACGTAAATCTTATAACGAGTATTGAAAATACCGACCCGGCGACATGGACACCCTTGGCGGAAACATTCTATGAGGCTACGCGTTTCTTCAGGGCCACTACCGGCGCATATCGTAACGCCAACTATTCCGCGGCAGGCGTGGACCCGCAGCAATATGACTGCCAGAAGAATTTTGTGCTTATACTGACTGACGGCGAATCGACCATGGACAGAAACCTTCCAGGGGGCAACTGGAACTCAACGGCAAGCCCTGCGGTAACAAAAGTAACAGACCCCATGGGTTTTAATGTGGGAACGTATATGGATTTGATTGCCGCTAATGAAGGCACGGCCAGCCAGAAGGCCGTAGACGCCAATACTTCATACGGAACTTATTATCTCGAAGGAGTTGCATACTGGGCACACATAACTGACCTGAGACCTACGTGGACCGGCACTCAGAATATAACCACATACACTGTCTTTGCCTTTGATGATTCCGCTGTGGGCCGCGACCTTTTAAAGAAGACAGCAAAATACGGCGGCTTCAGAGATTATAATGCGAATAATAAACCCGACCTGCAGAATGAGTGGGATGAAGACGGCAACGGTGTTCCCGACACGTATTTTGAAGCGCAGGAAGGCGCATTACTTGAGTCGTCTCTGCTGGACGCGCTTACGGACATACTTAGACGCGCATCGTCGGGCACAGCCGTCAGCGTGCTTGCCACCACAGGTGAAGGAGAAGGAGCGGTTTATCAGGCATATTTCTATCCTGAGAAATTAGAAAAAACCGATTCCAGGGCATGGCTTGGTTATCTTCAGGCGCTTTTTGTGGATAAGTATGGGAACTTAAGAGAAGACTTTAATGCTAACGCAACACTTGATATGACCTCAGACTACATCGTGGAGATGGAATACAGCTCTGAAGTCGGCACTACGATCAAGAGATACGCCGACTCAGACGGTGACGGGGAAAAAGACTCTCCGGATAATCCTGTCGCAATAGTTGCGCTTGAAGACCTGAAGGCGATATGGAAGGGGGGCGAAAGACTCTGGCAGACCCCTGCTGCGAACAGGACCATCTATACATCGACAGACGGGTTTAATGCGATCACTTTTAAAGACACCAGTAAGACTACTTTAAGACCTTATCTCCGCGCGGCAGATGATACTGAATCGGCCAATATCATTAACTGGATTCGCGGCGATGATCTAACGGGTACAACTGATGCCGGCCATGCCAGCGGATACAGAAAGAGAAGCATTACCATAAATAATGTGGTTAACGTCTGGAAGCTTGGCGACGTCATCTATTCTACTCCAACTGTTGTCGGACGCCCGATGGAAAATTATGATCTTCTCTATGGAGATGGCACTTATACAAACTTCAGATCCACTTACTTAAAAAGAAGAAATGTGGTCTTTGTCGGGTCCAATGACGGGATGCTCCATGCGTTTAACGGAGGTTTTTATAATTCCGGTCAACACAAGTTCTGCACCGGGGCTGTTGATAATAACGGTAACTGCACAGTTGGGACATACGTCCTTGGTGACGAGCTCTGGTCTTTCATACCGCGCGGATTATTGCCTCATCTGAAATGGGACACTCTGCCAACATATACCCATGTGTATTACGTGGATCTGAAACCGAAGGTGACAGACGTGAAGATATTTAATTCCGACGATACTCATCCCGATGGATGGGGGACCATACTGATTGGCGGCTTCCGTTACGGAGGCAAACACATCAAGGACGGAAACAACATCGACAGGTATCCTGAATATTTCGCCCTTGACATAACGGACCCTCTTAATCCGAGACTTCTGTGGACCTTTACCAATCCTGTTCTTGGATTGAGTATGTCTTATCCATCCGTGGCAAAGGTTGGAGGCGAGTGGTTTGCAATCTTCGGATCGGGAGCAAGCTCATCAGTGCCCACATATGACGGGAATGTAAACGGCTATGATGTAAATTCAAACCTGACAGCCTTTCAGGACGGCAATATATTTGTGCTGAAGATGTCAGGAGGCGCCCACGGGGTCATAAGCGCGTGGACTGAAAACACAAACTACTGGAAGATATCAACCGGCAATACAAGCACGTTCATGGCTGACCCGATTTCCGTTGATGTCGATATGGACAATGATGTGGATGTGATGTATATCGGAGAGAACTACAAGCAGGGGAACAACTGGAACACCCGTTTGAAAAGAATAACCACAAACAAAGGCACAGAGGGAAGTCCGGCCCTGTGGTCTATGTCCACATTTGCCGACATCAGCGCTATTGCAGGGACTAAAGATGTTGTCAAGAGAATCACCGCGGCCCCGTCTGCCGCCATGGATGACATGGCCAATCTCTACGTGTACTTCGGCACGGGACAGTATTTAGGATCAGATGACAAGAACCAGACAGATACAGGGGCTTTCTACGGGATCAAGGACGGCTGCTGGGACGGGACATGTGCTCTTTCATATTCAAACCTGCTGGATGTTTCAACCGCAACCGTAAAGACTGACGGCAGCGTTTCGGGTGTCATCGGAAACTGCGGCGCAACGAATACCTGGTCTGATCTCCTGACTGCATCTAACACTTGTGACGGATGGGCCATGTATTTTAAGAATCTCAGCGAAACTGTGGATTTCACAGGCACGGTCCTTAAGCACAATGGAGAAAGAGTGAATGCAAAACCGCTTGTACTGGGAGGGCTTGTAATATGGGCAAGTTATGTGCCGGGAATCAGCGCCTGTTCATACGAAGGAGACAGCAATGTATATTCTGTCTTTTATAAAACCGGCACTGCTTATAAAAACTACGTGTTCAGCACACAGGAAGATCTTCATCCGAATCCGAAATCAGAGCCCCCGGCTGTCATTGACAGGGTCATGAAACTTGGAGTGGGCATGCCTTCATCTCTTAGCGCGCAAATAATATCACAGCCCGGTTCGGAAAACCCTGGCTCAGGCGGTGAATGCAACGGCAGTGTAGACAGTTCAGGTTCGAGCTCAATAAAAGGGTTCGCGCAGCAGTCGACCGGCGTTATCCAACAGCTCGAAAGCATTACCCCTGTTTCTTTAAAAAGCGGCCTGATCGGCTGGAAGAGTGAAGAGATACAATGAAGTCAGAAGTCAGAGGTCAGAAGTCAGAAGGCAGAGGTCAGAAGTCAGAAGGCAGAGGCCGGAAGCTCTCTTTTTTCATGCTTCCTGTTTCTGCCGTCCTGCTTATAGGCCTCACAATTTTTCTGGCGACTAACAGCAAACAACATGAGGGTTTAAAAACAGAAGATGGTGTTGCTCAGCCGCAGGCTTCCCACTCTGTTTCTGCTGTAACTATTGGGCCTGAAAACTCCACAGCGCAAACTGTCATGACCTTAAAGGCAGACAGCGGCATTCTGAATAAGGGAGAGATTCAATGGTTTGTAAATGACATAAGAGATGAAGCTTCAAAAGGTGTGCGGTTTACTTCTACTGAGATCAGAAAGGGAGATATCGTTTACGCCAGGGTGGTTAAGGACGACAAGGAATTCCGTTCAAACGGGATAACAATCAGTAACACCCCGCCCGTGATAATTAACTCAAAGCTTCTGCCGCCACTACCGATGGCTTCTTCCACATTAACAGTTGATGTAAATGCGGAAGACTTTGACAAAGACAGGATTTCGTATAAATATAAATGGTATCTAAACGATAACTTTATTGGAGAAGACAAATCTCTCTATACTGAACTTAAGGGCGGCGACAGGATCATGGTTGAGGTCACCCCCTTTGATGGTGAAGATACAGGCAGTCCCGTCAGATTGAAAAATACTGTTTACAATATCATTCCTGTTTATACGGAAGGCAAGCCGTCAGTTAACGGTAATATTTTTACGTATCAGGTAAAAGCAGCCGACCCTGACGGAGACACGCTGACTTACGAGCTTAAAGAGGGCCCTGACGGAATGACTATTAACCCGTCAAGCGGGCTGATCACATGGAAAGTGCCGCAGGGTAACAGAGAATCTCATGATGTAAAAGTATTGATAAGCGACAGTAAGGGCGGAGAAGTGCTTGTTCCATTTTCTGCAAAAATCACTTCTTCAGAAAAATAATAAGTAACACTTAATAACAACTTCTGTTATTCTGGCTTGTCCAGAATCTTCCCCCCTCTTCTGCGAATCAGATGAGGCTGAGAGAGGGATTCCCGGCAAGCGGGAATGACAAAAACAAAAAAATCGACTTTCAGGAAAATATTTACTATATCAAAACCCTTGATATACGTCTTCATTATTAGCTAATATCAACAAGATAATTTAAATCCAGAAAAACCGAAAAAGGAAGCAGCATGATAAAACGAAAATTAATTGCTCTGATGATAGCCGTTGCTCTCTCTCTCTCCTTTGTTATTGCGCCTTATAGTTACGCTCAGAATTTCCTGCCGTTTGAGCTTGAAAAAATCATAGGCGAAAAAGCCCCGGACTTCACTTTAAAGGATATGTCTGGCAATAGCGTGACCCTTTCTTCATTTAAAGGGAAGCCTGTGCTCCTGAATTTCTGGGCCACATGGTGTCCTTACTGCAGGCAGGAAAGGCCGCACCTCAAATCCCTCTATGAGGCATACAAGGGAAAAGATCTGGTGATCATCGCTGTTTCAACCGATAGATCGGAGAAGCCCCTTAAAAAATTCATGGAATATAATCCTGCCCCATACATTGTACTATCAGACACTGAAGGCTTTGCCGCCGTGCCTTATAATGTCATGAGCCTGCCGACAACGTATCTTATTGACCGCGAGGGCAAGATCAGCCGCAAGTTTATGGGTATGGTAGAATGGGAAGACAAGGACGCAAAGGGACTGATTGATAAATTAATTAGTCAATAGTAAACCCGTCAAAAACCGGGTGAAAATTCCGGATACTTCTGTTTTTGAAATTGACGGCTGAAAAGTTTTTTTCTGGGCCGGGTAAATTTTCTTGACAAAGATTTTTTCTATTGTTTAGAATTTCACACACCTTAGAAACCATATTTTATTTCAAGGAGGGAAAAGATGTATCCTGACGGTCTTAAATATCACAAAGAGCATACATGGGTAAAAGTATCAGGAAAGAAAGCGACTGTTGGCATTACTTTCTACGCTCAGGAGTCACTCGGGGACATTGTTTATATTGATTCGCCCGAAATTGATTCCACGGTCGAAGCTGGCACTGAGCTGACACAGATTGAATCCACCAAGGCAACCTCATCTGTAATCAGCCCTGTCAGCGGAACGGTCATTGAATTTAACGAGGACCTGACGGATTCTCCGGAGATAATCAATGAGGACCCTTATCATAAGGGCTGGATAGCCGTCCTTGAAATGGAGGATGACTCAGAGCTGGATGAATTAATGGATGCAGGCGAATATGAAAAATATCTTGAGGAAGAGGTAAAACTTAAATAATGAAAGTTACAATTATTGGGGCAGGCCCCGGAGGTTATGTTGCGGCGCTCAGGGCTGCGCAGCTCGGCGCTGAAGTTACAGTTATCGAAGAAAGTGAAGTGGGCGGCACCTGCCTTAACTGGGGATGCATCCCGACTAAAACATTAATTGCCTCAGCCGAAGTCCTCCATAAAACCAAAAACGCGGAGGATTTCGGGCTTGAACTGAACGGTACCGTTTCTCCAAATATCCAGAAGATAATGGACAGGAAGAAAAAGGTCGTGGACATACAGGTCAAAGGCATCCGCGGACTTTTCAAATCATGGGGCGTCAAGCTTATTGAGGGCAGAGGGACCATCGCAAGCCCCAAGAAAATAAAAGTCACCCTCAGGGACGGTTCCACATCGGAAGTTGATACGGACAAAATTATTATCGCAACAGGTTCAAGGCCCGCGCAGATCCCGGTGTTCCCTTTTGACGGGCAAAAAATATTATCCAGTGATCACGCAATAAATCTCGATGTTATTCCCAAGAGCCTTCTCGTTGTCGGCGCCGGGGTGATCGGCTGCGAATTCGCATTTATCTATAGAGAGTTCGGCTCCGAAGTCACAATGGTTGAGATGATGCCGCGCGCTGTTTCAACCGAGGACGAGGAGATCTCAGTTCTTCTCGAAAGAGAGCTTAAGAAGAACAAGATAAAGCTTATAACCAATACAGGCGTTCAGAAGGTCGATGTCAAAGAAGACGGGGTCACTGCTACGCTTTCAGACGGCAAGACAATTGACGCTGAAAAGGTCCTTGTCTCTATCGGCAGGGCGGTAAACAGCAAGGACCTCGGCCTTGAAGACATCGGCGTGAATACGGGCAAGAGAGGGGAGATAATTGTCGATGAAAAGCTTCAGACAAATATTGAAGGGATTTATGCCATAGGTGATGTTGTCGGCGGTATCATGCTTGCGCACCTTGCATCAAAGCAGGGGCTTATTGCAGCTGAGAACGCCACCGGCGGCAATGCGAAAATAAGATATGATGTTATTCCAGCGGCAATTTTTACAAGCCCCGAAATAGCCTCGGTCGGACTGAGAGAGCATCAGGTTAAAGAGAAGAACATTAAATATAAAGTCGGCAGGTTCCAGTTCAGGGCGCTTGGAAAGGCCCACGCAATGGGAGAGATATCCGGGCTTTTCAAGATAATCGCTGAGGAAGGGACGGACAAGATCCTTGGCGCGCATATCATAGGCCCTCATGCCTCAGACCTGATACATGAAGTTGCCGTTGCCATGGAAAGCGGTCTTACTGTAAAAGACATCGCACACACCATTCACGCACACCCGACACTCGCTGAAGGCATTATGGAAGCTGCGGAAGACGTTCATAATATGGCAGTCCATGTGCCGAAAAAGTAGCAGTGAGGTTAAAGTATTTCTTAAACTAAAAAGACAGGCGTCTCGCCTGTCATTTATTTTTTAATATGCCAACCAAAGAAATAAAGATAGGCAACGTGACGATTGGAGGGCAGCAGCCCCTCGCGTTCATTGCAGGCCCCTGTGTTATTGAAAGCGAAGAGATAACTTTAAGGATTGCCGGAAAACTAAGAGAATATTCAAAAAAGCAAAATATACCACTCATTTTTAAAAGCTCTTATGACAAGGCCAACAGGACCTCCGTGAATTCCTTCAGGGGCCCCGGCATTACTGAAGGACTGAGGGTCCTGCGAAGAGTTAAAGAAGAACTTAAAGTCTCCATTCTTACCGATATTCATTCAGCGGAAGAAGCAGAAAAGGCTGCTGACGTGGTTGACGTCTTACAGATACCGGCGTTTCTCTGCAGGCAGACTGACATCATTGTTGCGGCGGCAAAGACCGGCAAGCCAGTAAATATAAAGAAGGGGCAGTTCCTCTCACCGCATGACGTGAAAAACACAATTGATAAAGCCCGTTCCACTGGAAATGAAAATATAATAATTACTGAAAGAGGCGTATCGTTCGGATATAATAATCTTGTTGTGGATATGCGTTCGGTCCCGATCATGCAGGGATTCGGTTACCCGGTTGTTTATGACGCGACACACAGCGTGCAGTTACCCGGCGGACTCGGCAGTTGTTCTGGCGGGCAGAGGGAACTCATCGGACCGCTTGCAAGGGCGGCTGTTGCAGCGGGGTGTGATGCTGTTTTCATGGAAGTGCATGAAGACCCGGACAAGGCCCTTTGCGACGGGCCGAATATGCTGGGTCTCGAAAGTTTTTTTGAATTAGCTAAAAGGCTGGTGGAATTGAATCAATTGGTAAAAAGGTGGGAGTAGTTTCGATAATGCAGGCTTTGTTTAAGAACTCATTCTTTTTAAAATGCAATTTAGAACACAGAGACACAGAGGCACGGAGTTAACTACTTTCTATTTTTGCAAACTCTGTGTCTCAGTGCCTCTGTGGTTATTCTTTAAAAT
The DNA here is from genome assembly GCA_016213945.1 of Nitrospirota bacterium. Taxonomy (GTDB): domain Bacteria; phylum Nitrospirota; class Thermodesulfovibrionia; order UBA6902; family UBA6902; genus SURF-23. The sequence continues at coordinate 50,325 of JACQZF010000015.1, read as the reverse complement.
AGAAAAGGCTGCAGGACTTTAATAGACAAATGAAAGACATCATCAAACAGGCAAAGCACATTCTTACAATAGAATCCGGGGCGGTCCACGCGCTCATTGAACGCATCAATGAAAGCTTTATCCAGGCTATAGAGCTCATGTATTCATGCCACGGGAAGGTTGTGGTCACCGGAATGGGCAAGTCAGGGATAATCGGTAAAAAGATTGCCGCAACACTTGCCTCCACGGGAACGCCTGCATTTTATCTCAACCCCGCGGAAGGCAGTCACGGCGATGTCGGAGTTGTTTCAAAAGGCGATGTCGTGATCGCAATCTCAAACAGCGGAGAGACCGAGGAAGTTATCAGGATACTTCCCACCCTGAAGAGGCTGGATATAAAAATAATTGCCATGACAGGGAACCCGCAGTCAACCCTCGCAAGGACTTCCGATGTTTCTCTTGACGTTTCCGTAAAAGAGGAGGCGTGTCCGATGGGGCTCGCGCCGACTGCTTCCACCACCGCTGCGCTTGCGATGGGAGATGCGCTGGCCATCACACTGCTCAGCAAGAAGGGATTTACAGAGGAGGATTTTGCATTCTTCCATCCCGGAGGCAACCTCGGACGCAGACTTCTTTTGACGGTGGAAGACCTCATGCACACCGGCGACGCCGTCCCGGTTGTTCATTCTGATAAACTTATGAAGGATGCCATCATAGAGATCTCTTCCAAGAGGATGGGCATCACCGCAGTTATGGACAGCAATTCAAAGCTGTCAGGCGTTATAACCGACGGAGACCTGCGCAGGGGCCTTGAAAAGTGGGGTGAAAATTTCTTTTCGCTCAAGGCCGGAGATGTGATGACCCACAAGGCCAAGACAATAACAAGCAATATGCTTGCGGCAAAGGCGGTATCGGTAATGGAGAAGTATTCCATCACCGTGCTCATAGTCGCTGACGAAGAAAACAACATAAAGGGCGTTATCCATCTGCACGATCTGTTAAAGGCGGGGATAGTATGAGGAGCAGAAGTCAGAAGTCAGAAGTCAGAAGTCAGAAGTCAGGAAACAGAAAACAGAAGACAGCGGCCAGAAGACCGAAGACAATCGAAGACAGGGCGAAGGGAATAAAGCTCCTCATTCTCGATGTTGACGGGGTCATGACAGACGGGAGTATTATACTTGATAACGAGGGCAACGAATTTAAAAGATTTAACGTCAGGGACGGTCACGGCATTAAGATGCTGCAAAGGTTCGGGATAAAGGTCGCAATTATTACAGGAAGAAAATCCAAAGTGGTTGACCTGAGGGCCTCGGAGCTTGGCATTGCCGAGGTGCATCAGAAGGTGTTTAAGAAATCAGTCGTGTATGGGCAATTGCTTGATAAATACAATTACAGGGATGAGGACGTAGCTTTCATGGGAGATGATATCGTTGATGTTGAGCTTCTTAAAAGGACAGGGCTTTCAGCCGTGCCTGCCGACGCGGATGAAGGGACGAAAAAATACGCGGACCTCGTAATGAAAAAGAACGGCGGCAGAGGGGCCGTGAGAGAATTTACGGACCTGATCCTGAAAGAATCAGGCCTCTGGGAAAGGGTAGCAGGAGAGTTTCTTGGTTAACGTTCCTACCATTATCACATTCAGCCGGATAGTAATAATCATCCCGTTCGTTTTTATCGCTTCAGAGGACCCTTTGTTCGGCGCGATAATTTTTGCAGTCGCGGCAATGACCGACTTCCTTGACGGCTATCTCGCGAGGAGATCTCAGCAGGTAACAAAGCTCGGCATTCTCCTCGATCCGATAGCGGACAAGCTTTTAGTCATATCAGCGCTGATAATATTTGTTGATAAAGGCATCATCCCCGCGTGGATAGCCATAGTGATAATCATCAGGGAATTCGTCGTTACGGGGCTGAGGTTCGCCGCGCTTTCAAAGGACATTGTGATACCGGCCGAGATGGGCGGCAAGATAAAAGTGGTCGCGCAGATATCATCGATTCTTGTTTTGTTCATAGACAACACAGTAATACCTTTTGATCTATACGCTGTCGGGATCTCATTGCTCTGGATAGCAATGGTCTTAGGCGTGATATCCGGCGTTCAGTATTTCATGACTTTCTGGAAACGGTTATGACGCCCCCGCCTCTTTCGATTTATCCTGCCTTATATTTATTAATACCCGCTGCTTTTTTAATAGGCTCTGTCCCTTTCGGCCTCCTTGTGACAAGGAAAAAAGGGATAGACCTAAGGACCACGGGGAGTAAAAACATCGGCGCAACCAATGTACTGAGGACGGCAGGCAAATGGCCCGCGCTGTTGACATTATTGGGTGACGCGCTCAAAGGCGCAGCGCCCGTGTTGATCTGCAATTATATTATTGCCGGTAAAATTCCCGACAACCCGGTGCTGCTTCAGAATGCTCAGGATTTTTGGGGAGGGCTTGTGGGAGTGTCGGCTGTGGCCGGGCACATATTTTCGATATTTCTTTCCTTTAAAGGCGGCAAAGGTGTCGCAACCGGCTTCGGAGTTTTGGCCGCTTACAGTCCTGCATCAGCGGCTGTGACATTACTGATCTGGGTCGCCACAGCCTTCATTACAAAATATTCCTCTCTTGCTGCCGTTGCCGCGGTAAGCGCACTGCCGGTCACTTTTGCGCTGCTGGATTTCTCAAAGGCTAAAATTGTTTTTGGAATCCTGCTTGCCGTATTGATAGTCTTCAGACACAAGGAGAACATTAAGAGAATCCTTGAGGGAACAGAGTCAAAGATAGGGAAGAAGAAATAAATCCACAGATTTCGCAGATCAATAATGATGATTATGTATCAACTTAAAATTTATTGTTATAAATCTGTGTCATCTGTGCAATCTGCGGATAAATGAAATTATGAAAAAGGCAGTTGTACTTTTAAGCGGCGGGGTTGATTCGACAACCGTAATGGCAATAGCAAAGGCCCAGGGGGGTGAGATATACGCCCTGAGTTTTGATTACGGGCAACGGCATAAGATAGAGCTGGAGTTGGCCCGCCTGAATGCGGAAAAATTCGGAGCAAAGAAACACCTCACCATAAATATTGATCTCAGGGACATCGGCGGCTCCGCGCTCACATCGGAGATGGAAGTGCCAAAAGCAGGGCAGAAGTCAGAAGTCAGAAGTCAGAAGTTAGGGAACTCTAAACTCATTCCTGTTACTTACGTTCCGGCGCGTAATACGATATTTCTTTCTTTCGCCCTCGGGTGGGCGGAGGTTTTGGAGGCTGAAGATATTTTCATAGGGGCCAACGCGATTGATTACAGCGGATACCCTGATTGCAGGCCGGAGTTCATAAAGGCATTTGAGGACATGGCAAACCTCGCAACAAAGGCGTCTGTTGAAGGGAAATGCAGGTTCAAAATTCAAGCCCCTCTGATCAAACTCACCAAAGGCGAAATAATAAAAAAGGGGATTGAGTTGGGCGTTGACTATGCATTGACGTGGAGCTGTTATGACCCTCAAGAAGACCGTAATGCGTTATCCGTAATGAGTAATGAGTTAAAGACCAATACACATCACGCATCACGCATCACGCATCACGGCTATGTCCCTTGTTTAAGTTGTGACAGTTGCCTGCTCCGGGCAAAGGGTTTTAAAGAGGCGGGAGCAGAGGACCCGTTGTTGATTGATAAAAAACCTATCTGATATACTCATACGATGATTGTTATACCTGCGATAGATCTTAAAGACGGCAAGTGCGTCCGGCTTCTCCAGGGGAAGAAGGAAGAAGTTACTGTTTATTCTGACGACCCTGCTGCAATGGCAAAACAGTGGGTCGGGCTTGGGGCCGAGCTGCTTCATATCGTTGACCTTGACGGCGCATTCACCGGCGAGCAAAAGAACCTCGAAGAGATCAAGGTAATAAGAAAAGCGATCGACATCCCGATCGAGGTCGGAGGCGGCATCAGGAGTTTAGAAAGAATGGAAACACTTATCAGCCTCGGCGTTGACAGTGTGATCATCGGGACTTCCGCTGCGAAAAATCCCGACATGATAAAGAAGGCCTGTGAAAAGTTCCCCGGAAAAGTTTTCGTAGGCATCGACGCGAAAGACGGAATGGTAGCGATCAGGGGATGGGAAGAGGTCACCGAATTTCACGCTATTGAATTTGCAAAGAAGATGCAGGATGACGGCGCTGCGGGAATTATTTATACTGACATTGAAAGAGACGGAATGCTTTCCGGGCCTAACCTTGAAGCAATGGCAAAGATGGTCAGCTCTGTCAGCGTACCGGTCATTGCCTCAGGAGGTGTCGCGAAAATAAACGACATAAAAAATCTCATGCAGATAAAAAACCTCTGGGGCGTGATCACAGGGAAAGCATTGTACGCAGGGACAGTGGATTTGAAAGAAGCGATAGGGCTTACGAAAGGCAATTAGATGTTAGCTAAGAGGATCATACCATGTCTTGACGTTAAGGACGGCAGGGTTGTAAAGGGCGTTAGCTTTAAGAACCTTGTCGATGCGGGAGACCCTGTCGAGAATGCGAAGTATTATGATGAGCAGGGCGCTGACGAGCTTGTGTTCCTTGACATCACGGCCTCTCATGAAAAAAGGAAAACCATTCTCGATGTCGTCGCAAGGACCGCGAACGACGTCTTCATGCCGTTAACTGTCGGCGGAGGTATCAGGACTCTTGAAGACATCCGCAACCTTCTTAATTCAGGCTGCGATAAGGTTTCAATCAACACCACGGCCGTTGTCAATCCATACTTCATAAGAGAAGCAGCGGAGAGGTTCGGCAGCCAATGTATTGTTGTTGCCGTTGACGCAAAAAGGCTCAGAGCGGACATGGCATTCGAACCCGATGAACCCTGGTTCAATGATCAGTTTCTAAATGATGTAAGACTTGAATTGCCTGCTTCCCACTTCTCACTTCCCACTTCTCACTTGTCCTTGACCTGGGCGATCTCAACGCACGGCGGAAGGAAGATGAGACTTATTGACGCCGTGAAATGGGCGAAGAAGATGGAAGAATTAGGCTCCGGTGAAATATTGCTTACCAGCATGGACAGGGACGGTACAAAGGACGGTTATGATATTGAACTGACACGCGCGATAGCTGAGGCAGTTTCAATTCCCGTTGTAGCATCCGGCGGGGTAGGGACACTTGAACATTTACGCGCAGGGCTTGTTGAAGGCAAGGCAGACGCCGCCCTCGCCGCATCAATCTTCCACTACAGGGAATACACGATCAAAGAGACAAAAGAATATCTGAAGTCCCAAGGTGTCCCGGTAAGGTTGTAGAATCTAATCCGTTAAAAAAGGGGTGCTTGAATATCAAGCGCCCCTTTTCTTTGATACTGCTGCAACTAAAAAATAATACTAACCCCCTATCGCCGTAGCATATCTTTCTGTGCACGGGCTAACGAAAAAATCCATCAGCGAACATCTGTCTACGACTCCAACAAGTTTGTCGTTTTTCGTGATGGGGATTACCGTGAAATTGTTTTCGACCATTATATCTATCAGCTCTGCAACCGGCGTATCAATATCAGCGGTCTTTGGAACTCCCGACATTATTCTATCCGCAGTAAAGTTGATGGGGTCCATCCCCTCTCTGAATATCCCGATGAGGTTTATCTCCGTTATAATACCAATAACCCTCCTGCGTTCTTTATCATCGACAACGGGAATGCCCGTTAAACGACTCCTTAATAATTTATTAGCGATATCCCTTCCATTTGTGCTTCGTTCCACCCAGTTGTTCTTTGAAGCAAAACGTGTACATCCCATTAACATTATGTTCTTTGCTATGATGTTCATTCTTTCCCTCCAAATGGTTTTTTCTTCATTGTAGAGATCCTGTTTAACAGCAAATCACATAGTCGCGGGCTTTTACATTTTGAAACCTCCTTTCATTCCCCGCTGCCCTTTTGAAACTTTCACGTCCTGCTCAAGCAGTATATTTAGTTACAAGAATTTTGTAGTATTCACCCCGGCAGGTATCATTCCTGCTCTTGCCAAATAGATTTATCAAAGCAATTTATATTCCATAATCTACATTCATTGATAACTTTATAAATTTAAAAGCAAATTCATTTACACAAAACTATGATGCCTGTTTCTCATTAATTAATTGTGTATTAATTTCGACTACGGTTGAGTCCATTTTAATGCACTTTTGTACAGGGCGGGTTTCAAACCCGACATCGTAAAGATATTTACAGGTCCGAAATATCCAATCCGCTGAATGCCGTCATTCCCGCATGTGGTAAGCGGGAATCCAGCTCCTATGACTGCTCTTCAATTTGCATTGAAAAAAACTGTTTGCGCTTTATTGCTGTGTTTGCGTATGATATTTTCCGCAACATATAATTCATCGTGTAATAAAAAAGAGGGGGACATGGTGTGGAAACATCGGTAATTATTCCGCACGACGTTGTAGAAAGTAAAATACTTTTCATTAGAGGCAAGAAGGTAATGCTGGACAAAGACCTTGCCGCTCTTTACGGAGTTGAGACCAAGATGCTTAATCGCGCGATCAAAAGAAATATTGATCGTTTCCCTGAAGACTTTATGCTTCAACTCACAAAAGACGAACTTGAAAACTTGAGGTACCATTTTGGCACCTCAAGTTGGGGAGGTCAACGTTACCTTCCTTATGCCTTTACCGAGAATGGGGTTGCAATGCTATCCAGCGTATTAAACAGCAAAAGAGCAATTCAGGTAAACATACAAATCATGAGAACGTTTACAAAGATCCGAAGCATGCTTGCCTCCAATGCCGCACTTGCAAGAAAAATGAAATCGCTGGAAAATAAATATGATGAACAATTCAAGGTTGTTTTTGACGCGATAAGGCAATTGATGGTTCCGTCGGAGAAGAAGAAAAAGGAAATCGGTTTCAAGCGAGAGTCTGAAAGCTGACAAATCTGTTGCGCTTTATCGAGGTGTTTGCGTATGATATTTTTGAAGTTGAGTGATGGAGGGTGAATTGATTATGTGCGTTCGGGATCTTTGGCGTAACTGGGAAGAAGTAAGAGGTAAGAAGATAATTTCAATAATAAACGAGACAACCGGGGTCAAACCTTCATTAAACATTTAAGCAATCCCTATGATGACATCCGGGGAAGCACCTTCGAGAGTTAAGAGCAAAAAATAAGGAACTGGCGTTCCCCATCAAGTCCTCGATGACAAACTTAACGGCGGTTTCTTCTCAATCCTGAACAACTCAATCAACTCATTACTTGCAGGCTGAACTTTCAGATGAGAGGTTTTGTCCCCAAGTAAAACCGTCACATCTACTTCATCAAGTTTCTTCGCATCGGAATATCTCGCGCACAATGACGCTGCGACATTAAGCGCTTCATCTGTTACTTTGCCCCGGAGGATAACGAGAGGGCTGCCGACGCCATCGACTCTTAGCAGATAGTCATCCGGGCTGGCGACTGAGTTGATGATCTCATTTTCCTGGTCATGTCTTCCGACAATAATTTTACACTCAGGAGAGAACCTGAAATGCCTGCCGACACGCAGAAGGTTTATATCTTTATATTCAGGGTTGATGTCGAAAGTTAAAAGGTCTTTCAATTTGAAAGAGTAGATCGGCTCGGTGAGGAGGCATCCGCCAGCGGGCATGGGATATTCCGTTAAATCGAATTCATTGGCGAGCGCCATCTGCGGCTTTCTTGAACGCCCGGTGAAATTAAGAAGCAAGTCGCGATTGACCAGTCCTTTCTCCTCAGGGATTGTGATCGGGAGGTACTTCGCGCTTAGCGGCCTCACGACCAATCCTTTTACACCGGCTGCCTTGTCGATCATCGGGAAGCAGTCTTTCCTCTGGCTCATCGGCCTCTGTCCGAGCACTTCACCGGTTACCAGGAAGTCAGCGCCGATGAGGTCCATCATCTGCTTTGCCTCTTTCAGCATCAGTATCCGGCAGTCAATGCACGGGTTCATATTTTTGCCATGACCGTGCTGGGGTTTTTTCACTATGTCGAGGAATTTATCCGAGAGATGTGAAAGCTTTACCTTAAAACCGAATTTCACCGACGCTGAAAAAGGGTCTTTTGAACAGGATGATTTGTCGCTGATGTCGCAGCCGAAGTGATTTAGGAATGTTATGGCCGTGACATCAATGCCCTGCTTCATCATTACGAGTATGGCGAGGGTACTGTCAAGGCCTCCTGAATATAGCGCTACTGCTTTAGGCATAGATGGATTTTACAACGATATGCTTTGAACTTTCAATTATGAACGTGTTTACAATCTGTCGCGGCATTAATATAATTAGAGTCTGTTGATAATATTGTTCAGATAGTCCGTCATTCCCGCAATTTGTTGGGCGGGAATCCAGTTTTGTAGAGACGCCATTGAATGGCGTCTCTACAAGATGCCCGATTACTGACCCCCGATTAAGAAATTCGAGGGCAGGCTTCGGGCATGACGAAAATAAAAAAGTCAGTGGTAATTATGCTTAAACTTGAAAGTGTGCACACATCTTATGGACGTATTGAGGCGATCAAGGGAATAAACCTCGAGATCAGCAGGGGAGAGATCGTCAGTCTCATAGGAAGTAACGGGGCAGGCAAGAGCACTACCCTGATGACGATATCAAGGATACTCAGCCCTTCAAAGGGGAAGATATTTTTTGAGGGAAATGAGATCCAAAACCTGCCCCCGCATGAGATCGTCTCAAGGGGCATATCACAGGTCCCGGAAGGCAGAAGGATATTCCCTAAATTGACGGTAAGGGAAAATCTTGAAATGGGGGCGTTCCTAAAGGGCAAAGGGCAGAGGGCAGAGGGCAGCCACCCCCCTTTTTCCCCCCTTGGTAAGGGGGGACATAGAGGGGTAGATCAATTGGAATATATCTTCTCGCTATTCCCAGTTCTTAAAGAAAGGCAGAAACAATTCGGCGGAACTTTGAGCGGGGGAGAACAGCAGATGCTCGCGATCGGAAGGGCGCTTATGTCAAGGCCCAAGCTCCTTTTGCTTGACGAACCTTCTCTCGGACTCGCCCCGATCATAGTAAGCAAGATATTCAAGACCATAAAAGAACTCAATGCCGCAGGGCTGACAATACTGCTTGTCGAGCAGAATGCAAAGGCAGCCTTAAGATTAGCTCACAGGGGATATGTCATTGAATCAGGCAGGGTCGTAAAAGAAGGGAAGGGGAGAGAGCTTCTTGACGACCCGGATATAAAGAAGGCGTATCTTGGAGAATGATTTGCGGCCACCTGCCTTAATCGGTTGGTTCCTGCTCGCGGATTTTGGCCTTTATTCTTTCGAGCATCATTTCTGTCATTTTTTTACAACCGTGTTTTTCCAGGGCATGGGCCATGACCTGCCTTAAAACATCTTCTGCTGTTTCACCGGAACAACCCCACTTACAGGACACTTCAAGGTCTCTGCAAAAAAATACCTTCGCCATGTTATTGCTCCTCTTTATACATCTTATTTCTGAGTATACCAAAACATTAAAGGTTTGCAAATATAAAGTGCGGAGAATGGAAATGGTATAATTATAGCTGCCTTGAGCACAAGTCCTATGCTTAAACAATTAAGAACAGATCTGAGGAAACTCGCAAATCCGGAAAAGGCGAAGATACTTTCACGGTTTTTCAAAACCGGAAAGGGACAGTACGGCGAAGGAGATGTCTTCCTCGGCATTAAAGTTCCTGAACAGCGCAGGATCGCAAAGAAATATCCTGACCTGCCATTAAGCGAAATAGAAAAACTGCTTCACAGTAAAATACACGAAGAGAGGCTTGTTGCCCTTCTCATTCTGATCATTCAATACGGCAAAGCAGGCGATGAAGGAAAAAAGGCCATCTATGATTTTTATCTTAACAATACACAGCGGATAAACAACTGGGACCTCGTGGACCTCTCCGCGCCGAATATTTCAGGAGACTATCTTATTGATAAGGACAGGCGGATACTCTACAAACTCGCGAATTCGGAAAGTCTCTGGGAGAGAAGGATCGCCGTTATGTCGACCTTTGCGTTTATCAGAAAGAACGACTTTGAAGCCACGCTGCGGATTGCGGAGGTCCTTTTGATAGACAGACACGACCTCATTCAAAAGGCTGTGGGCTGGATGCTGAGAGAAGTGGGAAAAAGAGATCAGAATATAGAAGAGGCATTTCTAAAAAAGCATTATAAGGCGATGCCGAGGACGATGCTGAGATATGCGATAGAGAGGTTTGAAGAGGGAAAGAGAAGGGCGTATCTTAAGCAGGGCTGAAAACTTCTTGTAAGCAAAATTGATTTTTGTTAGAATTCCTAAATCTTAAAAACACGGAGGAAAAAATGGTAAGAAGATTATTACTGCTTTCACTTGTAATCCTGGTCATGCTTGGCTGTGTCAGGAAAGGTGAAGACGTAATCAAAATAGGCATTGCCGGTCCGATGACAGGCGACCAGGCAAAGATGGGCATGGATTTCAAGAACGGAGTGACCCTTGCAGTGGAGGAGTGGAACGCCAAAGGCGGTGTCCTCGGTAAAAAGATCGAGCTTATTATCGGTGATGACCAGAGGGACCCTAAGCAGGCGGTCTCGGTAGCCAATAAACTTGTAACACAGGGCGCGGCCGGAGTGATCGGGCATTTCAACTCAAGCTGCTCTATTCCAGCCTCTGATGTATATAACCGCGCTGGCATCCCGATGATATCACCGGGCTCTACAAATCCCCAGCTTACGGAAAAAGGCTATCACGGTGTTTTCAGGGTATGCGGCAGGGACGACCAGCAGGGAAAGGTCGCTGCTGATTTTGCGGTTTCCCAGATCAATGTGAAAAAAGTTGCCGTCCTTCATGACAAGACCACTTACGGGCAGGGGCTTGCCGATGAGTTTAAAAAATTCCTTGGCGATAAGGCGGAAGTCGTTTATTACGGCGGCATTGTCCAGGGAGACAAGGACTTCAAGACCGTCCTGATCTCCATCAAAGAGAAAAAACCTGAGCTTATATTTTTCGGGGGAATTTATCCTGAAGGCGGCCTGTTGGTGAAGCAGTCCCGCGAGCTCGGCATGACAGTCCCTTTCATGGGCGGCGACGGTATCATTGACCCTAAATTTATCGAGATTGCTGGAGCAGAGTCCGTCGAAGGGACTTATATAACATTCAGTCCTGATCCCATCAACATCCCAAGCGCAAAGGGATTTATTGAGCAGTACAATAAAAAATTCGGTGAGATCGGGCCCTATTCGATCTACGCTTATGACGCGGGAAACATCATGCTGAAGGCTATCGATGCCGCTAAGACAACTGAAGGCAAGGCCATTATGGACATACTCCATTCCATGGAATTTAACGGCGCGCTTGGCAATATCAAGTTTGATTCAAAAGGCGATGTCACGGTTGTGCCTTACGTAGTGTGGATTACAAAAGGCGGTAAGTTTATAGAATACTGGAAGCCGTAGGAAAGGATGTTGACAGAGTAAGGGCGAGGCGATGCCTCGCCCTTTTTTTGACAGGAAGAGTGTTTAGTGTTATAAGGTTTGTATCATAGATTTCAGATACCGCGTATCTTTTCATAGACTTGAAAATATTTTTGGGCATTTGTCTCCCATTTGAAGTTGTTTACTTTTTTGAGGCCGTTAAGGACCAATTTGTAATATTGGTCCTGGCTGTTTTGATATGTGTTAACAGCCTTCTTCAGGACCTCATATAAATTATCCGCCATGCTCTGGGCCCACGGGTTTGTCTTTCTCGCCTGCACAATGTCCGCTGTTTCAACAAAGTCCCTGATATTATCAAGGGTGTAAAAGACGGCGTCTTCTTTATAGAGGTATCCGCATTTCAAATTAATCTGGTCTACCAGCCCGCCTGTGGATCTGCCGATGTTCACCGTCCCGTTTGCCATATATTCAACTGCCGCGCCGAACGGTTCATATATTGAAGGCATCAATCCGAATGTTGCGCCGGCCTGCAGCTCGCTGAACCCCTTTTCCATCCTTCCGGCAAACACGGCCAGGTTCCCTTTGCATTTACACGCTGCCTCGTAAAAGTAATCAAGGTCCGCGCGGCGGGTAGCCATAGGGGTAAGGACAACCTTTATCTCATCTTCAGCGAATTTTTCTATTGCGCGCAATAAGATGTCAAAACCCTTTTGAAGGGGATCGAGCCTTCCGCTCATTACAATAATCGGGATATTGTCAGGCAGCCTGGATATGGCCTTGCCTTTGTATGTCAGTTCGCCGAAACGTTCCTTTGGTTTGTAAGAGGCCAAAACCTTTAACAGGGCCTTCCTGTTTTTCAATTTGATCTTGCGGATTTCATCTATGGAAAGCTTTACTTCGGATGAAAGCTCAGGAGACAATTCAATGAACATGCCGTTATTTACTCCATAGACCCCGCTCTTCAGGAATATATTTTGCAAATGCGGGGCGAAGTACTCGGTTTGCAGGATGTCGGTTGTAAATTCTTCCGCGTAATGTTCGCTCACAGTAGTGACCGGGGCATCTGCCAACTGAAGGCCTATCTGGTATGCAGTTGCGCCGGCGCCTGGAAACAAAGAGATGTTTTGCCTGGCCTTTCCGTTTGCGATTCCCGCAAGCGATGCCCAGGGAATGAATGAATCGTAGGAATTGTGCATTGTCTGCGCTGTTGCGCATGATTCCAGAGTGCCGTTCAGCATCGCTGCTTTCGCAGTAAGAGAAATCAGGGCGGTTTGCCACTCCTGCAAATGAAATACAATGTTTTCACGTATGCCCAGCGCTTGCAGGGCCAAAGGGGCGGCCTTGCAAAAGAACAGTGAATTTTGTCTCATCAGGTTATCGTTGAGCTGTGTGTCGGATTCACTGTAGAGATATGGGTCTTTTATGTTTTTGGAAGTTTCAAACAACCCTTCAGCTTTCAGATAATATTCTTTTAAACTGCCGCTTCGGGGTTTAGTGTAATGCCATGTATATTCGTACAGCTCTGCCTGAAGCATTTTATTGTTAAATGGAACGCTGAAACTCTTCCCCGTTGACTGCAACAGTTTACTGTCCATAATTGAGGGATAGAAAGGGGTCATTAAGATAACATTGGCGATATGGTTTATTTCTTTTAAATAAGGCAGGATATTTGTGGTGACAGCGGCAAGCCCTCCGCTTTTTGCAAACCTGTTTTCAAATGAACAGAAAACGGCATTTTGTATCTTGAGCTTCTTCAGCCTGTCGGAAATCCTGTTGATCTCTTTGGCGCTGAAGAAACTGCTCATTAACGCCCAGTCTCTTGTCCATGCATTCAGGTCCAATGTCATATTTCCCTCATGATAGTTATCTCACAACCGGAGACGCGCTCAGGTCAAAAGGGTTGGTCCTCACCGCAAGCGAGAAGAGATAAGGATAATTTACTTTCAAATATTTCATGTAGTCCAGCCATTGATGGACGAGTAAACCGTACACCCTTTTTATATCTCCTGAGATGTGCTGCAAATCGGTATCCGGCAGATGCTGAATATCTGTCCTGATTGCCAGTTCTTCCGTAAGATGAAAGATGGCCCTAAGAAGATCCGTGAATGATTCATGCTCCAGCAGGGCCGGGTTTTCAAGGAGACGGAGCATGAAACTTCTCTTTTCCGCAAGATAGGTCTGCAGATGAGATAAGTCAACCTGCTTGATGTTCACCGTATAATTATAATTTCTCAGACGGCCGCTGACATTGAAAAAATCTCCATCAGACCATTTGTCGGTGACAAGGAGGTCTTTTCTGATTTTGTCCAGTTGCGGGTCCACATCCGAAAAACAAGTCAGCACCCGTGTTCCCATTTCGCTGAAAAAAGTCTCTACCACCATATTCAGCTTTTCCAGTTTGGCGCTCTTTTCCCTCTCATTCAGCAGCCTGTGCAGTATCATCGTTACAAGTAAAACCTCAACAGGCAGAAAAGCAATATCCATAAGCGTATAAAATAGTGTGGTATGAACATCTTTGAAGATTGCATAGTGGATGAGATATAACGCTGAAGACAGCGCAACTAAGGATAAGCCTAAGTAAATTTCCCAACTGTAGCGTTTCATAGGTTAAACATTTCCTGAAAAAATATCTTAGAGTATACATTAAAAATGGGAAAGATTAAAATCTGTAAAACAGGATGAATTAGTTGGGCAAGTGTGAAGTAAAAGATGTTAAGCCAATGGAGAGGCGGTCGCTTTTTTGACTTTTAAATAATTAGCAAGAAAGAAGTCAACGATTTCAGGGTCCAGGACACTCGCCTTCATTAAATGCATGATATCGATGGCTTTCTCTTCGGGATATTTCTTTCTATACGGCCTGTCGCTTGTTAACGCGTCGAATACATCTGCGACAGACACAATCCTTGCTTCAAGAGGGATATCGCTTTTTTCCAAACCTGCCGGATAACCGCTGCCGTCATATCTTTCATGATGATGCAGGATGATTTTTATAACAGCCTCTGACAGCCGGGCCTGCCTTACAACATCAGCGCCCCATCCCGGGTGGTGTTTTATTATCTCAAACTCTTCATGTTCAAGAGGAGCTTTTTTATTAAGTATGCTTTCAGGTATTCCTATCTTGCCGCAGTCGTGCAGCCAGCTTCCGTATAACAGGTCTTTTTTTCTGTCATCAGGCAGGCCTAACGCATCCGCTATTAATAAAGCGTATTCAGCAACTCTCTCACAATGGCCTCTCGTATACGCATCTTTTAACTCTATTGTTTGCGCAAGGGAAAGCAGTATTGATTCGTCATTTTTTTTCAACGATTGAATAATTTGGTAGCGGTTGACTGTTTCTTTTACAGTCTGAACCAGCGTTTCGTCGTCCCACGGTTTTGTAATAAAACGGAATACCTCGCCTTTATTTATCGCATCGACAGCTACTGCGAGGTCTCCATATGCCGTCATTAATATTTTTAAAGTGTCAGGAGAGATTTCTTTGACTTTTGCAAGAAGCTCAGTGCCTTTCATTCCAGGCATCTGGTTATCCGAGACAATTACGGCTATCTCTAATTTACTGAAAAAATCAAGGGCCTCCTTTGCGTTTGCAGCCCTCAAAATGTCTATGCCGTTGTGGGCCAAAAGCCTGTCTATCGAATTTAAAATATATTCATCATCGTCTACAAACAGAACGGTATCAGACATTCCCAATATATTTTCCATGCCTTTTTCTATTTGAATATTTTCTATCTTATCGGATAAGTTGATAATTTCTTTAATAAGGTCGGACTTAACTTGCACATACCTCATATGTTGCAACTTATTTTTTTCTTTGATAAAATTCCTGAACAAGACACGGGAAGGAGGTGAGAAGGAATGAAAACAATAAAGATAACATTGGTATCATTGCTGGTTCTCGGATTAATCTGCTCATTAGCATTTGCAGCGGGCCCCGCAGAAAAAGGCAAGGCCCTTTTTAATGATGCAAAATTCGCAGGAGGCACTGCCGGCAAGTCATGCGGTTCATGTCATCCTGACGGTAAAGGCCTGGAGAAAGCTGCCGACAAAAAAGAGTTCAATATCATGGGCAAGAAGCAGGCAAACCTTGAAGAGGCGGTCAATTTCTGCGTTGAGAATTCAAACAATGGAAAGGCGATCGACGTAAAATCGGAAGAGATGAAGGATATTGTTTCCTATATCAAATCCCTGAAGCCGAAGAAAAAAGCAACAGGCGGTTATTAAAATGAATTTTTTAAAAGGGAGGGTTTGTATAACTCTCCCTTTTTTTGTTTTTACGGGCCTGAATGTCTATGTGCTTTATAAAATACATTTTCTCAGTAACATACATCTTACTGACTGCGGCATGCATGTCCGCAATAGCCGGGACAGATGAAAGCAGACTGGACCTCTCTGTTATTGACTCCGCCACTGATACAACTTATGACAAGCCGGTCCGGTACGAGAAGAGATTTGCTTTGCAAAAGGCGGAACAACCGCTTGAATCTATTAAACGCCAGATTAAAACTGACACTGAAAGCATCGAAAAAGGCAAAGACCTTTTTGACGCAAAATGCCGCTTTTGCCATTATGCTTACAGTACGGAAACTATTGTAGGCCCCGGACTAATGGGCATACTTAAAAACCCGGAACTTCCAGTAAGCAAACTTCCTGCAACGCCGGAAAATATTAAAATGCAATTAAGGAAGCCTTTCAGCACGATGCCCTCGTTTGATTATCTTCCTGAAAAAGAAGTGGAAGACCTGATTGCATATTTAAATACACTTTAAGAGGAGGAAGAATTATGTTTAACATTCTCAGAAAGACTGCAATAGGAACGATGTTCGTTCTGTTTTTCCTGACGTATTCATTTACAGGTTACGCCGGGCAGCAGCAACAGCATACACCTGCATCACAGCAGAGGTTTGACGACATTCATTACTGGGTCAAGGTGTTTGAGGACCCGGAACGGGAAAAATGGCAGAAACCCGATGAAGTGGTAAAGGCCCTTGACCTGAGACAGGGCGATGTGGTTGCCGACCTCGGCGCAGGCACAGGATATTTTACAAGACGATTGGCGGCAGCGGTCGGCCCGGCCGGAAAGTCCCTTGGTCTTGAGGTGGAACCTTCAATGGTCAATTATATGGAGCAGGACGCCAAAAAACTGGGCCTCAAGAATTATATGGCCAGGCTTATTAAAACTGATGACCCTGAGCTGGGACCGGATTCCGTGGACGTTGTTTTCATATGTGACACATACCACCACATTGAAAACAGGGTAGCATATTTACAAAAGCTTTCTAAAAGCCTGAGACCCAACGGGAGGATAGTGGTTGTGGATTTCCACAAGAAACCGATCACCGTAGGCCCGCAGGACCTGGAGCATAAGTTGTCAGAGGAAACGGTTTACAAAGAATTTCACGATGCGGGTTACCGGGTGATCCGTTCACAATGTATATTACCGTATCAGTATTTTATCGAGTTTGGTTTATAAGGTGGACAACGAAAAGCACGACGAAATACTTGGGATAAGCCGGTGCGCGCGCTGCGGACACAGGCTTGAAGGAGAAATTGAGTGTCCCTTCTGCTCGCTTTTCCCTGATGCGCCTAAGAAGGAGAGGGTCCCTAAATGGACCTACATCACAGCGTGCTTTCTTACCTCTCCGTTCAGCCTCTATTTCATAATCAGAACAGAGCGTTTGAGTAGATTTGAAAAGGCGCTCGCCTTCTCAGGATGCCTTTTATGGATAGGCATGTACCGGCTCTGGCTTTGAAAATCGCTATTATTTTCCCTTAAAGCCCGGACAGCCTTCAAAACCCATACAGGCCTTCTGTTTTCTCAGCTTGCAGTCCCTGTTAAAACAGACAGGAGCGGATTGTTTTTCCCGGGGATATTTCTTATTGGCAGGTTTTCTGGAAGCTGTTTTTGTTGCCACAGAATTATTATAACCGATTTTGACAATACGGGAGGCAACCCTGTTGGAAATTCCGGCAAAACACTATTCAACACCTGCAGAGAGTTGCAATTTAATTTAAATCTGCTATAAATGAAATAAAGACAGTTGCTGCAAACGACCTGTCTTTAACTACCCGGATGGAATAAGTATATATTGAAAAGAAGAAGCAACATAAACGCAAGGGCCCTGTTGCACAAGGCCCAGCAACTTTTCATGGAGGGGGAAAAAAAGAAAAGCATAGACGCCTTTACAGAGGCTATTGAGGCCGGAGCGACAACGGAGATCGCATTTCTCAGCAGGGGGGTTGCGTATCTTCAGACGGGGCGGGTTGAAAAGGCTATCGACGATTTCGGCAGGGTCGTGAATATGAACGACAATAATATTCGAGCGCACTTTTACCGGGGGATAGCCTGTATGTCAAAAGAAGATTTTAAAAAAGCCGTTTCAGATTTTGACAAAACCATAGAGTTGAAGCCTGATCACGGAGCCGCATATTTTGCAAGGGGTTCTGCTTATGTGCAGATGGGCAATGAAAAAGAGGCTGTTAAAAACTTTAAAACCGCGTTAAAGTATTGCGGGGCCGTTTCACCGGGATTTGCCGATACGCTCGGAATTTTCAGGCTGCAATTTGATAAAACTATGACACTGATAACGGAAGAAAGAAACCGTCCGATAATGGAATTGACTGAAGATGAGATCGAGTGCGTCAAGCACTGGCTTGAAGAATAATCCGCTGACTTATATTGTGTTAGCCTGACTGAACAACCTGCTCAGCAGTGAGAAGCCCCTCAGCCTCCGCCGCCACCGAAACCATGAGAAGGCGTTGAAGGTGAAAACCCGCTTCCCGACCCGGTTGAGCAGCTAAAAGACGACAGCGCCTTTTTTACTTCCCTTGAAGAACAGTTCGGGCATTCCGTATTCTTTTCCTCAGGATGTAAACTCTGAAGCATGGCGAACCTGTTATTGCATTTCAAACATATATATTCATAAATAGGCATCGTTACCTCCAAATTGATGTTATTTATTTTAGCCATTGTAATTTTAGTATGTCAATGAACAGGGAAAACCAATTCCATTTTTCTAAACGTTTTGATATACTCACACAGCAATTTATTTAAACACTAACAAAGAGAAGGGGTCAAATGGAAAAAAGACAGTCAAAGAGGGTAACGGTCAATTTAAAGGCTGAACGTATTTCTTGCACTAAAAACTGTTCGGTGTTCATCGAGAACCTTTCCGAAGACGGCATATATATGACTACCGCCCCTGCAAAGAACAATGAATATGTCCCCGGCAAGGAAATCGACCTTGAGCTTGAACTCCACAATGGAAAGATAATAAACCTCAACTGCCATGTTAAGTGGGCCATTGATAATTCACCTGATGATCTGACAAACAGCGTGGGCCTGCAGATCATCGATCCGCCGTCAGAATACAGGAATTTCGTAAGGACTCTGCACTAAGACCTGGATGCCCTGATTATCCGTTCCACGTCCTCTTTGTCCAGCACTTCGGTCTTTATAAGTTCTCCTGCTAATTTTTCAAGAATATTCCTGTTTGCATTTAATACCTCTTCAGCCTTTGCCTCAGCCTCGACTATCAATTTCCTTATCTCCTGGTCCATGAGCCATGCCAGGTCTTCGCTGTACCGTTTTGGAAGTGCCAGCTCCCTGCCTAAGAACGGATGCTCTTCGCCGCGGCCAAAACTTATCGGCCCTACCTTGTCGCTCATGCCCCATTGAGCAACCATCTTTTCTGCGAGGGAAGACGCCTCTTTCAAGTCGCTTTGCGCTCCTGTGCTCAAGTCATTGAAGATGATCTTTTCCGCTACTCTGCCGGCAAGCGCTACGCTTAATTTGTTCATGAGATATGTTTTGGGATAATAATGCCTGTCTTCTTCAGGGAGCAATTGGGTCATCCCCATTGCCATGCCTCTCGGAATAATACTCACTTTGTGGATCGGGTCAGTCCCGGGAAGTTCATGGGCCACAAGGGCATGTCCTGCCTCGTGGTATGCCGTGATACGCTTTTCAAGGTCGCTTATGGATTCTTCTCTTACCGTGCCCATCAGGACTTTATCCCGCGCTTCTTCAAAATCGTCCGTACCGATCTTTTCTTTATTCTTCCTTATCGCAGTAAGCGCAGCTTCATTGGCAAGATTTTCCAGGTCCGCTCCTGACATGCCGGGAGTGCCCCGTGCAATTTTTTCGAGGTCAACATCATCCGACAGGGTCTTGTTTTTAACGTGCACTTCAAGAATGGCCTTCCTGTCTTTCAGCCCCGGCCTGTCAATTATTACGTGCCTGTCGAAACGTCCGGGTCTCAGAAGGGCAGGGTCGAGTACGTCAGGCCTGTTTGTTGCCGCAATGACGATTACCTCCTGATGCGCCTCAAACCCGTCCAGCTCGCTTAAAAGCTGGTTCAGAGTCTGTTCCCTCTCATCATGTCCTCCGCCAAGTCCTGCGCCGCGCGTGCGTCCCACAGAGTCAATTTCATCTATGAAGATAATGCTCGGCGGGTTGGCCTTGGCCTTTTGAAACATGTCCCTGACACGCGATGCGCCGACGCCGACAAACATCTCTATAAACTCCGACGCGCTGATGCTGTAAAAAGGGACACCTGCCTCTCCGGCCACTGCGCGCGCCAACAAGGTTTTACCCGTGCCCGGAGGCCCTACGAGAAGGACGCCTCTTGGCACCTTTGCGCCGAGTCTTTTGAACCTTGAGGGGTTCTTGAGGAACTCGATGGTCTCCTCAAGTTCTTTTTTCGCGTTCTCCATACCTGCGACGTCCTTGAAGGTCACCTGCGATTTTTGCACATCGTGAAGTTTTGCCTTGCTCGCCCCGAATGAAAAAAGTCCTCCGGGCCCGCCCTGAACGCGCTGAGCGCCGCGCATGATCAATATCCAAACCCCGATAATAAGGACCCACGGAAGCAGGCCGGTTATGAATTGCCAGAAGGGGGACATTTTCTCAGGGGGCACTACACTTATTGCTACGCCTTTTTCCCTGAGGCTTGAAATCAGGTTTTCCCCCTGGAAGGACGGGAGGAAGGACTGAAAAAATTTTATGGACCGCGGTTCTTTTTCTCCAGAAACTATGAGAGAAGCCTCTATTTTCAACTCTCCGCTTACCTGTAAATTTGTTAAAGTGACGGATTGGATGTTACCGGAATTGAGCTGTTCAAGAAACTGACTGTAATTGATGATGTATTCTTTTTCGCTCTTTACATTGCCGAACTGGCCCCACGGTCCCCATAAAAGAAAGAAAATGGAGGCAGCCATTAGAGCGAAGGCCAATACCCACTGCAGATTTTTTGGTTTTCCGTCGGAAGGAGTTATTTTATTTTCACCTCTTTTGAAATTTCCAATGACCCGTTTTAAAGATAATTGTTTAGCATTATTTTATCATTCTCCCGGCAATAGTCAAGAAATATTGCGGCAGCGGGTGAAAAATGACGGAAAAAATCGCTTGCAACGTTTCCTGTATATTGGTAAAATGCTTTCTAAGAATACAGGCCTTTGCATTATCATAAAAATAAAGAACAAAGAGGAGCGCTTTATGCAAACGCAATTTTTCTGGGGAATCATAGCAGGGGCAGTAATCGTACTGGTGGCATTCTTAATTCCCGCCGTCTTGCAGATTACAAGGACTGCGAAGGCTGCCGAAGAATTCTTAAAAACCACGCTGGCGTCATTAACTCCGCTGATTGCCAAACTTAATGAGACCGTGGACAAAACGAACCAGGTTGCCGCAAAGCTGGACCAGTCAATCAGCGACGTACAGCATTTAACAAAGGCAGTGGGTGAGACAGGGGCGATCATCGGGGATATAAACAGCTTTATCAGAAAGATACAAACATTACTTTTGGTCTCGACATCGAGTTTTGGGACCGGAATAAAAACAGCCCTGAGCGTATTGGCGCAAGGGTTAATTAAAAAAGGAGGTTAAGACAATGAACGACGACAGAGGATTTTCATCAGGGAGTGTTCTTCTTGCATTTATTTTAGGAGGGGTAGTAGGAGCAGGGATCGCACTATTGACTGCGCCTCAGTCTGGTAAAGAGACGAGGGAAAAGATAAAGGAGTTTACTGACGATACCAGAAAAAAAGCCACGGAGTATGCCGGGCAAGTAAAAGAAAAAGTCACATCCGCAGTAGAGCACGGCAAGCATTATGTTGAAGATAAGAAGTCACTTATTTCCACTGCGATAGACGCCGGCAAAGAGGCGTACGAGAAGGAGAAGGAAAAGCTTTCCAAAGGCTAATAAAAGCGGATAAAGGGGCAATGATTCAGGTGACTAATTCAACTTTGCAATCAAGATGACACTTTTGTCATTCCGGCGGCTCCGTCCGACCTACTGTTGGCTTGTCCGGAATCTTTCTTTGTTTTCAGAAGGATTCCCGACGCGCGGAGCCTGTCCCGACTTGTACGGGGCTTGCGGGAATGACACCATTCACTATCCTGACAACTCTAAAAAGAGGGGGAAGATGCTCGTAGAATTCAGTATAATTCCGATAGGCGCTGGCAGCAGCATAGGCGACCGGCTTGCCGGGGTATTGAAAATAGTTGATGAAAGCGGCCTGCCTTATAAAATAAATCCGATGGGCACCGTTATCGAAGGCAACTGGAGTGATATCCTGAAGTTAATTAAAGAATGCCATCAAACGGTGTTAAAGACTGAAGACCGGGTGTATACGACAATATCAATTGACGACAGAAAAGGTAAGCCTGACAGGATCAATGGAAAAGTAAAGTCCATTGAGAAAAGATTAGGCAAGACCTTAAAAAAGTAGGTAGCCCTGATGAAGAGATTCATAGGACTTGATGCAGGTTCAGTAAGCGTAAAATTTGTAATATTGGATATCGCAGGAAATATCCTTGAGACCAGATACGTCAGGCACAAGGGTAATCCGCTTGCGGTTGCTTATGAATTACTAAAAGGCATAACGCCACTGCCTTCAGGGCCGGACCTGTCACTCTCCGTTACCGGTTCAGCGGGTAAGATCATTGCCGGCGCATTCGGCATCAAACCTGTAAATGAAGTCGTCGCCATCAGTTATTCAACCAGGAAATTTTTCCCTGATGTCAAAACCGTCATGGAAATGGGCGGCGAGGATTCAAAGCTCATCCTCCTTGAAAAAGGGGCGATCAAAGAATTCTCCATGAACTCCGCCTGTGCGGCAGGCACGGGGTCATTTATCGACCAGCAGGCGGAGAGGCTGAACCTCGCCATTGAGGAATTCAGCGAGATGTCTCTGAAATCCAAACATCCTCCAAGGATCGCCGGCAGGTGCAGCGTTTTCGCGAAATCGGACATGATCCATCTTCAGCAGATAGCTACGCCTGTTGAGGAAATTGTCGCGGGGCTTTGTTTTGCGGTTGCGAGAAATTTCAAAGGGAGCATATGCAAAAACATGGAACTGCCTCAGCCCATCAGTTTTCAGGGCGGGGTCGCAGCCAACAAAGGCGTTGTCAGGGCGTTCAGAGAAGTATTGTCCGCAGACAACCTGATAATCCCTGAACACTTCGCGATAATGACGGCGATAGGCGCAGCGCTGAAAGACATGGAGGAAGGAAAAGAAAATCCTTTTGAAATAGAAAAACTGAAATTATTGATTGAATCCCTGAAAGACGATAGCGCCGGGCATAAACCACTCAGAAAAACAGGGAGTCAGGAGTCAGAAGTCAGGAGTCAGGAGAAAAACGGAAAATATGATTCATCTTTGAACTCGTCACCCGTCACCCGTCACCCGTCACTGCCTTTAAACGCCTACCTCGGTATTGATATCGGATCAATAAGCACTAATCTTGCCGTCCTTGATGAAGAGGGCAGACTGCTCGCAAAGAGATATCTCATGACTGCGGGAAGGCCCATTGAGGCGGTTAAGCAGGGCCTTGAGGAAATAGGGGCTGAAGTCGGAGACAAGGTAAACATCTGCGGTGTCGGTACAACAGGCTCCGGCAGGTATATGATCGCGGATTTTGTGGGTGCGGATATTGTTAAGAATGAGATCACCGCGCAGGCCCAGGCAGCAATAGAGATTGACCCTGAAGTAGATACTATTTTTGAGATAGGCGGGCAGGATTCAAAATATATTTCCATAAGAGACGGCATCATTGTTGATTTTGAAATGAACAAGGCGTGCGCAGCCGGGACCGGCTCTTTCCTTGAGGAACAGGCTGAGAAGCTCGGCATCGCAGTGAAGAACGAATTTGCCGAGATCGCATTTAAATCTGAAAAGCCCTGTTCCCTTGGTGAGAGATGCACTGTGTTCATGGAAAATTCTCTCCTGTCAAAACAACAGAAGGGCGCCGCAAAAGAAGACCTCACTGCGGGGCTCGCTTACTCCATAGTCCAGAATTACATTAACCGCGTTGTCAGCGACAG
Organism: Nitrospirota bacterium; assembly: GCA_016213945.1. Classification (GTDB taxonomy): domain Bacteria; phylum Nitrospirota; class Thermodesulfovibrionia; order UBA6902; family UBA6902; genus SURF-23. Next base: position 26,648 of record JACQZF010000015.1, on the reverse strand, counting down.
GGCTGTCGGCAAAAAGATATTTTTCCAGGGCGGTGTTGCTTTCAATAAATCCGTTGTTGCCGCCTTTGAAAATTATGTCGGCAGGGAGATCATCGTGCCGCCCCATCATGACGTAACAGGCGCGATCGGCATGGCGATAATAGCGAAGAGACATATGGAAAGCCAGAAGTCAGTAGTCAGTAGTCAGAAGTCACCCCCCTTAAATTCCCCCCTTACTAAGGGGGGATACAGGGGGGGTGATACCTCTTCACGGTTCAAGGGCTTCGACCTGTCAAAGAGAAGTTACGAAATCAAGTCCTTCATGTGCAGGGGCTGCGATAATCTGTGCGAGATAAACAGGGTCCAGGTGGAGGGAGAGAAAGAACCTCTCTACTATGGCAGCAGGTGCGAAAAATATGACGTCAAGCGAAAGCAGAAGGTTTCTTCGCAGAACATGCCTGACCTGTTTGCCGAAAGAGAAGAGCTGCTCACGAGAGCGCACAGGGAATATGAAAAAGTCAGAAGTCAGAAGTCAGAAGTCAGAAGTCAAAGACCAAATAATATTCGGATAGGCATTCCGAGGATATTTTTCTTCCACGATCACCTGCCGTTATGGAGCACGCTTCTCTGGGAGCTCGGTTTTGAAGTTGAACTTTCAAACAACACGAACAGGCAGATAATAAACAAGGGCGTTGAGAATATCCTTTCAGAAAGCTGCTTCCCGCACAAAGTTGCGCACGGCCATATAAAAGACCTGATGGACAAAAATGTCGACGCGATATTCCTGCCGAGTTTTATAAACTTCAATCCCGACAGTGAATCCGTCCGGAGCTTTGCCTGTCCATACGCTCAGACCATGCCTTATCTTGCGGGGATAGCCTTTAGAAATGTCAGACTGCTCAAGCCGATAATCAACCATGACCGGGGAAGGCAGTATCTCGTAGATGAACTGTTTAAATATCTCAAAACCTTTCGCATAACAAAGACCGCCATAAAGGAAGCGCTTGAAAAAGCGGAGCGCGCGCAGAAGGAGTTTGCCTCCGCCATAAAAAAACGCGGCGAGGAGGTCCTGGCAAACATAACCGGAAGGACGATAGTTATTCTTGGCCGTCCCTACAATGCCTTTGATAACGGGATCAATCTCGAGATACCGAAGAAGCTTGCGGCGCTCGGAGTGTTTTCAATCCCCATGGACTACTTACCGTTAGATTCTGTTGACATCTCAGGCAGGTGGGCCAACATGTACTGGAGGTCAGGGCAGAATATTCTGAGGGCCGCCGAGATAATAAAGGACAACCCTAAATTATTCGCGCTCTACATCGGCAATTTTTCCTGCGGCCCGGATTCGTTCATTCATCACTTTTTTAATGAGACCATGGCGGGCAAGCCGTTTCTGCATATAGAGATCGATGAACACAGCGCAGACGCCGGGGTCATCACAAGATGCGAGGCGTTTCTTGACAGCATCGACGGGCAGAGGGCAGAAGGCGGAAGTCAGAAGTCAGAAGTCAGAAGTCAGAATACAGAAGAAAAGAAAATAAAAAAAGTGAAAGATTCTTCCGCGCTTCATAAACGGATTGTTTATATACCTCGTATGTCGGACCATGCGTTCGGCATTGCCGCCGCCTTTGAGAAGTGCGGTCTTGATGCCGAGGTAATGAATATCCCCGACACGGAGACCGTCAAGATCGGGAGGCGTCATGTCTCCGGGAAAGAATGTTACCCGTGCGCGATTACGACAGGCGATATGGTGAAGAAAACCATGTCAAAGGATTTCGAACCTGACAGGGCCGCCTTTTTCATGCCGTCAGGCGCGGGCCCGTGCCGTTTCGGGCAATATAATGTCTTCCACAGGCTGGTGCTTGATGAGGTGGGCTTTCCTGATGTCCCGATTTTTTCCCCCAACCAGGATGAGTCCCTTTATACTGTGCTCGGGATGGTCGGAAAGGACTTTACAAAACAGGCATGGAGAGGGATCATCGCAGTTGAGCTCCTGATGAAATGTCTTCATGAGACAAGGCCCTATGAGATCAATAAAGGCGGGACAGACCGCCTGTATCAGGAGTATCTGAAAAAGATAAGCACGGCCCTGAAGAGCGATAACGGCGCGATGGACGCGCTTTTCAGCGATATGCGCAGGGATTTTTCAGAGATAAAAAAGAGCGGAGAGAAAAGGCCGCTCATCGGGATCATTGGAGAAATATTTGTCAGGCACAATACGTTTGCAAATGAAAACCTTATCAGAAAGATCGAGGCCCTGGGCGGAGAGGTATGGCTGGCCCCGGTGGAAGAATGGATCTATTATGTGAACCTTATGTCGCTAAGGAAATCACTCGTAAGGCTGCGCAGTGATCTGTTCACCCAGCAGCTCGCAAAGGATTTACTGAGCACGGTAGCCACAAGATTTGTTCAGAACAGGATAGAACACAAATTTGCAAAGCCGTTTAAAGGATTTCTAAAGACGGTGAAAGAACCTTCCACCTCCGAAATATTGAAAAATGCCTCTCCGTATCTCCATGATTCCTTTGAAGGTGAGGCTGTCCTGAGCATGGGCAAGGCAGTGGATTTTGTTAAACACGGCGCATCGGGGATCATCAGCGCAATGCCTTTCGGCTGTATGCCCGGCACCATCGTCAGCGCCTTGCTGAAAGGACTCAAACAGGACGCATCACTACCGTGTCTCAGCGTCGCATTCGACGGCGCGGAGACAACCTGCTCCGAGATACAGCTTGAGGCTTTTATGCACCAGGCTGGAGAATGTATGGAGAGAACGGCGGGTTTATGAGTGAGGAATCTTCCCTGTCCCCTTTGATGATCACCTTTCGGCCTTCAACTGAGATCCTGCCTTCTGAGTAAAGCTTGATAGCATACGGGAATATCCTGTGTTCCTGTTTCAATATTCTTTCCGAAAGGGTTTCTTCAGTATCATCATGATATGCCGGGACCGCGGCCTGGATGATTATCGCCCCGGTGTCCATTCCTTCGTCCACGAAATGCACTGTGCAGCCGGAGATCTTCACCCCGTAATCAACAGCCTGTTTCTGTCCGTGAAGTCCGGGGAATGACGGGAGCAGGGCAGGGTGGATGTTCATGATCTTATTCCGGTACTGATCAATGAGCGCCTTGCCGACCACTCTCATGAAGCCCGCGAGGACAACCAATTCAACGTCCCTCTTTTTCAATTCCTCAGCGATATGAGAGTAGTACAAGGTCTTCTTTGATTCGCTCAACTATCGGCGTCTCCGGGTTTAAAGCAGTGTCGCAATCCCTTTTGCATAAGGTCTTCTTTGATTCTTAATAAAAATGAAAAAAGGAGAAAAAAATGGATGTCGCAATCCCTTTTTCATAAGGTCTTCTTTGATTCGATTTGCATACTGCCTTTGACTGTCCTGAAAAGGAGTCGCAATCCCTTTTTCATAAGGTCTTCTTTGATTCACGGTACGGATAAGAAATCCGGCAAGAAGTACGGTCGCAATCCCTTTTTCATAAGGTCTTCTTTGATTCCGGTAATTACCGTAAGTGGAAGAGTGTGACGAAAAGTCGCAATCCCTTTTTCATAAGGTCTTCTTTGATTCGCCGAGACTATCGGACAGGCATGAGTACACGGGTCGCAATCCCTTTTTCATAAGGTCTTCTTTGATTCCGCAATCCCTTTTTCATAAGGTCTTCTTTGATTCAACGAGAAGAGTATTGATCGCACTTACGGTAATGTCGCAATCCCTTTTTCATAAGGTCTTCTTTGATTCACAGCTTTCCAACAATAACAGACGAAACTCTTATAAGTCGCAATCCCTTTTTCATAAGGTCTTCTTTGATTCTCGAAGCCTTATGGAAACACGTAAACAGTAATGTCGCAATCCCTTTTTCATAAGGTCTTCTTTGATTCTATGAAAAAGTACACAGAAGTCGCAGCAAAGGCCGGTCGCAATCCCTTTTTCATAAGGTCTTCTTTGATTCGCTTAAAAATCGCTTTTCTGGCGTAATTGCGCGTCGCAATCCCTTTTTCATAAGGTCTTCTTTGATTCCGCCCACATGCCATTTGTTTTTATATTTCTTTGAATTACAGCGACGGTTGTGCAGATTTTTGTCTTGTTTAGTAGCAACCTACTTTCACCTCCTTTTAACCAGCCTTCGGCTGGATTCAAAATTCAATATTCAAAATTCAAGACTATACCCTCACTTTGTTTGGGATTCAATATTCAAAATTCAAGATTCAAAACATTTTGAATTTTGAATCGGTGTAGGATTTTTACTCCATAAAAATTTCTACGCCCTCCGGCAGTCTGTCGCCGCATCCCATTGTGAACACCTTGCCGCTTGCGGGCAGCGGATATATCCGGATATCGTCTTCGTCTTCTTCAATCAAGGCATTAAGCTTTTCTTTCATAATTTGCAGTTCCTGCCACGTCAGAGAGCAGTGAAAGACGGAGTACTGAAGGTGCTTACCCTTGCCGGCCATAAACTTGTAGACCCTTCCGAGGCGCCTCGGATCGGCTATGTCGTAGCATACCAGATAATCAGCTTTCATTTGTAAGCATCTCCCTTATTAAAGCAAACAGCTCATCCAGAATATTCTCGACCTTCTCCTGCATAGCGGCGCGCCTGTTCTCAAATCGATGAATGATGTTCCTTATGCCTGCGTCGGTGACGAACCAGTTCTCACGGTCTTTCTCAATAAAATTATTGTCCTTGCAGGTGTGGAAAAACTGCAAGGTCTGCAAATCGCTCATCCCGGACATGATATAGCAAAGGTCGAGGGCCAGTCCGAAGTTGTGCCTTCTGTGAAGGACGCCTAAATGCGGGTCCAGGCCGGACTTAATCATATGTTCTACAATCATATTTCGGAAAATATTATTGATGATGCCGTTTGCAGCAAGCCATTTCCGGTCCCCGACTTTTCTCAGAGTCTTGAGAATCTCCTGATAATTACCTTCGCCAAAGCCGACGGTTTCAAATCTCGGCATCAGTTTCGGCAGGAATCTCCTGAGTAACGCCATCTGCAACAGTGCACGTTTTGAATTGGCCCACTGTTCGAAATGTTCAATGTTCTCTTTTGAATCGAGAAATATCTTTTGTTCTTTATAATGATCAGGCAGCCTGTGATTATAGGGAATGACTACCGCTGTTTCGTCCGTTCTGTTATTCATAAAAGTAATTGGCGTGTTGTTTTCAGCAAAAAGGGTGATTGTGCCGGAATCGAGTTTTACATTGCCGATGATTATTACCCGTCCAACCAATCTCGCAGGTATACGCCTCCCGGCCTTGCCCTCCTCCTCAACCCATATTGAAGGGCCATCTCTGAAGATTACCGGTTTACTCGTCTGATTTATGTACAGTGTCCTGCCCATCCATTATCCTCCTTGCAAGCTCTCTCACATCTTCGACCCACAGCGGTCGTGTATTCTGCACCCATTCTTCATACATGGGATAAAATCTTTTCCGGCTCTCCTTCTTCAGATAGCATCCTGGACGTTCGTCATTCATCGCGAAATCCCTGATCGTGAATGTCCTTTCTCGGAATATCTCCCATGCAAACCTGTCAACCATCGGACGATACGGTTCTATAAGATCGCATGCAAGAGATTCACGGCCGTAGTCGAACTGATGATAAAAACCTATAACCGGATCAAGGCCTATCACCTCAATCTCGCGAACTATATCGAAATGCACAAGGGTGTAGCAAAGCGACAGAATAGCATTCACAGGGTCCTCAGGCGGACGTCTGTTTCTTCCCGTAAACTCAAGCGAACCAGGAAAGGCCTCCGTATAGGCTCCGAAATAAGTTGCCGAAGCGCCGCCTTCAAAGCCCCTTAACGTATCCATCCCAATATCAGGCTTTTGCAGCTCTTCAAGAATCCTTTCAAATACCTGAGCTGCTGCTGTCATTCTTAAGCGCAAATCAGGCCGCTGCTCCCTGATGTAAAGAAGCAATTCACGCTGACCTTCAACTTTTCTTTGTACAATATTGAGCGAAAACTGTATGGAAAATCCCCCTCTATCCCCCTTTTCCAAAGGGGGAGTTATTTGTTCCCTTCTATCAAGAGGGGGCAGGGGTGTGTTGTTCCCCTCTTTGGCAAAGAGGGGCGAGGGGAGATTCCCTGAAACTTTCTCATATTGTTTCACCCTCAGTAAACCATTGTTATGCATCTTCCCATGAAGCATCCCGCAGAACCTGTTTCGCTTGCCGGAGATGAACAGCACGCTGATATTGTCATTGGCAAGCCTGTTCAGCACAGATGTTTCAATCGTAATATTGCCGACCATGATCACCCGCTTCAATGGATGTATCGGGACAATACCTTCGCGTTCGCCGTTTGCATAAAACGCCAGGGCATCGCCGTCCAGCCTTACGTGAAGTTCTTTTCTGTCAATGTAAAGTGTTCCCATAACCTCACTTCGTTCGGATTCAAAATTCAACATTCAATATTCAAAACCACGTTAACCTCACTTCGTTCGGGATTCAAAATTTCAAATTCAAAATTCAAAACCGGAAAATCGTCATTCCCGCAGGTTGTAAGCGGGAATCCAGTTCTTTTTGAATCTTGAATTTTGAATATTGAATTTGTTTTTTATCCAATATAAAAATACTCCGGATCTTTTGGCTGGACACCGATGCCAAGCGTATGCGTCCTGCTCCTTCCATCCATTGTGAAGATGTGCACCCTGTCGTCTTCCTCGTCAATGATCCCGTCAATGGCTCTTTTAACGTGAACAAGTTCACCGTCTGTCAGAAAACACTCATACACAGACTTCTGCCCGCCGGTGCTGTAGCCCTTGAGAAATTCCCTCGTCTGGGTCAGCCTCCTGTCATCAGTAATGTCGTAGGCGATTAGAAAAAGCGTCCGCATCCTCACTCCGTTCGGAATTCAAAATTCAAGATTGTCACCCTGAGCCTGTCGAAGGGGCTCATCCTTAAGTTGAGGATAAAACACGCGGCGGGAGCTTGTCACGAAAAGAAACATTTCAGAAACATTTCTTTTTCTTCAGTTGTCAAAGAACGTTCCGCCTGGCGACGGATTCAATATTCAATATTCAAAACCGTCAACTTGTAATTCCCGCAGTTTGTTAGCGGGAATCCAGGTCCTTTTGAATTTTGAATATTGAATTTTGAATTCTTTTTAAATTAATCCGGACTGTGATCAAAGATCACCACATCACCTGTAACCGGACTCCTGTATATCAACCTTCTTGCTTTTCCGTGAAGTGCGTGAGCAACTTTAAGATAGAGCCAAACAGGGCCTGCGCCCGTAAGAATAACGTCATTCCCCTCACCGGCAAGCTCTTTGGCTTTCTGGATGTAGAATTCGAGTTCGGAGAGCTTGGCAGTGTCAGTAGAGGCATAGAGGGATTCGAGATTGAGTGTTATTTGTTCAGCCATTGTTTAAGATTTTCCTTTATTGTTGCAATATTTTTACCGTCAATTAATCTTATCTTCATAACTTCAGCTCTCTTTCTTACATAGTCGTTAGTGATTGGTCTTGCTGAAGCCAGCATTTTTTCACCGAAAAGACCAAGTGCCCTGTCACCCAGAGCAAGCAACTCGTAAAGATATTCTCTAGTAACTGACTCTTCTGAATCATCAATAATCCTGTCCGGATTCGCGGTCTTGCATGAAATATAAAACAGTCTGTTCTTTTTTGATAACAGGACATCAAATTCATTTTTGGGCGGTTTAGATCCTTTGGAAACCCACTTCCCTTCAACATTCAATAATGCTTCAGCGACGCCAAGCGCTTTGACTGTCATATAAACATACTCCTCAAACCACAAGCCCTTCAAGTAACGCAATGAGTTATGATTATTTATTCTAATGTTGCTTTTCTTGTCTTTCTCTACATCATCCAACGTTAATAGCAACTGTTGCAATTTATCGTCTTTAGGAATTTCGGCTATAACTGGCAAAGGACTTTTCTCATCATAATTGTGGAGAGCATGATTTATTGAACCGATGCTACGGTCATTACGACTGGCGATGTGTGCAAGATAATTCGTTAGCTCTTTTCTCTTGTAGATATAGGTATCGTTTTGTATGTAGGCATGAACGCTAAATCCATAGGCTGCAAGATAATCTTTTATGGGGATTGATATTGTTATCGGGTGTTCAGCCTGTTCGTTCTCGGGAAACAGTTTTAATACTTTGTTGTTTTTTGTATCTACGTAGTAGATGGCTTTCTCACGCGTGTAAAATGCCTGGAAAGTTCCCAATGTTTGAATCTTTGTCCCTCCGGTAATGTTGAGCGTGACGTCGCAGGACTTACATTTAGTAATCAGCGATTCGCTGACGCTGATTACATCATTAATGTCATACGCATCAATGGAAACGGCTTCGGTTTCAAATCCCCTGTTGTTTAAAACATTGCCCAGCATTTCTGCCTTTTCTTTCATCTCCTTAGAGACCAAAAGAACAACCTTGTCCGGATTAAGCTGTAAAGCTGTTGTCAGATTCGGTATCGGTTGATCCGATACCAAACACACATGAATATGGCTCATAGCTGCCCCCTTTCATCTCTTCTTCTCATTTCCCCTCTGTGACCTCTATGGCTCACAGCTTCATCTCCTTCTCAATCATCGGCTTGAAAGGCTTTGGTTCATGGTTGATGAATTCATTGAAGTCGTTAAGAAAATCAAGCAGCCTGTCCATGCTAACCTGACCCGCAATCATTACAGGATTATGCCTGTGGTCAGATAAATATCTCATATCTTCCTTCATCGATGACGAGTTCGCAAGCCTTATCAGTTCTTCTTTCTCACCTGCATTAAGCATCGCCATATTTCTCCATGAGTTTATTACCATCCCCTGCAGCTTAAAACCTATCAAATCTTCTACCTTCAGTACCTTAACAGATACTGATCCGTCAAACATCTGCTTATCAACAGTGCGCTGCAGCATACTTAATGAAGGCACCCTGAAAGCATGAAGGAAATCAACCTCACCGAATATTTTAAGAGGAGACAGGTATTGAGTAACATTTTCACTGCGGTATTTATACTCGTATCCAAGCGCTCTCATTATTCCGTCAACTTTCTGCATGTCTTCACGATGCACAAGAAAATCAATATCTACAGTCCCCCGCGGAACACCCCACGCCCCAAGCGCCATCCCGCCCATCAGGGCGTAGCGGATGTCCTGATCTTTGAAGGCTGTTAAAAGTTTTTCAAGTACGTGTTTGAAGTCCATGGATGTTCCTTTAGCTATTGTAACAAAACTCTACTCCCAATCCTGATAATTTTGAACGCATTACCTGTTTGCTCGACAGTGATCTCATTCTACTCCACCACTTCCAGCACCGCCCAGCCGAAGGGGAGTTAAATGCTAACGACGACCGGTACTGCAAATGCATAACCGTACTGAACAACCTCCAGTTTAGCAGGTGCAATACCTTTTACCATTCGACCGTAGAACGGTTTAATGTTTCCATTTACCCTAAAACTTGATCCGGTGGTAAGCATCATGAGCGGTTTTTTAAACGGCTTACCACAAAAGGTAAATTCACCACCGAGTTTTCCATATTTAACTAATGTCTTGTAGAAGCCATCTGTGGGATCATTCTTTGCCGGAACAAAGTTTGATAAAGACATAAAGCCATTTGCTTCGTCAAAGCCATCAAACCTATCAAACGGCTCAAGCTGTCCGATAATCTCAAACGCTCCCTTGCCGACAGACTTTTTCTTGCCGTATCCGGTTAAGGACAGGTCTTTAAAAAGCGCAAAGACTTTTTCTTCCCAGCCGTCTTTTATCTTGAGATAGATAGAAATATCATTTTGCTCAAAAGCATACTCAGGAAGCTCAAATAATGAACCTTCTTCCCCTGTAGTTCCGGACAGTCTGTTTATCGAGCTGTGAAGTGTTGTAAAGGTTTTAAATGTTTTAATAGGAGTAGATAGTTCAATCTCTAAATTGCCTACTCGTACTGATTCAAATACATCCTGGGAAAGCCAAGCTACCTTTTTCAACTCTTTGGCTGTTTTAAAAGCGTCAAAACCTTTTTCTTTTTGTTCCGCCAAAGATAAATGTGCTGGCGAAGGCAAAAGGTCTCCTGGCATACCATCCGACATAACAAACACAGGATTGCCGTTTTTGTATTGTTCAAGAAACTCTTTTAGTGCATCGTCGCCTTCTCGCCATGCCATAATCCAACAAAGATTGCCGAATATCGTATCCGCCTGCCACGGAGTGAGAAAACTGCTTTGAGGTTTGATCTTTAAACGATAGGTTTTCATAGATGCCTCTACGCTAAGTCATTTACTTCTAAATTATTTATCTTTATTTTCCCGTAACCCCGACTACCAGAACCTCCTAAGTAATCTTTTTGTAGAAGGTCTAAACCCTTTTTTACAAAATCAATTACTCCGGCTTTATCATCATTACCTGATTCAGAGTGAAACAATTTAATTGTAATATCTAACTTAAACTCTGTACCTGCTGGAACAGTTTCTTGTGTTCTTAATCCTTTGTCAGCAGCAGTACCTGTCCTTCTATTTATTATGTTCTCACTTTTAATTCCGGCGAAGTTTATACCCTTTTCTTCCTGTGCTGTTCTTAACATAGCTTCAGAATTCTCTGTAAGGGAACTATCTCTTACTAAAATTCGAGTAATTTCTTTATTTGACATCGCATGTGATCCAAATATTTTGCAGACAAAACATTTCCCGCATCCACAAGGTTTCCCATCATCTTTGATATCAGCGCCACTTGATTTATCCAGTTCTAATAGTGAGCGCATCTTTCCTTTTAAAGAGGAGCCGGGAATATAAGGCAGTGAGGTTATCGGATGTCTGATTATTGTATTTTCTGCCCCCCCTGGATCAACAATACCTTCTTTTGTTCCTCCAATTCTCAACTGAGTTAAACAATGGATAGTCCCTGTGATTGAAACAAACTGATTTAGTTTCATCTGTGTTCCTCCTATATTATTTATCTTGATACATCTTTGAAATATGCTAAAACACTTAAGAAGTGTTCTTTGAATCCTTTAAATTCTTTCGGACCTTTCTTTGCAAGTTCGGCATTCTTATTTATGAACTTACGAAATTCTTCGGATACCACCCCTCTGCTTACCTGATATGCAACATCTCTCTCAAATGCATAAATATTGGGTTTGATCAAATCAAAATTATTATCTGAGCTTTTAAACTTGTTTTCTATTGCTATCAACTTGTTGTAAAAGGCTCTCAATGATGTAGGACTCATTCTTAAAGATGCCAATACTCTTGCTACCTCCTTTGCATCATCTTTAAATATCCCTTCCCTTAAATGTCCTTTTTCGTCAAAATAACTTTTAGCCAGATAATCATCAGGCAGTTTTAATCTTGTCTTATCAGTACCGCCTGCCCCCTCATGTTTCTTCTTATTGCAGTCAAAACAAATTTTATGATGTTGTTCTTTAGGAACAAATTCTTTCCCGCAGTCCAGACATGTTTTTTTCATTCCTCCACCTCCTGCTTTATATAATTCTGAATTTTTCAGTTTATCTCTCCAGTCACTCATCTTTTTTACCTCTATTTGCAGTCAATGCAAAGCTTGCGATTATGCCGAGATTTAGCAGCACTGTATTATTTAAATCTTTCAGGCTTTCAGCCCAAGTCCTGATTTCCCGTTTCTCAATTGAGATATTTCTTGCAATATCATAGGTCATTAGCGGCAGGAAACGAAGATATTCTGTCTGTCGATTTTCTCTGAACTTATTGTTCATCTGTGAATAATAAAGAAGGTTGTTGGCAAAACCTGAAGATATCTGTTTGTCTTTGAGCCAATTTGATAGCTTTTCAGACTCTTTGATTATTTCAGGAACCTCTCTCCATTTTATTGTTTGTCCGAAAACCATCAAACTGTCCTTTCCCGTATTAGCCTTCGAGATGTTGAGGTAATTATTCGCCATTTCAACAGCCCTGAAAACAGGATAGCTGTGTTTGACAAATGCTATCCCTGCTGAAAGGGTTAGGTTTTTGTTATTGCAGGTAAACCTTCTGAATTCAGAGTTCAACTCATCTGCAAACTTTATTATCGAATCCCACGGCCCTATAACAAGCAAATCGTCACCGCCAGAATAGACAGTATAAAGCTCCGGATAATTGTCCTCAATAAGTTTTTGCATATACCCTGAGAAAAATATATCCAGCATTCTGCTCAAGGTAGCAATGCGAGAGACTGTGCCAATGTCTTTCTGTCCATCTCTAAGCCCACAGGCAAATACACCGCCCAAATTGTCTACGTCAGCCTTTAGGTATCCGAGCATCTTGCGTCCGGTGCTTTCATTGGCAATACACTCAAAGAATTTCGGCTGTCCCTCACGCGCATGATCTTTTTCACTGCACACGATATTGTCTTTACAGTCTGAGCATTCGTCAATACTTATGAATGTTGATATATAGTTTGCTATAAAACGGTGAGCCATAGGCAGTCTTGAATCAGTTATAAATTCCTCTATGCTTAATATGAGATAAGCGCCATATTTTACATGGCTTACATCATCTAATAAGTCAAAGGAGTAGTCGAGATAATTTTTAAATTCACCGGTATTGTTTTTATAAAACACGATATATTTTATCTTTGGAAGTTTCTGCCCGATTATTTTATCGTCTTCACATTTATCGCAGATAAACTTACCGTCTCTCATTTCACCGGGGAATTTATTACACGCCTTGCAAAGTTTCTCCTCATCGCCGAAATCAATGTTAAGCGCTGCCATATTTTCATTCCACAAACCGTTCCCTGTCAGAAGTTCATTGAAAGGTTTCTTCTTCATCCTTTGCAGCGACTGGTTCAGCTTCCGCAAAATTTCTCCGTAGTTGTCAAAAGCATCACCTGATAAACATGTCGTTTCAATGTTCAGATTGATTTCGGCATTGAACTTCTTATAAAACCAGGTGTCTATTTCTTTCTTGAGTGCTGTTATCCTGCTGTTTCCGTCCCCAACATTAGGCAGCAATATATAGAACTTACCACCGGATGACATCAGTATATTAGCTAAAGGCAGGTTGAAGACATGTAATATCTTGTGGCTTACAATTTCAGAGAGCAAGTTGATCTGAAAGGATCTCGCTCTCAATCGTTTAGCAACCCCGCCCGCTCCGATGTGTGTGACGTTGAATATATAGTTTTGAATACCTGATAAGTCACTGACCAGAAGAATAAATTTATCTGTTTTGTCATTTTTGATCTCACTTTCTTTTAAATCAGGAAAGTGATATTGATAAAGGCATGCGGCAATGGCGCAGGTAGTCTTCAGATGGTCAAAGAGTGAGACATCAGGAATTTCCTCCTGTGTGTTGCTTGGAATGCACCATGTATACCGCATTAAAATTGTAAAAATGTTGGCGAACATATTGTAGAAATCACCCTGAGTTGTATGTTCTGCGTCTTTGACAAGCATACTAAACTCTTCCCCGAAATATTGAAGATGATTATTCAGTTCATCAGAGTCGTACTCATCGAATTTCTCAGGAAAGGTTTCTTCAGGATTCAATGGCTTGGCACGGTATCTGAGTTTTTCAGGTAATGCTTTGCCGATATCAATACGGCTGAATATGGAGACCAGAGGGACTGATTTGAAATCCTGATAATCTTCTGCCTTTTCACCTCGCTCCGATGATGAATAATTGTCAGCCCGACTTACAAGATAGCTCAAAGCCCTGTATTTTTCGGGAGCATTCTGGCAGATCAGGTTTTCGCCTAATCTCGAATCCTCATGATGTCGCTGGACAAGAGTTTGAAGTAAATCGACATCTACAAATCTGGAAAAGAAATCTTTGAAGGCGCTGACAAAAACTGAAGATACCTGCGGATGTTTACCTTTTGTATCAAGCGATCTAAAATTTCCCCTTTGCAGCATCTTCCCCACGTCATGCAGCAACGCGCCTAAAATAACCGTCTGATATTCTTTTTGATTAAAATCTTTCATATTTACCTCAACCTCACTTCGTTCGGATTCAAAATTCAATATTTAAAATTCAAAACAACAGCCTCGCTTCGCTCGGAATTCAATATTCAAGATTCAACAGCCTCACTTCGTTCGGAATTTAAAATACAATATTCAAAATTCAAAACTGCTTTATTCCTTCTTGAATCTTGAATTTTGAATATTGAATTGCTTTGTAAAGTCCTCCACTTCCTCCCTCCAGCTTTTATGCTTCACATTAAACTTTTCACCCTTCATGCGAGAGCTTTTCAGATAATCAATGAACCCGCTCAACTGTCCTGAAATATCCTTGCTGAGATTATACCCTTTTCTGAATTCAGTATCTGAAATATAGTTCTGGTCGAGCGCTATATAAAGCTGCGTCCTTACCTCGCCTGCTGAGCCTTTGGCTATATAAAGAAAATGAATAAACTCAGCATTGCTGCCTCTCTCGAATCCCTCAGCTATATTAGACATAACAGACGCGGACGCCCGTCTTATCTGATCCACGAGGCTGAAGTCTCTGCTGAATAAATTGTTCCCTGTCAGTCCGTAAGTATAATTCACTAATTCCCTTGCCTTCTGCCATACAGGCAATTCCTCAAAACTCTTTGGCATAGTAACCTCGCTTCGCTCGGATTCAAAATTCAAGATTCAATATTCAAGACAACGACCTCACTTTGTTCGGATTCAAGATTCAATATTCAAGATTCAAAATAAACAGCTCCGGTCTTGAATTTTGAATATTGAATTATTTTATTTGTATTTTAGTTTTTTCCACCCTTACCCCATACCTGCTTCCCGCATATTTCTTAACAGAGCTAATAATGTAGTATGGCAATAACGTTTCATCATTCAACTGTTCCCTGATCGACCTGTTGATCTTGCTGATGTTTTGTCTTATCGCGGATGGATCCATTCCATCTTTATGCTTATCAAGCAACTCCTCTGCGCGCATTGGCTGTAAGGAATATATCTTCCTGTATTCATTCACCATGCTTTCAAACGCCTGTTTGCTTGTGATGTCGGCAACAGACGGAAAGCAGGCAAAGCAGTCTGCACAGTATGGACGGCCCGGATGAGAACAGTGTTCTGTTTTATACCGGAGATAGGCGGCATATATCATAAGTTGGACCGGCACCATCTCAATCAGATTGTCGCCAATATAAACTGTCCGCTCTGAAAAATTAATTCTAAGGTCCGGTTGAAGGGTGGCTATGTCTATTTCCTTCTGGCCTTCTCTCACCAGCTCACTGAAATCCTTACCATTAAGCGATATCTTGCTTCTAAGCCTGATAAAAGGCAGTTCAGCGAGATATATTCTGGCGTCTTTCGTGTGTAAATTCTTGCCGTTCTTTTTTAGGACAGCATCTTTTTTCGGCTTGTAATAAAAAGCCGGATTCGATTCAAACTCAGGTGTGACGAGGACATGATACAGCTTGTCCCAGGGACGACCGAAGAGCTGTAACGAGGAGCCCATGTAAAAAGACATGGTCTTTCTTCCGCCGGCAAGTGAACAGTGCAGTCTTGTGCTCTCATCATTTGCATGATCTCTTATGAACCCTGCTATGAAATCCCCTAAAGCCTCGTTGTCTTCTCCCTCTTTAATGTCATCAAGGACTTTACCTGCACGATTCTTTATGACCACGATAGAATCATCAGTAAATTTAGTTTCTTCGAATTTAAACTCCTTGCAGAAGGTCTTGAATATGCCGCTGTCGATAAGATTGCTCTTGAGCACCTCTTTTCCCTTCTTTGTTGTAAGGACATAAATCTCGTCAGGGTATACCGGCGGCTTCTGGTGGATAAGGGCATAGATGGTTTCTGTAATTATCTGGGGCGTTGTTCCGGCTACAAATATCGCCACTTCCTTGAACCTGCCCTGTCTTTTAACGGAATTCATATAGAGACCATAACTGATTTTTCTTTTTCATTCCACAAAAGAAATATTTCTGCAATGTTTTAGCCTCGCTTCGCTCGGATTCAAAATTTAATATTTAAAATTCAAGACCGGAAATAAACTGCCGCTGCTTTATATTTTGAATTTTGAGTTTTGAATCTTGAATTGGCCGAGGCCGAAACTCGTGCCCTTTCCCACATGCAATATCTCCCCAGCCGCAATCAATGGCATGAACGGTTCAATATCCCCTTCAAAAGTTATCTCCCCTAAAAATCCTCCCATTTTCATCCTTGTATCCTGCCGTGCAGAATACCTCTCCCAGTCATACCATTTCAAAGTGCGTTTAGAAACCTTCACCTCTTTTGCCTTTTCAATAATCCCTTTGAAATCCCAATCCGATGTATCAAGGCCGCAGTGAAAATAAGCAAGAAGTGAAATCCTTCTCAATAACTGCCGTATCAGTATGTGAAATTCGAGGTCAAGGGTAAGGTGTCCGTCATATATGATGCGAGTTGGAGTGAGAAAGCTTAAATTCAAGATTGAAGATTGAAGATTCAAGATACCCTCACTTCGTTCGGAATTCAAAATTGCAAATTCAAGATTCAAAAAAGAAGGCTCAAACGGCATGAGAGTTTTGGTATCGGAAGAATAGATTGTTTTGGATTTTGAATCTGTTTTGAATCTTGAATTTTGAATATTGACTGTTTGCAACACATATTTCCCTCTGCCTTTTCCAATTCCCATCTTGCCTAATTCGTCAAAGGTGTAAACGAAGTACGGGAGGTAATCAATTGCTTTGCCGATTAAGGTGAGGCCGAAGGTTATCTCGTCTTTCGGAGTATAACTCTGTCTTTTCTCCGGCGGCGGTTCAATGATGAAAGGGTGCGGCGCTGAGGTATAGTTACGCATGATCTTTGTGTCAGACAGGGGTGGGGTCTCAAAGACGTAGGAGTAAACGCACTTTTCTTTCAGAAGACAATCGGTGCATTCTTTACTTCTGATAGCGCAGACAACTTTTTTAAAGGCATTGCCGAAGCCGCCTCTTAATGTGGAGCCTTTGTAAGACGGGAGAAGGATTGGTTCCTGAGGTGCTAACTGGAACTCAAATTTCTTGAACGGAAATTCAATATTCAACATCGTGTCCCTGCCAACAGTTTTCAATATTGAAGAATAGAGTGAGTATTATTTAATCAGACATACTCTACGCATTTCGCGCCTTTATCAACGTAGCCGATAACGAAGGCCTTTTCACCAAGCATTTCGAATTTTTGCAGGACCTTTCTTGCGTCTGAATTATTCACCACCAGTATCATTCCGATACCCATATTGAAGGTCTTGTACATTTCCGTCTTTTCAACATTGCCCATCTGCTGGATAAGCTGAAATATTTCATGGACCGGCCAACTGTCGTTTTTAATGATGAACTTTAATCTTTTACTTTGGGGAGTAATTCGCGGGAGGTTTTCAGTGATCCCTCCGCCGGTAATATGTGCAATCCCTTTGATGCTGAAATTCTGCATGACCTTCAGGACGCTTTTCACGTAGATCCTTGTCGGCTTCAGCAGTTCTTCACCGATGGAGCAGCCGAGTTCTCTTATCTGTTTGCCAGGACCGTATTTTTTCAGATCGAAGAATACTTTTCTCGCAAGCGAATATCCGTTGCTGTGAAGCCCGCTGGATGAAAGGCCTATTAAGATGTCTCCGTTTTTGATCCCGGAACCGTTTATAATCTTGTTCTTGTCTACAATGCCTACGGCAAATCCGGCAAGGTCGTATTCCCCATCGCTGTAAAACCCCGGCATTTCCGCTGTCTCTCCGCCGATGAGTGAACAGTCAGACATCTTGCAGCCGTTTGCAATACCTTTGATGACGTCTCCCGCGGTCTTTGTTGAGAGCTTTCCTGTCGCAAAGTAATCAAGGAAGAACAGCGGTTTCGCCCCGCTTGTAAGGATATCATTCACACTCATTGCGACAAGGTCTATCCCGACGGTGTCATGTTTGTTCATCATGAAAGCGATCTTCAATTTTGTGCCCACGCCGTCCGTGCCGCTGACAAGAACGGGGTCCTGATATTTGGAATTATCAAGTTTAAAGAATGCGCCGAAGGAGCCTATCTCATTTATAACGTTTGGTGAAAAGGTCGCGCGAGCAAGCGGCTTAATGATATCAACAAGCCTGCTGCCTTTATCAATGTCAACGCCTGATGTTTTATATGTCAGTTTCATGGGTCTTCTTGATCCTCTTCAGCGCTGCTTCTGCGGCCTTCTGCGCCGCGGCTTTTTTGGTTTTCCCCTTGCCTGAGCCGAAGAAATCCTGGTTGAGGAAGACCTTTACCTCAAAGGTCTTCCTGTGTTCAGGCCCTTCTTCCTTATGAATAATATATCTCGGCAGCACGCTGAACTGCGCCTGGGAAACTTCCTGCAGTTTGGTTTTAAAGTCAAAGATAAAGTTCGTTACCGTAAGCTCTTCTATTTTGTGCGCGAGATGTTTAAGAACAAATTCCTTTGCCTTTTTATAGCTGCTGTCAAGATATATTGCCGCAAGCACCGCCTCAAAGGCGTCGGCAAGAAGGGAAGCCTTCTTTCTGCCGCCTGTCATTTCCTCTCCCCTGCCGAGACTGAGATATTCTCCTATGTTGATCGCAATTGAGACCTCGGCCAGTGTGGCCTCCTGAACGGCATATGCCTTGATCCTTGAAAGGTCCGCCTCGGTATATTCCGGGTAAGTGGAATAAATGTATTCGCTGATGATCAATTCGAGTACGGCGTCTCCGAGAAATTCCATGCGCTCATTGAAAGAGGGATGGTTTTTTTGTTGTTCATGGGCATAGGACTTGTGAGTAAGTGACTCTTTTAACAGAGACTTTTTCCTGAACTTGTAGCCTATGGCCATTTCAAAGTCAGCTAAATTTTCTGAAGACGATGCACGCATTAGTTCCGCCGAAACCGAAAGAATTGGACATTGCAATATTTATCTCAAGAGGCCTTGCCTTGTGAGGTATATAGTCGAGATCACACTCAGTGTCGGGATTATCGAGATTGACAGTCGGCGGGACAATCCTGTTGTGAATGCTGAGCGCGCAGATCGCCGCCTCAACTCCGCCTGATGCCCCAAGGAGATGCCCTATCATCGACTTTGTGGAGCTGACGCATAATTTGTAGGCGTGCGGCCCGAAGACCTTTTTGATCGCCGTTGTCTCTATCTCGTCGCCGTATTTTGTCGAGGTCCCGTGAGCGTTTATGTAGTCCACTTCTTCACGGCTGGTCCCGGCATCCTTCAATGTTGATTCCATGCACCTGGCCGCGCCTTCGCCATTTGGGGCGGGGCTTGTTATATGATAAGCGTCGGAGTTCAGGCCGTAACCAATTAACTCCGCATAAATCCTGGCCCCCCTGCTTACAGCGTGTTCCAATTCTTCAATTATCAATATGCCGGCGCCTTCGCCCATGACAAAGCCGTCCCTGTCCTTATCAAACGGCCTGCTCGCTTTTTCAGGTCCATCGTTTCTTGTGGAAAGCGCCTTCATTGAGGCAAAACCGGAAATGCCGAGAGGCGTTACTACCGCTTCCGTCCCTCCGCAGATCATCGCGTCAGCAATGCCGTGTTGAATTTGCCTGAAGGCCTCCCCGATTGAATGAGTGCCTGTGGCGCAGGCAGTTGCAAGCGCCAGATTGGGGCCTTTGGCCCCGAAACGGATGGATATCTGCCCGGCAGCCAGGTTGATTATCGTCATGGGAATGAAAAAAGGCGAGACCCTCCTGAAACCTTTCTCATTGAGTATCTGTGTATAATTCTCAATCGCCTGCAATCCGCCAATGCCGGAGCCGACACAAACGCCGGTCCTGTCCGCGTTGCTTTCAGTGATCTGAAGCCCTGAGTCCTGCACCGCCATTGTTGCTGCTGCTATCCCCAGATGGATAAACCTGTCCATCTTTTTTTGTTCTTTGATCTCTACAAACTGATCAATCTCAAAGTCAGGGACTTCGGCGGCTATCTGACACGGCATCCCGTCAGCGTTAAAGCGGGTTATTTTCCTGATGGCGGAGCGGCCTGCAATGAGGCCTTCCCATGATTTTTGTGTGCCTGTGCCCAGAGGTGTCACCATGCCCACCCCGGTTATAACGACTCTTCGTTTCATTGGTTTATTTGAAATTTTTCAACCACAGAGAACACTGAGTTAAAAAAAGAAGTTGAGAAGATAAGAAGTTATGAAGTTGAGAAAAGACAGAAATTATTTTTTCTCCCATCTTCTTAATTTCCCAACTTCTCATCTTCTATCTCACTCGGTGACCTCTGTGGTAAGTAAGTTGTTTATTTTAGCTTCCTGATTTTTCTTCTATGTATTTGATGGCGTCCTGGACCTTTAAGATCTTTTCCGCGTCTTCATCGGGGATCTCAATGTTGAAGGCCTCTTCAAAGGCCATTACGAGTTCCACGGTATCAAGAGAGTCGGCCCCGAGGTCTTCAACGAAAGATGATTCGAGGGTTACTTTTTCCATATCAACACCAAGCTGTTTTGCAATTATGTCCTTTACTTTTGCTTCAACTGACATCAAACACCTCCGCTTTTCAAGAATTTACATATTAAGTTCTAAAATTACAAGAA
Organism: Nitrospirota bacterium; assembly: GCA_016213945.1. Classification (GTDB taxonomy): domain Bacteria; phylum Nitrospirota; class Thermodesulfovibrionia; order UBA6902; family UBA6902; genus SURF-23. Next base: position 6,265 of record JACQZF010000015.1, on the reverse strand, counting down.
ATCCATTATACAAGTTTATCTGAAATTTTTCACCTGACAAAAAAGGCTGACGGCTGACCGCTGCCGGACACTTACATATACATGCCGCCGTTTATGTGCAGCACCTGTCCGGTTATGTAATCCGACTCTCTGGATGCAAGGAATATAACGGCGTTCGCCACGTCTTCCGGCGTTCCGAATTGTCCGAGAGGGATGGCCCTCTTCATCTCATCCTTGACCGCGTCAGTGAGCACATCGGTCATTGCCGTCTGGATAAATCCGGGGGCGACCGCGTTTGCCCTTACGCCCCGGCTCGCGTATTCCTTAGCAATTGTTTTTGTGAGGCCGATAAGCCCCGCCTTTGAGGAGCTGTAGTTCGCCTGCCCGGGATTGCCCATAAAAGCCACCACCGAAGAGATGCTTATTATCTTTCCTGAGCGCTGTTTCGCCATTATCTTCACCGCTTCCTTACAGCACAGGAACGAGCCCTTGAGATTAATGTTCATGACCGCGTCCCAGTCTTCCTCCTTCATCCTGAGCAGGACATTGTCTTTAGTGATCCCCGCGTTATTTACGAGTATGTCCAGCGCTCCAAACGCCTTTACGAACGCCTCAAAACAACCGGTGACCTCGGGCTGTTTGGAAACGTCGAGTTTCAGGGCAATGCTTTTTACCCCCAATGCCATGATCTCCTGAGCGGTCTTTTCCGCGCTCTCAATGTTAACGTCCGTTACCCCTATATCAGCGCCTTCCTTTGCCATTGCCAGCGCGATCGATTTCCCGATGCCCTGGGCCGCGCCTGTGATCAATGCCTTTTTTCCTTCAAGTCTCATTACGCCTCCATTTTTATTAAACTATTACAGCGGATAAGATAAAGCGCACTATTATAAAATTTCAGTTTCAATTAGGCAATACGAAACATATGCCGGAATTGCCGGGTATCAGGACAGGGGTTATGTGCTATGATATTTGTAAAACCCGGGCAAGGTAATTAAGTCCGTCCATAAACTTGAACATTAAACCGTCATTCCCGCAGTCTGTTGAGCGGGAATCCAGTCTTCTTAAGAGGTTCTGGATGCCCGATTAAGGACTTCGGGCATGACAAAAATAAAAAATAGCAATTTATTGACAGACTCTAATTAAGTCCGTCACAGCTATGAAAGACCAGAAGATATCAATTATAAAAAACGCCGTGGACATAGCAAAGGAGACAAACAGCCAGTGCGTTTTTCTGTTCCTTGATACGGCAAAAGATTGCCGCTGGTTCCTGAAGTCGGGAATTTCGGAAAAGAACAAGATCGTGCTTGTAATACCGAGGGAATTAAAGATGGGGGATTCCCTTCCAAAAGACAAGATAGCGGCGATACGCAGTTGGGCAGGGAACCAGACAAGGTTTTCACGAATCAAATATGCGTTCCTGCACGGCGTTGCTCAGGGGACCATCCAGACCGACAGCAGGGTCGTCTGTGTCCTGGGCCCGTGGGGCAAAAGCCATCTTGATACCATCGCGATCCATGACCTTTCCCTTTCATGGAGCGAGGATTTTCCGTTTGACCCGCGCTCAATAATGCATAATAAAGCCTTCAAGACAATTCTTGCTATCATCGATATAGCCCTTGATATTGGCGCGCTTGGAAGAGAGGGAAAACCTGTCGGGACGACTTTTGTAATAGGCGATATGAAGAGGGTCATGCAATTGTCACATCAGGCGGTGTTCAATCCGTTCAAGGGATACTCCCCCAGAGAAAGACTGATAAGCAGGTCAGAGGTTGTTGAGAGCATGAAGGAGCTCGCAAAACTGGATGGGGCCTTTATCATCTCTGACACAGGCATTGTAGAGGCGGCGGGGAGACATCTTGACGCAAGGAGCGTGATGACCAGACAGTTGAAGGGTTTCGGCTCAAGGCACAGGGCTGCCGCGGGAATAACAAAGATGACTAAGGCAGTTGCGGTTGTCGTATCTGAAAGCACCGGAAGGGTCACCATTTTTGAAAACGGGCGTATTGTGTCAACGCTTGAACCGTTAATAAGCACGCGCCTGGTTTGAGGGTTTGGCGAAATGCTAAAAAAAGAAAAGACACTCTTAATACTTTTATTTCTATTGTGCACAGTCCTGCACGCCCCCCTTTTAAATGCGGAAAGCTCTGACACGCCAAAACTCACAGTCGCGCTCTTCCCTTTCAATGACATGGATTCTCAGACTCTTGATAAAGGTATTCCTTTAATATTGAAAGCGGCGTTGTCGGGATATGAATTTCTTGAAATAGTCCCGGTTGAAACCATTACAACGAGACTCTACGAGGTTGAGCCTTCTTTCTTATGGACCGGGAAGGACGCTGGTCAAAAAAAGGGCGGCATACTCTGGACCATTCGGCCGGTCCTTATAGAAGAAGTGAATAAGAGCGTCTCGGCGGATTACTCAATTTACGGCGACGTGGCAAGAGCAGGCAGCAGATGGAACTTTGATGTCCGTTTGATGGAAGGGAATGACACTTGTTCTCAAAGATCATTTCCCGTCAGCGGGCTTAGTGATGATGAGATCCGGAAGGGATTATCTGAAACAGCCAGCTTGATAGCTAATTTGCTGAAAGGTGAGAGCGCGGTAAATGAAGCAGAGGAGTATGTAAGGCGCTTTATGGGAGGCACGTACACTTATCCCGTGGTCCTTGAAAAGATCAAAGGGCTTGTTTATTCATTCCCGGATTCGGTCCCGCTTCGCGCCCTGCTTCTTGATCTTTATTTGAAGCAAAAGATACAGAATCAGGATGAAGTGCTTCTGGAGGGGTTGAAAATAATAAGCCTCTATAACCCCGGCAAAGGGGATGATACGCGTTATCTTTTATCTTTAAACCTTGACCCTTTCGATGCTACCGCCGGATCATACGAAATTAAACAGGACTGGGAAAAGGCGATCAGCATGAGAAATGACGCCCTGAAATTGTTCCAGTACAAAACCGGCAAACACAAGAACGCCATTGGGAGGGATTACTACATGTCAGGTTTGTCCCTGAAAAAAGAAGGACAAAAGGCAAAGGCATTAGAGGATTTCTCCGCGGCGCTAACTTATCTTGAGTCGTCTTCAGAATACTATAGCAAGGCCGCAGAGGAGGTCAGGCAATTAAGAAACGCTTCTCAATAACCGGGGTTCTTTGTGTGTGCATGATCATGCTTTCGTGCTCGCAAGATACCGTGAAAGATTATTTCCAGTCTCACGGGATGTCTTTCCCTGTCGACACTTCCGGCGTGACGTTATTAGGGTGTGATTACGTCAACGTTACAAAAGAGGAAGTATCAACTGATGAGGCGCGGCAATATGTTGAAGACGGGATAATGTTCGCGAAAATATATTTTCAGAACAAGGATGTCAAAAGCCTGGTTCCGGGAGCCGAGGCAATAACACTCAGCAAGCCCGTGCTTTTCAGGGACGCATCAGGAAAGGTCGGGTTGATGGTCAGGGTGACCGGATACGGGGCAGGCGGTCCGGGCGAAAAGGTCCGCCTCCCGGTCGAGCGGCTCGGCTCGAAAAAACCCATCTGGAAGATAGAGAACTTTGTATATTTTAACCGCAATGAATTCTACCAGTGGGAGTACGGGGGATGGGTTTATTGAGGATAAGCATAAAGGGTCTTCGATTTCCTGCACACGCTCATAGCCGACCTTTGCCAGCCAACGCTTGAAGGGTTCGGCCTTGGGGGAGGGAATGGATTGAATAAGACGAAATATACCTTCAGTGTTCCAGCAATACATCTTTTGTTTTCCGCCGGTAGTTTCTATGTCTATCATAAGGGGTGGTACAAATTGTACCCCCCCTTTATCAGTAAGCTTTGCAAGCTCCTCATCCCTTTGCTTTAATCGTTTAAAATATTGAGCCGGATCATTTGAATCAGTCAATGATTCAATAACATCGTTAATCACAAACCACCATTCATTGTTATGAATTGTTTTCCTGATCTTCCTGCCTTTAAAAACCGCTAAGTGTGTTTCAGTCATATTGACCTCCTGTCCCCTATGTGTTTTTATTATTCACAATTGTTGTCAAAGATTAAATGCCCCTAAATCCTTTTTTTCTTTCGGCGAGACGGCGTTTCCGGCGCGGGCAGCAGACTTGTGTATTTGTGGTAAAGATCGAAGAGCAATGCTACCCGTTCAGCATCCGATTTTGTAGGGGTGGGTGGCAATTTGCCCCACCCTTTGAAATGAATAAATGTTCCTCTCCTTGCAAAACGTAATCAGGATATTGCTACAGATTGTTGCATAATACTGCATGAGAGTTCATTGAGTCTGATTAGTGTTATTGATTTCAATAAAGCCTCGTGTCCGCCATCTCCGGTTCTGCACCAATGATTCAAACGGAATTCCTCCATCCAGTGTGAGGTTATCCGCATGGTCCGTTACAATGATTTGCGGTTCAATACCGGTCTCCTTCAGCGTCTCTTCACAATACTTAAGTAATTGTGAATAAAGGTTCGTCACCGCCTTGATATCATCATCTACAGGACGCTTCCGGGCATTGCCCTCCTTGTCTGCAAGTTCCTGAGGAGAAAACTCGTTGCCGGTATCCAGCACGCTTGGAAAATAAACTTGGCTTGGCTGGTCAAAAAACAGAATAGATGGTATAGAGCAACGGTCACCCAGCCTGCAAAAATAGCGATGCAGCGCTAAAAACAACGTGATATGGCAATACAACCAATTCGCACCGCTTCCCATAGACCTGAGGAAAACTTTCCTTTCAGCAGACGCATGCCATAAGTCAAAGGTGTCCAACGAAAAGTGTAGGTTGATCGGTCGGTACGAATCTTCGAATTCAAAGCGACCGCCGAGATCTGACATATAAGAATTGATTTCTCTCTCAGCATCCCTTAGCTTCTTTTCAATATCATAGTGTTCTTTCAAAAAGGTAACAATTGCAGCAATCTTTCCCTGTATCTCTTTAAGTTGTTCCTCGATCTTCTGGTCAGGCCTTTCAAGTAATTGCTCCAAAACCGCTTCTATTCGAAGCTTCGATTTCAGTGCGAGTTCGTATTGCGTCTTGTACCTTTCAAGCTCTACAATCTGCTTATCAATATTGGCGATTTTTTCATCAGCCGAATCAACAGCGACCTTTTTCTCCTTAACCTCACGGATTGTCTTTTGCTCTTGTTCCTCAAATGACTCAAAGAGATATTTGGATCTTCCCAATTCCTCATTCAGCCACACGATTGCATCGTTTAACTTGTTGGCCTCACGTTCCACAGTTGAATAGTGCGTGTAGCAGAAAGGGCATCTGGATGCATGTAGTTCAGCCTCCGTTGGAACAGAGACCGCCCCAGCCTCATCCGTGTAACTCTTTGCAAATTCCATTGATGATCTAATCGCCGATAGCTTTTGCTGGGCACGTCGCAGCTCTCCGATTAATCTACTGCGTTCTCTCTCCAGCTCTTGCTTTAATCGCACATGCTCATCCGAAACAGCAACGACCGATACTGTCGTATCTCGCAAGACATCCAGGACCGGCCTTGGATTGGATACTACGTCAGATATATTCCCAATCTCCAGTGCATTACCACTAATCGCGACATAATCTGCAAGTGCACTTTGTAATATAACTTCAGCTTTTTTCTTCAGGTCAGATGCTTTTGGAATCTGAAGTCCGATGACCCTTTCGGATGCCTTTAATTCATTCAGTTCTTGCGATTTTATAAAATATGTCTGGTCCGCGAATCCTGCAAACACCTTAAAGTGCTCAATAGCCTGTTCGCGCTTTTCCTTCTCATCAAACCGGTAAAAGATAGCATGCTTATTTGCAACGAGATTTTGATGTTGCAACAAGAAAGAGGCAAAACTTCGTATCGACGGGCTTGCATCTTTACTGCCTCGATACTTTCTGTCGGTTAAATTTTCCTCGGCATCCGTAATCCTTAGACCAAACCACCGGCCCAACTCTTTTTTGAAGTCAGCAAGAGATAAGAAATAGTCCTCATTAAAGTATGCGCGTTTGAAGAGCTTGGAATCAGCTACTGAGTTTTCATCAGATTCATCCTTGATAAAGGCTCTTGCGCCGTCACGACGCCTTGCCAAAACTAAATCAATCTCCTGTACATGGATGACAATGAAGTAAATGTCAGCATACTGGGTAATGACGCCTTCTGGAACAGTAAACTCGGAGCTATATATCCTTGCATAAATAAAGCTACATAATATTATTAATACTGTGCATTATTGATACGGTTGTAGGTACCCCATAACCTGAGAAGGATTTCTTTGAATGCTCCGAAACGTTGAAGTCAAGGCTAAGCGAAGTTCGTCC
>JACQZF010000052.1 GCA_016213945.1 Nitrospirota bacterium | reverse complement strand
GTCCTTCCTGAATCTTTCAACCTGCAGATGTTTGGCTTCCTGTATCTTGCGCCGGATGGACTGCGAGGTCTCGCCGCAATATTCATTTGAAAGGTCCTTGTACGGCACGGCAGGGACTTCCACATGAATGTCTATCCTGTCCAGAAGCGGCCCTGATACACGCTGCCTGTAACGGTGTATCTGCGAAGGAGAGCACGTGCACTGGTGCCGTGAATCGCCCATGTATCCGCAGGGACAGGGGTTCATCGCGCACACAAGCATTATCGATGCAGGATAGGTGATTGAACTGAGCGCCCTTGAGATTGTCACAGTGGCGTCTTCAAGCGGCTGACGCAGGACCTCAAGGACGTTTCTTTTAAACTCCGGCAGCTCGTCAAGAAACAGGAGGCCGTTGTGGGCAAGGCTCACTTCACCGGGTTTTGGGAACTGGCCGCCGCCGACCATTGCCACGTCAGAGAGCGTATGGTGTGGAGAACGAAACGGCCGCGTGGCAAGGAGCGGCTGCCCGGGCTTGAGGATGCCGACTACGCTGTGTATCCTTGTGGTCTGCAGGGCCTCTTCAAAGGTCATGTCAGGCAGTATTGTCGGGATCCTTTTGGCAAGCATTGTCTTGCCGGAGCCGGGCGGGCCGATCATCAGCAGGTTATGCGAACCCGCGGCTGCAACTTCGAGGGCGCGCTTGACATGCTCCTGGCCTTTCACGTCGGAGAAGTCATCGTGGTACACCGAGTTCTCTTTTATGACGGAAGATATATCAATATACGCCGGCTGTTTATCTTTTATCCCTGTGAAAAATTCTATAAGCTCAGGCAGGCCCTTGAAGCCGTAGACAGGGATCCCGTTTACAACAGAGGCCTCATTCGCATTTTCTTCGGGCAGGACCAGGCCCCTGAATTGGTCTTCCCTCGCCTTGATCGCCATTGACAGCGCGCCTTTGACGGGCTTTATCCTTCCGTCAAGTGACAGTTCTCCTGAGATAAGATAACCGTTGACAGCGTCCGGCCCGATAATGCCCTCTGATACGAGTATGCCAATAGCGATAGGCAGGTCAAACGCGGAGCCTTCCTTTTTCAGATCAGCGGGCGCGAGATTGACCGTTATCTGTTTCAGGGGAAAATTAAAACCGGTATTCTTGAGCGCGCCCCTTACCCTCTCTTTGCTTTCTTTAACAGCGGCATCAGGCAGACCAACGGTGGAGAAATGGGGAAGCCCTTTTGAGGTGATGTCCACTTCAACTTCTATGACATGTGCGTCAATACCGATTAATGTAGCGCTTAGAATTTTTGAAAGCATGTCCCCCCGCTGTGGAATTTTGAACTGTTACCCGTAAGAATATAACATAAATGGACAAAAAGTTGGAGAGCAAAAAACAAACCGGATGAGGCTTGGCCCCATCCGGCGATGATTGATTATAGTTCTTCTAAGGCTTCCAAGTTCCCGATCTTAATAAACCGCTATGCCCCAGGGGGAACCCGAATATGTGCTCTCTGTTGTCGGGGCCAGCTTGATCGTGCCCACAATTTTATCATTCGTTGTATCAATGACCGTAACAGAGACATCAGCATGATTTGCCACATAGAGCCTGTTGCTTTCAGGATCGACCGCAACGCCTATCGGCTCTTTGCCGACACTGATGGTTTCGATCACTTTATCGGTATTGGTATCGATCACCGACACTTTATTTTCTTCCCTTGTCGTCACATACGCCCTGTTCTTCGCGCTGTCAACCGCGATATACCATGCTGCCTTTCCAACCGGTATCGCGCCGGCCTCCTTATTGCTGACGGCATCTATGACCGTGACCTGTCCTTTGCCGTGGATGGCGACATAGACCTTCTTTTTTTCAGGATGAACAGCAACCCCAAGCGGCGTGTCCACAACCTTGATGGAGCTTATCACTTTCTGGTCCGCAGTGTTTAAGACCGAAACAGTCCAGTCGCCTGAATTGCTTATATAGATCTTCTTGTCCAGCATCTTCATATCAAAAGGGCCTACTCCCACCTCGATCTTGCCAGTGACCTTGTTCGTCTTCAGGTCAATAACTGAGAGGGTCTTGTTTATGTTCTTGCCGTCAACCATGTTCTCGGTGTCAGCGGCGTATCCGATACCCGCTGCGGTGTCCAGCACCATGCTCATGGGGCCTACGCCCACCTTTATCTTTGCCACTTCGGAGTAGCTCGTTGTATCAATCACGGAGACAGAGCTGTCGCCTCCATTGGAATTTACAACATAAAGCCTGTTGGCAGCAGTGTCGGCCACGATGCTTGCGGGCCAGACGCCGACCCTGACGGTCATGACGATCTCATTTTTCGCGGGATCAATTACAGAAACAGTGTTGTTGCCCGAGTTGGCTACATATACCCTTTTTGCCCCGGCATGGGCGTTATAAACGGACAATGATAACAGCAGCGCCAGTGATAAAATAATTTTTGTTTTCATACTCCCTCCTGTTTGGAAAATTAAATTATATGATGTTATATATTCTTGCAGAAAAAATGTCAAATGCTTCGGCCCGCATTTCATCCTTCATTTACGCAATTCAGATTAACGCCATGAATGTGCTAACCTATTCGGAGTAAATTTGTGAAAAGGAAATAATATGACCGACGCATTGTCCCTGTACGAACTTAACCGGCTTATCAGGTCCGTCCTTGAGGCCTCATTTCCTGAGACGTTCCTTGTGACCGCGGAGATAGCCTCCTGCGATGTGAAAAACCACTGCTATCTCACCCTCGTTGACAAGGACAAGGAAACCATCAGGGCTGAGATGAAGGCTGTGATATGGGCTGATAAATATAAAAAACTTGCCGCAGTGTTCAGGGAAGCCACAGGGGCTGACCTTGCAAAAGGGATCAAAATACTTTTTGAGGCGTCCATAAGTTTTCATGAAAGATACGGCCTCAAGCTCAATATCGTTAACATCGACCCCACGTACACTATCGGAGAGCTTGCGGTAAGAAGAAAAGAGATACTGGAGCGGCTTGTCAAAGAAGGGATCAAAGACCGGAACAAAGAGCTCGAATTCCCTCTCGTGCCGCAGAAGATCGGGATCATATCATCCGCAACTGCGGCGGGTTATGAAGACCTTATGACACATTTGATAAACAACTCTTACGGATATAAATTCACCTGCAAATTATACGAGGCCCTGATGCAGGGAGACAGGGCGGAGCAGTCAGTTGTAAGCGCCTTCGATAAATGCATGACTGACGCGTCTGATCTTGATGTCGTCGTGATCGTCAGGGGCGGCGGCGGACAGGCAGACCTCCAGTGCTTTGACAGCTATGAGATCGCAAAGGCAATCGCCTTCCTGCCTGTCCCGGTCATTTCAGGCATAGGGCATGAACGCGATATCACCGTAGTTGACGAGGTGTCAAACATGCGCGCCAAGACGCCAACCGCGGTTGCGGACCTGATAATTACCAGGGTGAAAGATTTTGAAGACAGGCTCGATTTATTGAAGTATAATTTAGTACATGGGACGCAGCGGCTGACATCGGATGAGCGGGAAAGGATCTCCGCCCTTGCAAAGAACCTCGAGGCCGCTGTCAGAAAAGAGCAGCTTGATAACGCGTACAGGCTGAGTGTTTTCATAAAAGGACTTAAATATTCCCTAAAGCTGATCCAATCTGAAAAAGAAAGGCTCCGCTCCAGAGAAAGTAACGTCAACCATCTCAACCCCGCGAACGTGCTCAAGAGGGGCTACAGCATCACGTACAACAACGGCCGGGCCATCAAATCCGCCTCCGAGGCGGAGGCTGGAGACACGCTGCGGACCGTTCTGCACAAGGGGGAATTAATAAGTAAAGTGGAAAAGAAAAAAACAACAAAAACAAACTAAGAATAAACCACGGAGACACTGAGGCACGGAGAAAAGCAAATTGGGAATAAAGTATTAATTTGTATTTTTCAATTTCTCTTTTTCAGCTTATTTTTCCTCTGTGTCTCGGTGCCTCTGTGGTTAAAAAAGAGCTAATGAGGAGATGATCATGAATGATACCCCGGGTTACAAAGAAGCAATGGAGGAGATCGAATTAATTGTAGGGGAAATTGAAAACGAGTCAGTAGACATTGACGCGCTGGCTGAAAAGGTCACAAGGGCGGCCTATCTAATCAAGTACTGCAAGACTAAGCTCAGGGCCACGGACAATGAGGTTAAAAAGGTTTTAAAAGAGTTTGAAAAAGGAAATGATGAGATCGACGCCTGAAATTCAGCGAACATTCAGCCTTGAATAATACTCCATTTCAAGAAGCCGTTTTTTTCTGTTGCCCCCGGCAGAATATCCCCCGATGGAGCCGTCTGACTCGATGACCCTGTGGCAGGGTACAACGATGGGAATGGGATTTTTTGAAAGGGCCCTGCCAACCGCCCTCACTGCCAAAGGGCTGCCGACTTTTTCAGCGACCCACTTATATGTCCTCGTCTCACCTGACGGTATCTCATTGAGAGCGGCCCATACCTTCTTTTCAAAATCAGTTCCGATGAGAAATTTTAGACCCTGAGTGAATCTGATATTTGTCCCTTTAAAGTATGAGTCCAACTCCCTGATAAAACTCTCCGGGGCTGCGCCCTTTTTAAAAGGGGTGCCGGCAGGTTTTTCAAAAGAAATCCCTGAAAGTAAATTTCCTGAAAATATCAGATACACCTCGCCCAGCGGAGAATCGAAGATGTCATAAACGGCAGGAGATTTAATAGTACCCTTATTCATTGCGTTGTCATTCAGGCGTACGAATAAGCTTTAAAACAGACTCTAATTATGTCTTGACCCTTTTTACATCAATAATGCCGTTTATCTGTGATAATTTTTTAATGACCTCATCAAGCTGGCGTTTGTCTTTTATATCAAGCATGAAATTAAACAGGGCCTGTTTTTCATGGGTCGTGGAAGCTTCGAGGTGGCTGATATTGACATTGTTTGTTGATAAAACCGCGCTCATCTCGGCAAGCAACCCGCGCTTGTCAATGGTAAGCACCTGTATCTTGACCGCATATGTAGTGTCTCCTCCTCCTGCCCACTCTACCTCTACAAGACGGTCGACATCAATGGTTTGAGTGTCGAGTGTCGGGCAGTCTGACGTGTGTATCGAGATGCCTCTGCCTCTGGTAACAAAGCCTGCCACCTTTTCTCCGGGGAGCGGATAACAGCACTTGGAGCGGTGAAACATGATATTATCGACACCTTTAATTTTTATGCCCTTGCCTTCCTCAGGCTTCTGGACCTCTTTTTTAGCAGGGAGTTTTTCCGTCTCATCCTTTTCCGGTTCAGGCAAAAGTTTTCTTACTATCTTGTGCACGGAAACTCTTCCGTATCCTATTGCGACTAAAAGGTCCTCGTGCGTTTGTATCTTGTACGCCCTGGCTGCCTCAAGGATGTCCTTTGACTTTGCCAGCGCGGGGCTCAAATTATACCTTCTAAGCGCCTTGGCCAATAATTCTTCACCGAGTGTCAAACCCTTCTTTCTTTCTTCAATCTTAAGCCACTGTTTTATCCGCGACTTGGCCCTCTGGGTCGTAACAAACTTTAACCAGTCCCTGCTCGGGCCGTGGCCCTGAGACGTTATAATTTCAACTGTATCGCCGTTTTGCATTTTGTGCCTTAACGGTACGATCTTGCCGTTGACCTTGGCGCCTATGCATTGATGCCCTACAGCGGTATGAATGCTGTAGGCAAAATCAACGGGAGTGGCGTCCAGGGGAAGCTCCACGATATCGCCCTCAGGAGTAAACACATAAACAACGCCCTGCTGAGAGATGTTCCCCTTCACTTCTTCGAGAAACGCTTTTGCGTCAGGGGTGTCTTTCTGCGCCTTTACAAGCTCCCTGAGCCAGGTGAAATACTTTTCATCAAGCTTCTCCGAGTAATCCCTTTCTTTGTACTTCCAGTGGGCGGCGATGCCCTCTTCTGCTATGCGGTTCATCTCTTCAGTTCTTATCTGAAACTCCACCCTTTCACCGCGCGGGCCGATGATCGTTGTGTGAAGGGATTGATACAGGTTTGATTTCGGCGCGCCGATGAAGTCCTTAAACCTTCCGGGTACAGGGGTCCAGAGTGAATGTATCAGCCCCAGTATGCCGTAACAGTTTGAAGGCGTGTCCGTAATTATTCTGATGGCTATTACGTCAAATACCTGCTCAAAGGGTATCCTCTGTTTTTGCATCTTCTGAAAAATGCCGTGGTAGTGTTTGACCCTGCCGAAGACCCTCGCAGGGATCGAGTCGGCCTTTATATGGGCTTCCACGATCTGGATCACTTCGCTCAGATATCCTTCCTGCTCCTCTTTCTTCTTGGCGACCTTCTGAACGAGCTGTTCGTACATCTCCGGCAAGAGGAACTTGAAGCTCAGGTCCTCAAATTCGGACTTCAACCATCCGATACCGAGCCGGTTTGCAAGAGGCGCGTATATTTCCAGTGTCTCGCGGGATATCTTTTCTCTTTTATCGGCGGAGAGATGTTCGAGCGTGCGCATGTTGTGCAGCCTGTCGGCGAATTTGATGAGTACCACCCTCATGTCTTCAGCCATCGCAAGGAGCATCTTTCTGAAATTCTCGGCCTGCGCGTCTTCGCTGGTCCTGAATTCCATCCTGCTCAGCTTTGTCAGGCTTTCAACAAGAAAGGCAATATCATCTCCGAATAACTCCTTAATGTCTTCAACCGTCGTATCGGTGTCCTCGATCGTATCGTGTAAAAGACCTGCGGCTATTGTGTTGGTGTCCATGCGCATTTCGCAGAGGATAGCCGCAACGGCAAGGGGATGTTCGATAAACGGTTCTCCATCTTTCCTCTTTTGCCTATAATGCGCTTCATTGGAAAAGGCATAAGCCCTCCTCAGAAGATTGGCATCCGACTCAGGGTTATACGAAAAAACCATGTCAATAAGCGCATCGACCGTGTTTATGTCTTTTAATACCGCCATGTTTTTATTATACAACAAGAGTTAAGTTTGCGATTTTAGTTCATGAATTAGCAAAAAAGATGAGTGGTTCTTTTGCTGTCATTCCCGCTTGTCGGGAATCTTTCTGGCTTTTTGAGACTCACAAAAAAATTCCCGACAAGCAAGAATGACAGAAGATTACAGGATTGCCCCCGCGTCCCCTTTTCGACTCTCAGATAAATTTCTCTTTCTGTTTTTCGATGGACCTCTGTACGTTTTCCAGCGTCTTTGCAATTTTTTTCTTTGCGTCTTCTGCAAGCTCTCTGCGCGATGACGAAAGGTCCGATATCCTGTCGCTGATCCTGTCAGTCAGTTCCTTAACGGATTCTGTTGCGTCTTCGATCATGTCCTTTGCCTCATCCACAACATTCCTTGTGAACCTCGATATGTCTTTTCTTGTCTTCTTCCCTGACTGCGGTGCAAAGAGCAAAGCAAGCCCTGCGCCTACAAGGCCGCCGATCACTAATGCCCCTGCTATTTTCTTATTTGCATTGCTGTCCATTTGGGTCCTCCTTTGGGTTATATAAATTATTTCAGATTATACTGTTTAATTAACACATGGCGCCGGGGTTGTCAACCGCGGAGACAGAGGTTTTTCACATTCAAGTTTTCCTTATAACTTCCCGATAAAATCAGTACATAGACTGAAGTTGACAGGCAACAAATATCAGCGCTGTTTACGACGCAAAAAAAACGATTCATTACGACTTATGACATTGACCTTTCGAATCCGTCCGGCGCTGGCGGTACTGATAATATCCTGAGATATGAATCGCCGGAAAGATGGAATATAAAGCCCGAAAGCTATTTATATTAATTTTTCTCAAACCCATTAACTCAGCACCCTTTCCCCAAAAATGCATTTTTTGAATTTGTGATTCCCGTCACCTAAATAAAAACTATATTACTGTAAAATACAATAAGACCTGTACAACATATTGGTCGCGCTGCCAATGCATTTTGGATTGGGAGGCGACCATGAAGGGAAAGAAGATATGTTGGGTGAATTAAAACATGTTTACAGTAAGCTTGCCGCCATTATCAGAGAAAAAAGGCTGAAAAGACAAAAAACCCTTTTTCAGATGAGATTGATGTCAGGCTGTGTAAGAAGAGTAAAGTAAGAAAACCGGAAGCGCCGGGAAAAGAGCCTTCGCTCCAGTCCCGTTATAATTCTTCCACTCTGTTTGCTCTGTGAAATATATTCTGGGCTGGAGATACGCCTTTATTTAAGATAATCGGAATTGCGTCAACAGCCTTTTCAACTGCCTCTTTTATTATTGTTTTTTCCTGTCTGGTAAAATTCCGCAGTACATATTCTTCAACGGAGATCCTGTCAGAGCGGCCTATGCCGATTTTCAATCTGACAAAGTCCCTTGTTCCTAATGTTTCTATTATTGATTCAACGCCCCTGTGCCCGCCTGATGAGCCTGATTTCTTTATCCTGATAATGCCTGTTGCAGTATCAATATCATCCTGAACGACAAGGATGTTATCAATGTCTTCGTATTTTTTTACCGCTTCCCTTACCGCTAAGCCGCTTCTGTTCATAAAAGTAAGAGGCTTTATGAGGAGCGCGTCCTGGCACTCAATAAAGCCTCTTCCTGATATATAATTCTTTGACCTGTTTTTTAAAGGGATGGAAAATCTCGCGGACAAGACATCGATAACCATAAACCCGATATTATGCCTTGT
>JACQZF010000068.1 GCA_016213945.1 Nitrospirota bacterium | reverse complement strand
CTACCACATCTGAGATGAATACGCCTCCATATTCCTCTAAAATCTTTTTGGCGTTAAGTATCGCCTGCTCCTGATACTCCAGTCGTTTGAAATCCTGCGGGAGATATTTTGCAAAGACTTCGTCAGAGCTCCCCAGCTCATCTTTGAAATACTCATAGAGACATTTCAGGTAAAGTTGATATGGCGTGATATTTTGATTAAGCCAGGTTTTGTCTTCAATGGTGTCGATGTATTTCTCGCTGACATTAACGGCATCTTTCCAAAGCTGCTCAAATTTGTCTTTAGCAAATTCGTAATCGGAGCGGTTCTTGAGTTCCACATTGAATTCAAGATTGTCTATTAAACCGGCCTCTGTAAAATTGCTTGAGCCTGTTATGACCCTGCCCGCGTCCCTGTCGCCTTCAGCAAAGGTCATAATATAAAGCTTGGCGTGAATATTTTGTGACGGGTAGGCCCTGATTTCCAGTTTGCCGCTGCGGATCCATTCAATGAATTTTACAACGCCGTCTTCCACATTACGGTTATCTTCGGAATCCTCCATCTCTTTTTCCACCAATACGCCGATTTCCTGCTTTGTTTCAGAATGAGAAAACTGAAGGGGTTGCGGCTTTTCATGCGATGCGGTTTTTAACAAATCATAGGTTTGCCTGTTTGTGCTTATACCGATGAGGACCCTGATTTTATCTGTATTTTCCAACGATCTGTAAATGGCATGGAAACCGCTTGTATAGAAATAACCGACAAGACAATCAAACAGCTTTGAGTCTTTAATGAGGACTTCAAATCTGTTTTTAAGGTTCTCATTTTTTTCGTTTGTAATAAAGGTGAGGTCTGTAATAATTGGTTTAAGTTTTGCAGTCCCCTTTTCAGGCATAAAGTAAGGTATCAGTATTCGAGCTTTTTTTCAAGAATAAACTAAGATATCAGGAGACCTTTTACGGCAGATTCGACGGGAAGCCCCTGCCCTGTTTCAATGCCTTGATCAGCCTTTCAGCGTATTTTCTTTCAACTGCGAAGCCGTATTTTTTCGCGGATGTAAATGCCTCGGAGAACGCCTTACCGGCTTTCTCTTTTCTGCCTTTTAAATAATCAAGCTCGCCAATTCCGAGGGTGCAGTAGATCTGTCCCCTCGGGTCTTTTGTCTGTTTGAAAAAGCCCATTGACTCTTTATAACTCTTCAGCGCCTTTTCATAATCACCGAGCATTTTGTGAGAAGTGCCGACGCTCCAGAGTGTGTAGGCGTAACTGACCTTGTCGCCGATCTGTTTGTACAGGACTTCCGCTTTTTTAAAATAGCGGAGGGCGTTTTTATAATCCCCGTTCATGCGGCAGACATTGCCCAGGCCGCAGAAAGAATACGCAAGCCCGAAACGGTCTTTCAGTTTGTTAAAACTCTGATTGGCCAGGGTATAATACTTTTCTGAATCCTCAAACCTCTCAGCAATCCTTGAACTGCCGCCAAGCCCGCAGTATGTGTAAGCAACGCCGGATCTATCTTTCAACCCCCTGAACTTTTTCAAAGCGGAATGAAAATCTTCAAGAGCTTTTTTAATGTCTCCCTTTATCCTGTACGTCCCTGCCTTCGCCCATGTGGAAAAGGCTTCGCCTTTTTTGTCGTGGAGGGTTTTGTATGTCCTGCCAGCCTTACCGATTAAATTCATGGCTGTGCTCCAGTCGCCAAGCGCCCGCAAACTGAGGCCCAGCCCGGCAAGCGCGTCAGCCTCCGCGGTCCTGTCATCAATGGCTCCCGCAATTTCGAGTCCTTCCTCGTAATGTTTCTTCGCCTCAGTGAAATCACCTTTCGCCCTGAATGTGTCGGCCAGGGAAATTGTACAGTCAAGGGCGCCGTCAACATCTGCTTCCTTTTTAAAATGCGCGAGGGCCTTTTGATACAGCTCGATCGCCCGTCCGTATTCAGCGGCCTTCCTGTACTTCTCAGCTTTGTCAAAAAAACTTCTGTTCATTTTCATATTATTTTCACCTCTGAAAATACCCCCCTTTAATTCCCCCCTTGTTAAGGGGGGACACAGAGGGGTTATTCACTTGCACCTCTCTCTCACGATCTTCACGGTCTCCGCGTAATCCTTTGAATTGTAAAATGCATTGCCCATGACCACAATGTCCGCGCCTGCTTTGTGAATTTCAGCCACATTATCTACAGTGACTCCGCCGTCCAGTTCTATCTCTGCTTTATATTTATTTTCGGTGATGATGTTTTTCAGTTGTTTAAGCTTTGGAAGGACTTCAGGGATAAACTTCTGCCCGCCGAAACCGGGGTTCACTGACATCAGAAGGACCATGTCAACGAACGGGAGAATAAACTCAATACTGCTGAGCGGTGTCGCCGGGTTGATCGAAACAGCCGCCTTCACCCCGCATTCTTTTATATTCTGAATGCTCCTGTGCAGATGCACGCACGCCTCCGCGTGGACCGTGATAATGTCCGCGCCGCTGTCAGCGAAATCCTTTATGTATTTGTCAGGGTCTTCAATCATTAAATGGACGTCAAGCGGGAGCGCCGCGACTTTTTTCACTGCCTTCACAACAAGCGGGCCGATAGTGATATTCGGGACAAAATGCCCGTCCATCACGTCAACATGGATAAGGTCAGCCCCTGCCTTCTCCGCTTCCTTGATCTGTTCACCAAGCCTTGAAAAATCTGCCGACAAAATAGACGGCGCAATCTTAATCATAAGTCCTCCTGTTCACTGTATTTATTTAAGAATGCTGAGTGCCCCTTGCATACAATGACGACACCTTTAAAAAAGCTGATGTGTACATGCATAGAAGCGTTAACAAGTTAAAAATTTCCATTTGCAAGTATGGGTCATATTAAAAATTATGTCGATTCATTGTGTGCAAGGGGCATTCAGCATTCTTGATTTTAGAACCAGCTCGGCCTGCCGCTGCCAAGCGTAACCTCAACCTGGTCTCCCTTTCTGATAATTTCCCCTGCCGCCGGTCTCTGGGAGACAACCTTGCCGCCCTCTTCCTGCTCGCTCAGTTTGATGCCGAGCTGCTCCGCTAACATTTTAGCGTCATCCGCGGTCATATTAACAAAAGAAGGGCACTTATAAAATACATCGTACGGCCCGAGGCTTACAAGAAAATTTATTTCATTGACCTTGATATTTCCCGGCAGCGGTCTCTGGGCGATGATCATTCCCTTCTCTACGGTATCGGAATGCGCCCACGTGACCTTCCCGGCCTTCATCTCGAGATTGGCCAATGTAAGTTTTGCCTCGTCAAGAAGCTGCCCCTCAAAAGACGGCAAAGAAAACATCTCCTGCCCTTTTCCCTTGCTCACAATTACATCCACCTCTGATCCCGGCGCGGCCTTCGTTCCGGGCTCTGTGAGCTGCCTTATGATATGGCCGCCCTGAACGTTATCGTCATAATTATGCCCTTTTATCGCAAGAGACAATGTTCTTTTGTTCAAGATATCAGTCGCCTCGGAAACGCTTTTCCCTGTAAGAGAAGGGACCACCCCGGTCTTGCCGAAACCGGTCTTCTCAAAAACAAGATACGCCCCTCCCGCGCCGACGACGGTAAAGATGACAAAATACATGAGCAGTTTAAAAAAGTTTTTCATGATTGGTGTTTTACTTATTTAAACCACGGAGACACAGAGACACAGAGAAGATCAAAAATAAATTTTGTTATTATTTTTCTCTGTGTCTCCGTGCCTCTGTGGTTAGTGGAATCTCATTCCCTCCTTAATTTTTCTTCCCTGCAAAAAGGCCCTGATCTCCATGGCGGGTTTTCCAGGCGGCTGTATCTCAAGAATGGAAACGCTGCCCCTGCCCGCGCCTGCAATGAGTTCGTCTTTTGAGGCCTTGAAGATCACACCCGGCCCGCCGCTTTCGTCTAACGGCGCGGTCTTCAAGATTCTAATCCTTTCGCCTTCAAGAAATCCATAAGCCCCCGGCCAGGGATTCATGCCCCGGATAAAATTGCACACCTCTGCCGCGGACCTTGTCCAGTTGACGGCCCCGTCAGTCTTTTTAAGAAGAGGAGCGTATGTTGCTTCGCCTGTTTGAGGCTGGGGCGTAATTGAAACATTTTTGACTTCTATTAATGTGCGGATGATAAGGTCCGCTCCAACCTTTGAGAGTTTCCGAGAAAGTGTCCCTGCAGTGTCCTCATATGATATCTCCATCTCTTCCTGAAGTAAGACCGGTCCGGTATCCATTCCTTCATCCATGAGCATCGTAGTGATGCCCGTGGTTTTCTCGCCGTTTATGATCGCCCAGTTTATCGGAGCGGCCCCCCGGTATTTCGGAAGGAGAGATGCGTGAATATTTATACACCCGAACTTTGGTAAACCGATTATATCTGAGGGCAGTATCTGTCCATATGCTACGACAACGATCACTGAGGGATTTAATGCCCTTAGTTCATCAATGAAGTTTTTGTCCCGGACCTTTAAAGGCTGGAGGACCTTCAGCCCGGACCTCTGCGCTTCGATTTTTACGGGACTGGCGGAAACATGCCTTCCCCGTCCGCTCTGTCTGTCAGGCTGTGTTACAACGGCAAGGACTTCATGTCCCGCATCAAGCAGGGTTTTAAGAGGCAAAACTGCAAACTCAGGCGTGCCGAAAAAAACAAGGTTCATTCCTTTGACAACTTTTCTCTTCGATAGCGTTTCTTGAAAAATTCCTTTTTAATGCGCCCCATCCTGTCAATAAACAGCTTCCCGTTGAGATGGTCTATCTCATGCTGGAGCGCCCTTGCCAGAAGACCCTCTGCTTCTATCTCAACGGGTTTGCCATGCCTGTCAAAACCTCTCACAACCACTTTCATGGCCCTCTTGAGAACAGTCGTATAATCAGGGATGCTGAGACAACCTTCTTCAGCTTCGATCTCACCCTCAAGATGCACGATCTCCGGGTTCACCAGTACGATTAAAGGGATATTTTCCTCCCTCAAACTCACATCGATGACAGTAATTTGTTTGGACACGCCAACCTGATTGGCTGCAAGCCCCACGCCCGGCGCCGCATACATAGTCTCTATCATGTCATCAATGAGATTCTGGAGCGCAGAATCGATATCTTTGACAGGCCCGGTCTTTTCTCTCAGGACCTTTTCAGGATATTTTACGATCTCGCGTACTGACATGGTTTTAATTTAATCGATTTTTTGTGGAAATAACAAGGTGAAGGCGTGCCGCGATTGACTATGGTATTATTGGATGAAATGAAAGACTGGAAGGACAATGTACACTTCATCCTTGTGGAGCCGAAAGAGCCGGGCAATATAGGGGCTGCCGCGCGCGCGATCAAGAACATGGGGTTTAAAAATCTCTCACTGGTGCATCCATCATATGTCATAACGGATGAGGCCCTCCGGTTTGCCCACGGCGCTGCTGATGTTCTTGAATCCGCCGTAGTCTTTAATTCACTGAAAGACTCTGTCAGGGACAAATCAATTATCATCGGCACGTCAAGAAGGAAGGGAAGAAGGCGCGGGGTGTTTGTCCCTGCAGAACCCGGCGCGCAAAGGTTATTTCAAATCGCGCGCTCAAACAGGACCGGTATACTCTTTGGACGGGAAGACAGGGGGCTTTTCAACGAGGAAGTCGAGGAATGCGGTTTTCTCATGACAATACCGTCAAGCAAAAAGCAGCCGTCTCTCAATCTGGCGCATGCTGTTTTAATCATTGCTTATGAACTTTCAAAGGCTGAATACACAACAGCCGATAGTACGTTATTTTTCCCTGGACTGGTTGACAATGAAGAGCTCTCTGCCTTATATGAGCGAATAGAAAAGACGCTTAAACTGCTTGAGTATATTCCGCATGGCAGGAAAAACCTTTCAGGGAAGATCATTCAGAACCTTAAACACCTTGTCGGGCGATCGGGATTGACCGACTGGGAAATGAAAATGTTTCACGGCATCTGCTCGCAGATAGAGCAGAAAATAACTTTGCGTAAGGACCAGCCTGAATAACGCATATATCTACATTCAAGCTGTCATTCCCGCAAGCGAAGCGC
Source organism: Nitrospirota bacterium (assembly GCA_016213945.1). GTDB lineage: Bacteria > Nitrospirota > Thermodesulfovibrionia > UBA6902 > UBA6902 > SURF-23. The sequence goes on along the minus strand of JACQZF010000068.1, from coordinate 29,866 downwards.
GTCGGGAATCTTTCTGAAAAGCAGATTCCGGACAAGCCGGAATGACATCTTAGTTCCATCAAACATCTTACCCCTACTATTTTAAGAAAAATCAAATATAATATTAGATATGAAATACGGTGAAAAGGAAATCGCAAAGGCAAAACTCGAAAGATGGGACAACCCCCATCAGGACCGGGACTACACTATTGAGATAAGCTTCGCTGAATTCACCTGCCTGTGTCCCCGCTCCGGCTATCCAGACTTTGCTACAATTAACATCAATTACGTCCCTGATAAATATATAGTTGAACTTAAGTCCCTGAAGCTCTATCTCAATAAATTCCGCAGTCAGCACATATCTCATGAATCCGCTGCAAACCAGATATTCGACGACTTGAAGAAATTTTTAAAACCGAGACATCTTGAGGTAACCGGAGACTTTAATCCAAGGGGCAACGTAAAGACAGTCATAAGAATATCTTCTTAAAACCTTTCGGGGGAAAACATGGATTTAATCCACAGTTTATTTTACCGCAACATAGACGTTGTTTTTTTCATCTACGGCCTTGCATTCGTAACAATGGGATTCACGGTCCTGGTCCAGCCGAAAAAAGGAAGCGAGTTTAAGATCGCGAACATTCTGTGGCTCCTCGCCGCATTCGGCCTTACGCACGGACTGAATGAATTCATGGACATGTGGTCCATAATTAAAGGCAGAAATATTACCATGGATATGGCCCGCTGGGTTGTCCTTGTTATCTCCTACTTTTTCCTGTTTGAATTCGGCAGGAAACTCTCCCGCCTGAGCGTCCCGAGACTCCCCGAATGGCAGAAGAAAATTGTCAACGGGCTTGTCTGGTGGCTGTTGCCTGCGATAGGGATTTCCATACTTTTGGGCGCTTTCATATCCCATGATTTTTGGGAAGTTGGCAGTATCTGGACCAGATATCTTTTAGGGTTTCCAGGCGGCACACTGATCGGTTTTGGATTTTATTCATATTACAAATATGAACAAAGTATTCTGGAATCTTTAAAAGTAAGGAAGTATTTTCTGTTGGGCGGGTATGCTTTCCTGGTTTACGGCATTATTGGCGGCATTATCGTTCCCAAGGGAGATTTTTTTCCGGCAAACTGGCTTAATACTGATTCATTCCTTATAGCAGTCAAAATCCCTGTGCAGGTATTACGTGCCCTTTGCGCCATAATTGCCACATGGGCCATCGGCGGGATGCTGACCATCTTCAACTGGGAAATAAGAAGCAAGCTTGAAGAAGCCCAGTTGATATTGCGGCAGCAGTTGAAAGAATCTGAGGACAGGTACATGGACATCGTTGAAAGCTCCTCAGACATGATCCACTCTATAGACACCGACGGCACCCTCATCTGTACAAATAAGCAGGGATTTAAACACCTTGGCTATTCACAGGTTGAGCTTATCGGAAAAGATATTAAAGAAATCTATACGCCTGCAACATCGAAAGAAGTGGAAGACAAGCTCGAAAAACTTGAGCGCGAAGGGTCCATCTATATTGACAGCGGCAATATAATCAAAAAAGACGGTCAAAAACTCGATATCACCATTTATATGATAGCGATGTATGACACTAAAAGAAGATTGCTTGGAGCGAGACTGACGATCAGGGACATTACTGAACGCAAACAGGCTGAAGAGGCCCTCCGGGAAAGTGAAGGGAGGTATCGTCTTCTTTTCGAAGAATCCAGGGACGCCATTTATATGGCAACACAAAACGGGGAGTTTGTTAATATCAACCAGTCCGCGCTGGACCTTTTCGGTTATACAAAGGAGGAAATACAGAAATTAAACATAACCGACCTGTATGTCAATCCCGTGGACAGAGACGGGTTCCAGCAGGAAATAGAACAAAAGGGTTTCGTCAGGGACTATGAGGTGAAATTGCGCAGAAAAGACGGGACCATGATGGACTGCCTGGTGACCTCGACCATGCGGCGGGACAAACATGCGAACATCGTCGGGTACCAGGGCATCATACGTGACATTACCGGACTGAAAAGAAAGGAGGAGGAGCAGTTGAAAATAGAAAAGCTTGAGTCGGTGGGGATCCTGGCAGGCGGCATCGCCCATGATTTCAATAATATCCTGACAAATATTGTCAGCAATATCGCGCTTGTAAAGATGTCCATGAAAAACGGACAAAACGAATATGATATACTTACAGACGCGGAGAAGGCCTGCCGGCACGCCAAGTATTTAACGAACCAGTTGCTGACTTTTTCCAAGGGAGGGGCGCCAATCAAAAATATAACCTCCATCAAAGACGTGCTGAAAGAATCAGCGGGCTTTGCGTTAATGGGCTCCAACATCAGATTTGATCTTTCTATTGCTGACGACCTGCGCCCTGTCAAAATAGACGAGGGTCAGATAAGCCAGGTCATTAACAACCTTGTTATCAATGCAAACCAGGCCATGCCGGACGGCGGCGCCATTCATATGCGCGCAGAAAATGTGACCGTAAATGGAGATAACGCCTTTTCCGTGCCAAAAGGTGAATATGTCAGGATAACGATCAAAGATGAAGGGGCGGGCATTCCGAAAGAGTACCTGAAAAAGATATTTGACCCCTACTTCACTACCAAGCAAAAAGGGAGCGGTCTCGGCCTGACAACCACCTACTCCATCATCAAAAACCATGAAGGATATATTAACGTCGAATCGGAATTAAACGCAGGGACAACCTTCTATATCCACCTTCCCGCCTCCAGCGAGCCTATAGAAATTGGCAGTAAGAAACCGGACAAACCTCTGAAGGGAGAAGGGAAGATATTGCTGATGGAGGACGATAAGATCATCCAGAAATCCGTCGCAAGGATAGTGAAGCAGCTCGGCTATGAGGTCGAGGTCGCCGACGACGGAGACGAAGCCATCGAGCTGTACAAAAAAGCCGGAGAATCAGCAAAACCTTTTGATGTAGTTATGATGGACTTGACCATCCGCGGCGGTATGGGGGGCAAAGAGGCCATCAAAATACTTTTTGATATTGACCCGGATGTTAAGGCCATTGTCTCAAGCGGATATTCCAATGATCCGATAATGGCTGACTTTAAACAATACGGCTTCAAGGGGATCCTTACAAAACCATTTGAGATAGAAGAGCTGAGCGCGCTGCTGCATAGGGTAATGGAAGGAAGCTGAAGGCGCCCTTCGCCCCTGCTTTATATATTTAAAATCTTCATCCCGCTGCCGACTGAGCCCGCGGACTTTATCGCGTCAAACGTGAATTCCTTTGCCTTTATAAAGGCCTCTATTATTCCGTAATCAAGCGCAAGACATGCCGCGATCGCCGCTGAAAATACGCACCCGGTGCCATGATATTTTCCTTCAAGCTTTTTATTTTCAAGAGACATAAATTCCGCCCCGTCAAAAAGCAGGTCCATTGCCTTTCCCTTCATGTGCCCGCCTGTAATTATCACCGACTGGACGCCGTAATCCTTCAGTCTCATGGCAGCGTCCTTCATGTCACTCTTGTCCTGGATGTCCATGCCGGTGAGGGCGGAGGCCTCGTTAATATTGGGAGTGATGACCTTGGCTGCGGGAAGCAGATAATCCTTCATAGCCTTCAGGGCCTCTTCTTTTATAAGCGGCACGCCGGTGGATGAGATAATTATCGGATCGACAACGAGGTTATCAAGGGAATGTTCCTTTATTTTTTCAGCGATGATCTTCATGTTTTGCGCCGTGTAGACCATGCCTGTCTTGAGGGCGTCAGGCCTTACATCGTCCAGGAGGGTGTCAAGCTGCGCCGTGAAGAAATCCTCAGGCAGTTCGTGTACGCTGTTGACGCCTCTCGTATTTTGCGCGGTGAGCACGGATGGGACGCTCAGCCCGTAAACACCCATTGCCTTGAAGGTGCGCAAGTCCACCTGAAATCCCGCGCCTCCGCTCGGGTCGGAACCGGCTATAGTAAGCGCGATTTTCATAGGATTGATCTTCATGGAAAGACTATATCAAGTTGTTTATAATATTGCAATGAAAACACACGAAGAACTCCTTGATGTTGTAAATGATCGCGGGGAGGTGATTAATACCCTTCCCCGCTCCGTGATACACGGAAATCCTGCGTTGATGCATCGTGTTGTTCATGTGCTTGTGTTTAATGAGCAGGGGAAACTATTACTTCAGAAGCGCTCGATGAACAAGGACGTGGCACCGGGGAAATGGGACACGTCCGTCGGCGGACATGTTGACGCAGGGGAAACAATTCTTGAAGCAGTGCATCGCGAGATGGAGGAAGAGCTCGGCATTACAACTTGCGGACCGGAATTTCTTTACACCTACATCCACTCAAACCCATATGAGACAGAACTTGTATACACGCATTCATGTATTCACGCGGGAGAAATAAAATTTCATCAGGGCGAAATTGACGAAGTGCGCTACTGGGGCTTTGGTGAAATTAAGGAAAATATCGGCAAAGGCATCTTCAGCGATAATTTTGAGCACGAGATCGAGACATTCCTGAAATTTAAAGAGCGCTGACATGAATCATAACTTACGCATGGCATTATTCTTGTCATTCCGGCTTGTCCGGAATCTTTTTTCCAGAGGGATTCCCGACAAGCGGGAATGACATAAACAGCTACATATGACAATTTAGAAACAAACTCTAAATCAATCTCTTCTTCAATCCCTTAATCTTCTCTTTGGCTCTGTCTCTGAATTTAATGGCCCTTTCCTGTATCTGAAAAAATATTCTCTTTACAAAAACAGCGGGTGAATATGACGGCTTTTGCGCCGCAAGATACAGCATGACTTTACCGTCTTTCCCCCCCAGCACGATATCGTCACGCCCGTCGTTATTCCAGTCCGTAACATAAAGCCGCGAGCGCGGGTCGCCGTTTGGATCAGGATACCGGAGGAAATCGCCGTTTCTAAGGAAAAGCTTTTCAGCCCTTTTAAACACAGGCGCGCTGTTCGTCCCTGCGTTTTTAAGATAATAGACATATCCTTCCAAATCTCCAATCAGGAGGTCTCTTAAGCCGTCCTTGTTCCAGTCCGCTACTCTCGGAGCAGCCCTGCCGCTGACAGTAAAATCCCTGCCGTCCACCTGCAGGAGATATGATGAATCAAAAACAGGTTCCGGGTCAGTGCCTTTGTTAATATAAATTTGGATATTTCCCTCTCTATTTCCGATGATCAGGTCTTTCTTCCCGTCGCCGTTCCAGTCGTCAACATCAGGTGCGGCCCTGCCTTCGGCCTTAAGATCAACTCCGCCTGCCTGAATAAAATTACCGCCTGACAAAACCGGATCTGAATTGCTGTTTGTATTCAGGAATACCTGGACATTTCCGTTGGTATCGCCGACCAGCAGATCATGTCTTCCGTCATTGTCCCAGTCCACGACTGCGGGATACGAACCAAGTCAGCCAAAGGCGGCGGTATTTAAAGGCGAGCACTCTTTATCACAGGTTTGAATATAAACCGGACCGTTGAAAGAAGGCGCGGCGTCAGTGCCTGTATTTTTATAAAAACTTATATACCCATGCTCAAGTTTGTTTTCATCCGTGTAGCTGTTGCCGATCAGAATATCCTTTTTTCCGTCACTGTCCCAGTCAAATACAACCGGGACAGACCAATGATTTGCCTTCAGATCAGATGCGCCGTCCTGAATATATACGCCGGGTAAAAGTGTCGTTTGATAGTCTGCGTAGTAACGTACGTGCAAGACCGTTAAAATTATAAACGCGAGCAGGAATAACGGCCATAATTTCTTGAGCATATGTAAGTTTAATTTGACAAATCACTACAAGTCAAACTCAGCAGCCATATCATTGCCAGTAACGGCTTGAAATAAGATACTCTGCCAGAGCGGCAAGCATGATCAATATACACACCTTTATGGTCTTTCTGTAAATGCCGTTCATTGCGGCCTTGAAATATTCCCTTGTCAAAACAAGGCAGAGATGGACCGGGGATAAAAGCACTCCTACATATCCTGAGGCAAATGCAAAGGAAATAGCGCCGATGTGATGCGCATTCTCAAGCCCTAATATAATCGGAAATGTGCTTCCTACAAAACCGACAGTGAGCCCTGTGAGCAGGCCGTAAATGAACGGCAGGAAAAAAAGCGCCGGCAATACGGGAATACCCTCTTCAACGAAAAATTTACTTATGTTTGCTACCGCCCCTGAATAATTGAGCACCGCCTTGAAGGTCATCGCTCCGAGTATGATCAACACGATCTCCCATGAAAAACCTTCCCTCAAACTCTGGAAAATATTTTTCATGGTATACCGGAACACAACAAACATGCCGATAATCACCGCACTGAGGCAGATCGATAAATTCAGATGAAAAGCTATTACCATAATCAAAATGATCGCTAAGGGAAGAAAGCTCATCAGCCCGGGCCCGGATATTTTCTTGAAACCCTCTCTCTGCATCCCAATGCCTCTCAATCCCCAGACAGTCCCTCCGATCACAAGGCACAGGGCATACGGCAGATTGGCAAGCATTAACTCTCTCAGAGAATACGAAGTAATGGCGGACGCGAGGATCACACCGGGGTAAAGAGGTAGTATAAATTCCCAGGGATGCCTGAACACATAATTTACGAATGCCTTTTTTTCCTGGGAGATGTCGATGCTTTTTGACGCCTCGTCCACCATGGGCGCGGAAAAGAGCGCCCCTCCCATTGAGGGCAAAAGCCCGATAAGCGCTGGCATTGACGCCATCAGTATCCGCCTGTCCATGACAACTCCCCTGAATGAATCCATCATCTGCTGCATGATTCCGTTCTTCCTCATGACATTCTCAAAAATCCTTATGAGGAGAAGGGCCGCGATCAGGCTGATGGTTGTTTTGTCCGTTGACCCGGAATAAAAGGCCTTCAGGAAATCGAGCGGCGCAAGCAAATAAAAGAAGGCGAGGATAACGGATGAGAGGACCATTACCAATCCGAGGTTCCACCGCCTTTTCAGGAGAAACACCATAATAGCAAGCACTGACAGGATCTTGAGGATGTCGATCATCCGTTAATTATACAACAGCTCTTTGTATCATTCCGGAGCCTGCCACATAGGGGTTTGATTATCAAACCCTGCAACGTTGTAAACAGTAGTTACTGGAATTAAACAGAATGAGTAGAGAGGTTAATTTTTTATATTTGCTGCGGGGGATACACAGTTCTTCCCGGATGCCTTTGCCTTGTAAAGCTCGTCATCAGCCTGTTTGATTACGCTCTCCCATGAAATGTATTTAACATTCTCTGCAATATTGCAGGCAACTCCGACGCTGACAGTTAATATTTTTAAAGCACAGCAGTGATGCGGGATCCCGATCGACTCAACCTGCGCCCTGAGATTCTCTGCAACTGTTAAAGAGGATGCCAGATTCTGCTCGGGCAGGATTATAATAAATTCTTCACCGCCCCACCTGAATATCTCGTCAGTCCTTCTGAGTGAGGCCTTCATGGCATTAGCTATTGAGATAAGGGCATAATCGCCCTTCTGATGGCCGTGTGTATCATTATACGATTTGAAATTATCAACATCGCAAATAATGATGCTGTAGGGGTGATTGTATCTGACTGACAGCAGGTGGACATTTTCCATCCTTTTCTGGAAGCTTCTGCGGTTTCCTATTTCCGTTAACGGGTCGGTATCAATAAGGATTTTCAGCCGCTCATTTAATTTCTGCAATTCCTGGTGCTTGCTTTCAAGGAGCACCATCATGTTATTGAAGCTTTCGCCGATCATGCTGATCCTGTCTTTAAACGCGTTCTTAAAGATATCGCATTTCCTGCAATCACCGTATTTGTTGGCGAAATAACCCTGCACCTTGCCCCCGCAGAAAGTGCCTGACACCTGCCAGCATCTGAGGTTCTCGGATTTATAACTGGGACATTTGACCTGTCCGCAATTTTTGACCTCCCAGCATTTTAAAAGGTTGTCGCACTGAAGCCTGACATGAAAACTTCCATTCTCAACGACTTCATCTATCGCCACCTTTATCCTTTTCTGTGCCTCCTCAAGTTCTGCGTTGTGTAAATCCATTTCTTCATGCTGTCTGTTGATTATAGTGTTGGCTTTCTTAATTATTATCTGCAGGAACATATAAAGTAACCCCATGGAAATAATAAGCAGTAAAGGCACCTTGTAAAACTGCTCCCTCATCAAACTGAAAAGGGGGCTCACATCCTTATAAAGTTCAAACGCCCCGATAATTTCTTCCTGTGAAGAGGTATTTAAGTCTCTGTAAATGGGGACATATATTTCAAGTACGTCTATGTTGAATTTTTTCCCCCTGTTTGATGAATCTTCCTTAAATGGCGTGTCGCGCTTTGTCAATTTCGAAGCTGTAATGCCGCTTAAGGCCTTTTTCATGATCTCACTATTGCTGACAAGCCCGATGTCTTCGTGTTCTGTTGAATAAACAACTTTCCCTTCAAGATTAAACATCTTGATCTTCTTGATATCAACATAATCCTCTAAGAATGTTTCCGCAATATCATCAAGCTGTAAGTGCACCGGCGAGTCTTTATCTATCCGCAGGTTATTGCCTTTTACCAAATCCGTATGAATAAATTTTTCATGCATGCGGGTATTCAGTTGCTGAGCAAAAGTCACGGCTGATGATATTGAATATTCAACCAGTGAGTCCCGCTGGTTCCAGTAAACGAGGGCGCTCAAGACTATTGTTAAAAGGATAATGACCCCGAAACTAAAAACAGAAAAGTACCTTCGCAGGTTAAATCTTCCCTTTGTCTCATCAATATTGAACTTTGATTTTAGATATATTGTCATCACTATCGTTATTCGTCCCTTTTTATGAAAACCTTTAATTAAAGTATAAAACCTCCATAAACTTATAGCAAATTTTTGACAAAAACCATGTTAACATGGTAGTATTTTTACTCTTTTGGAGCAAATCCATGAAAAAGACATTTGCTCTTTTACTTGTTTGATATCATACAAAACGCTCCTGATGATTGGAAGGTAAATTTCACATGAAAATCGCAATTACAGGAAAAGGCGGAGTTGGAAAGACCACTGTCTCCGCCCTGTTAAGTCATTTATATTCATCTGAAGGGAAAAAAGTGATTGCGGTTGACGCGGACCCCGACGCGAACTTTGCATCAGCACTCGGCATCTCACGGAATGAAATAGAAAAGATAAGGCCCATTGCCGAGATAGCGGAGTTAATTGAGGAAAGGACCGGCGCAAAGCCTGGGACCGGCGGGGGCATATTCAAGATCAATCCAAGGGTGGATGACATCCCCGAAGGCTTCGGCCATAAAATCAACAATATCACCCTGCTTGTGATGGGTAAATCAAAATTTGCCGCATCAGGATGTTATTGTCCTGAACACGCATTACTGAGAAGGCTCTTAAAGCACCTTATCGTAGAAAGAGACGAGGTTGTCATCGTTGATATGGAGGCAGGTATAGAGCATTTTACAAGGGGAACGGCCGAGGGAGTCAACGCATTCATCGTTGTTGTTGAGCCGGGACAGAGGAGCATCCAGACAGCGGTTGCGGTTAAAGGCCTCGCAAAGGGCCTCGGTGTAAAAAAAGTATTTGTCGTCGCCAACAAGGTCAGGAAAGAAGAGGATGTCCTTTTTATTAAAAACAACCTGAGTGACATGGATTTCATAGGCCAGATAAGTTTTAATGAAAGTATCATGGAATTAGATATTAACGGCCTGCCGTCTTATAAGGCGTCTCAAAAGACCCTTGACGAAGCGAAAGCTATCAAGGGCAATCTGGAAAAAGCAATTTGAAGAAGGCCCTCAGAGAAAGACTATTAAAAAAAAGAAACCATATCGGGCCTCAGGAAAAGAAGGAAAAAGAGGCGGCTATAAAGAAACGACTTTATGCGTCGGCTGACTTCAAGAGGGCAAAGAGCATATTGTTTTACGCTTCATTCAGGAGCGAGGTAGATACAATGGCATGTATAGCGCATGCATTGAAATTAAACAAGGATGTGGTCTTGCCGAAGGTTGAAAGCAAAAAGAAAATGTTAAGGCTTTTCGCAATAGATAATATTTCTGCAATTGAAACGGGTTACATGGGGATTCCTGAACCAGTGATGAAGAAGATGAGCGAGAGGAAATTAGACGATATTGATATCATGATTGTTCCCGGCGCAGGTTTCGATAAAAACGGAAACCGTCTCGGATACGGCGCCGGTTATTATGACAGGCTGTTAAGGCAGAAGGCAGAGGGCAGAGGGCAGAGGGCAGCAAAGAAAATTGCGATAACACCTAAACCCTTGCTAATAGCTCTTGCCTTTGAAGAGCAGATTGCCTCTAAAATACCCGGCGAAAAGCACGATGTGAAAATGGATAGGATAATAACTGAGAAGAGAACAATTGATTGCAGGAAAATGAGATGAACCACAGAGACACGGAGGCACAGAGAATAATATTCGTCCACAGATTAGGCAGATTCTCACAGATTTATTGGGAAGCTTTTTCTTGATCTGTGTCATCTGCGAAATCTGTGGATTTCTTTCTCCGTGTCTCAGTGCCTCCGTGGTTTAATTTAATTAGATATGAACAGAAAGAAAATTGAAAAAGGTGTAAGACTGATCCTTGAAGGCATTGGCGAAGATGCTGAAAGAGCGGGATTAAAGGACACCCCAACCCGCATTGCAAAACTGTACGAGGAGATATTCGCGGGATTAGAGACCCCGGCGGAAGAACTTCTTAAACCCATTGAAGGCGAGAGCCACGATGAGATGGTGCTGCTGAAGGACATCCCCTTTTACTCAGTGTGTGAGCACCATCTCCTGCCGTTCATCGGAAAGGCGCATGTCGCCTACATTCCGTCAGGCGGGAAGATCGTCGGTCTGAGCGAACTTGCAAAGGCGGTCGAGATGTTCGCAAAGAGGCCGCAGGTGCAGGAGCGCCTGACCACACAGCTTGCCGACATGATAATGGATAAATTAAAACCCAAAGGCGCAATGGTCATCATAGACGCAGAACATTTATGCCTTTCCATGAGGGGGATTAAAAAGCCGAATGCCCGCACAATAACATCAGCCGTCAGAGGAATATTCCGTACAAAGGAATCTACAAGAATGGAGTTGCTGGAACTAATAAAAAGAAGGGATTAATACCTGTAGGGGCGGGTTTAAAACCCGCCCCTACAAAAAATACAAGGAGGAATTATATGTCTGCAAAAATAATCAGCGGGACGGAGATCGCCGCACAGATTCGGGAAGAGCTTAAAAAAGAAGTTACAGAGTTGAAGGAAAAACACGGGGTCGTGCCGGGACTGGTCACAATACTGGTGGGCAAAAACCCTGCATCGATCAGCTATGTTACCGCCAAACAAAAGACCGCTCATGAGATCGGGTTCAATTCAATCCAGGATGATCAGCCGGACAGTATCTCAGAGGCTGACCTTCTGAATCTCATTGATAAATATAATAAGGACCCAAAGATACACGGCATCCTTGTACAGCTTCCGATCCCAAAGCACATTGATGAAAAGAAGGTGCTCAATGCCATAGACCCTGACAAGGACGTAGACGGTTTCCATCCGGTAAATGTCGGCCGCCTTATGATAGGCGGCAGCGAAGTAAAGTTCCTTCCGTGTACCCCTGCCGGAATTCAGGAGCTGATCGTGCGCTCCGGTTTTGATACCAACGGCGCAGAGGTCGTGGTCGTAGGACGCTCGAATATCGTAGGCAAACCCATAGCCAATATCATGCTCCAGAAAGGCAAAGGCGCTAACGCAACTGTCACTATCGTTCACACAGGGACAAAAAATCTTGAAGCCCACTGCAAACGCGCTGACATCCTTATCGTCGCTGCCGGTGTTCCCGGCCTTGTAAAACCTGAATGGATCAAGCCGGGCTCATGTGTAATTGACGTAGGCGTAAACCGTGTCGGAGAAAAGAAGAGCGAGAAGACCGGCAAGATGGTCCCTATCTTAAAAGGTGACGTAGACTTTGACGCGGCAAAGGAAATTGCCGGGGCCATTACCCCGGTGCCCGGAGGCGTCGGCCCAATGACCATCACCATGCTTATGAAAAACACCGTCAAATCGGCTAAAATACATGCGGGAGTGAAATAGTAGAAATCAGCCACGAATAACACGAATTAACACAAATATTAATTTCTGAATTCGTGAACATTAGTGAAAATTCGTGGCTGAATATAAAGGAGAACAAAATGATCGCAACTAAGAAAAGAGAATTCAAAGACCTGATGGAGAACATAAAGGACTACAAAAGTTTCTTCCTTGTCGGATGCTCTGAATGCGCGTCTCTGTGCGGCACCGGCGGAGAACCTGAGCTGGCAGAGCTGAAAGAAACGCTTGAGAAGGAAGGTAAGACCGTGACAGGGACTTTTAGGGCCAAGACCGGCTGTCAGGTGCTTGGCACAAAGGTCGAACTGAAGCCTTTTAAAGAGCATCTTGATAAAACGGACGTTGTCATAGTGATGTCCTGCGGCGCGGGCACACAGGCCGCTGTTGAAATATTTCCCGACAAGCCCGTGTACCAATCCAATGACACCCTGTTCCTCGCGAACATGACCCGCTACCAGATATTCGATGAAAGATGTTCATTGTGCGGCGAATGCATACTCGATGAGACAGGCGGGATTTGCCCTGTGACAGCGTGTCCCAAAGGCCTTCTCAACGGGCCGTGCGGCGGGACCAACGACGGCAACTGTGAGGTCAGCCCTGATATTAAGTGCTGCTGGGTGCGGATTTATGAGAGGCTGAATAAGATCAACCGCCTCGATGATATGAAAAAAACCAGAGAGGCAAAAGACTGGTCGAAGAGCCAGAAGCCGCGCGCGCTAATCGCCAGAACAAAGGAGGAAAAGAAAAAGTGAGTTTCAAAGATATACTTAACTCAGGCAAATTCGCAGTCACTGCGGAAATAGGCCCTCCCAAGGGCACTGACATAAAAGAAATGCTCCACCACATGGAGATCCTGCGTGGCAAGATAGACGCCGCGAATATTACAGACAACCAGTCTGCTGTCATGAGGATATCTTCCATTGCTGTGTGCAAGCTGGCGCTTGAGTACGGGCTTGAACCGATCCTCCAGATGACCTGCCGCGACAGAAACAGGATAGGGCTTCAGGCGGACCTGTTAGGCGCTTATGTGCTTGGAATAAAAAACGTTCTCTGCATGACCGGGGACCACGTCTCTGCGGGAGACCACAAGCAGGCAAAGCCCGTTTATGATGTGGAATCTGTCCAGCTTTTAAAGATCGTTGACGGGATGAATAACGGAAAGGACATGGCAGGCAATGATTTAAAAGGAGCGACCGATTATTTCCAGGGCGCTGTTGTCACTCCTGAATCAAACCCGATAGAGCCGCAGCTCATGAAGTTTGAGAAGAAGGTGAAGGCAGGGGCAAAGTTCTTCCAGACACAGGCGATCTATGACATTGAAAAATTCAAGACCTTCATGGCGCACGCAAGGCAGTTCAATGTAAAAATCATGGCCGGTATCGTTGTTCTTAAGAGCGCTGGAATGGCGAACTTCATGAACAACTTTGTTCCGGGAATTAAGGTGCCGCAGAACTTAATTGATGAACTTAAGGCCGCCGGAAAAGAAAAGGCGCTTGACACAGGATTGAATATAGCAGCCCGCCATATAAAACAGTTGAAGGATGAAAAGATCTGCGACGGCGTACATATCATGGCAATAGGCATGGAAGATAAAGTGCCGGCAATTATGGAGAGAGCAGGACTGCTGTAAAATAACTGTTAAACAACTGTACGAACAGAGAGGGTCAGGAAATTCTTGACCCTCTTTTTTGTTTTTTGGCACTTACTTCCGACAGGAGATTTCTATCGGTAATCTCCTGATGTGTTCCCCTGCAAAATTGAGGCTAATACCTGCGCTTATAAATAATCTGTGATGCCTTCACATTCGATGATTACGGGTCTAAAGAGTTATTACTTTTTGATCAAAGGAATGTGTCTTCTGCTAACAAAGATGCAGTGTAAAGGAAATGACACTGGTGATGAAAACTGCACGATTGAATAATTAGAAATCCTCAGGAAATATTTTATTTATAACGATTACACCAAAAGAGTTGAACTGCAATATGTTGATTTCATCTCCTCATTGCATACAGCAACATCAGATTGATTGTGTATACCAGAACTATTCCGAGAGAGTCCCATGCAAGAAACAAGCGCTTCTTCTCGGTGCGGTATGTAAGACCGATAACTGCAATCGCAGTCATGGTAATGGCAGATAACGCCGATATTGTATGACTCATTTGAACAAAAGATAGTATTGGCCCTTTGATGAAAAAGAGATCATCAATGGCAAGTATGAAGATATTAAAAATATTGCTTCCGAACAAATTGCCTATTGCAAGGTCAACTGCATCCATTCTGACGGCGGCAACAGACACCACTACTTCAGGCAGAGAAGTGGAGATTGCTATAAAAATATTCCCCACAAAGGTCTGTCCCAGCCCTGTAACTTCCGCAATCTCCTCGCCTATCTTTGGTAAAAAGATAGCTGCAATAATGACGATGGTTGCATTGATTACAAAATTAACGACAGCAGTTCTGGTTGGGATTTCTCTATATCTTAGTTCATCAGCCATTTCTTTCACGAATTCCGATAGTTGTTTCTTTTCGTAAAAATAGACCATCCTCATCGCTATTAGATAAATGACTGCAAATAATAGAGTGTATAGCCCTATCCATCCAAGAGAGGGAATGTGGTTCCCGGCAAACAGACTTATGGCGACAATACTCAGCAGAAATATTCCAAAACCTGCGGAAAGCACATGCCCGTGATGCGCCTTTGCGGATATGGGCATTGAATGGTAAATGGCATCAAGTATGGCAAGAATGAGCATATTGAATACGCAACTTCCAAGGATGTCGCCCGCAGCGATGTCCGGCACGCCTGCATATGTTACAGAGCTTATCCCTGTCACAAGTTCAGGAAGTGAGGTCACTGACGCCATAAGTACGACTCCGATCCATGTCCTTCCGAGCCCTGTCTTTTCGGCGATTATATCGCCATACTTTGAAAGCTTCGTACCTGCAAAAACGATTGCAGTTGTGCAGATTAAGAATCCAAGCCAGAGAGCCATAATATATACTCGTATTAAAATTTATATTTTCAAAAAGTATAAAGACTAAAAACAGAATGGTCAAGGAAAGTGACCATTCTGTTTCATCAAAATTGACAATGACTGTACGTTGTAGTTATATAAAGAAAGGTTAATATTATGACTCAGAAGGGAAAATCTCTGAACACAGGCGCTGCGATGAAAATACTTCGATTTGCATTTCCCGGAATGGTATTGCTTTTGCTCGGTATCTGGTTCGGAAAAGGTTTAAATACTGTTTCTGTTTCGAAAGAAGCAGATGAATTTCCAAGCGCCACTGTATTGGAAGTTCCCATTCCGCTGCCGGAATTTTTATTGACAGATCATAGCGGACAGGAATTCACCACTTCCAGTTTTAACAGGAAATGGACTCTTATGTTTTTTGGATATACTCACTGCCCTGATGTCTGTCCTACTGCGCTTGTTGATCTCAATGGCGTCTATGACAACCTTGCTGAAAAAGGTGACCTTATTGAGAAAAAATTCCAGATAGAAACGCAGGTCGTTTTTGTAACGGTTGACCCTCAGCGGGATTCAGATAAAGAACTGAAAGAATATGTACCATACTTCAACAATAAGTTTATAGGATTAACAGGCATGCCTGAGATGATAGATTCACTTGCGCGACCTCTTGGAGTCGGCTATAGGCGAGAGTCCAGCAAGAATTCTGAAGATTATCTTATTGATCACAGCGCTTCATTTTTACTTATAGACCCGCTTTGCAGATTGCGAGCAATTTTTTCACCGCCCCATAACCCCAAACAAATTTCAGATGACTTTCGTAAAATTCGCAATAAATTTACAGCGGACTGCTGTATAACAGGAAAAGATAAATTAGAAACGGTTATCTTTGATTACAGGAAGGGAGAATAATGAGGAAGATTATATCTGTTGTATACATTGTTGCTTTAACGGCTCTATGTTCATCAGTCTTTGCATCTGACTCTATGACGGTACATAATGCGTGGATACGTTCAGCGCCTCCGAATGCAAAAGTACTGGCAGCATATATGACAATTAAAAATGCTTCCACTGAGACAAGGGCGCTTACTGCAGTTTCAAGTGCGTTATTCAACAAAGTTGAAATTCATCGAACCGAAATGCACGAAGGCATGGCAAAGATGATACCGCAAAAAGAGTTGATAATCCATGCCGGAGAATCTGTATCACTTGAGACTGGAGGATACCATCTTATGCTGATGGACCCCGCGTCGGTTCCAAAGGAAGGGGAGCAAGTTGATATGGATCTACGCTTTGATGATGGGTTGATATTAAATATTAAAGTGCCGGTTCGTTCTGGAAGCGTTGAGGGTGATAAGACAGATAACCACCATCATTAAATATATTTTATCTTGATAAGCATATTCTCTTTTTTATTTTTGAAAACATATTATTGTACCGATGGTCCATATTTCTGCCCTGGTTTAAACAGGATGAACTTGTTAGCACCTTCTTCCTCTTTAACTTTTTTGAAAAAGTCGCAAGACATACATGACACGGATTTTTGTGCGAAGTGACCTTGCACCTTCCCTCCGCAAAAGGTGCCTGCAACAGCCCAACAGATGCGGCCTGCATTTTCCCCGCCATTCTTACCATTGCTGGAGGTTTCTGTGGGAGCCGGACATACTCCCATTTCCTTAACATTCACTCCGCCAGGCTCTCTCCCGCACTTCTTGAATTCACAGCAGTTTAATTTTGACATATTGTCTTCATTCCAAACCTTAAAATCTCTTACCCTTTTCAAAATACATGGAAGGCCGGACAGCTCCAGCCTTCCATGAGATACTATTGAATTTTAATGAACTACAACTCTAAAACATTTTCTTGAAACATGCTTTTGTATTTATATTTCCGGGCATCTCAAAGTAGTTGGTATAGGTATTTGTAACCTGTCCGGTTCCGTCTCCTGTTGCTATCGTTGTTAGATCAGGCAGTAATATGTCGATCTTCTTTGTAACAGAAGGGGTAGCGGTGCCGACACCGTCCAGTTGATACACGGCGTCATCGACTCTGTTCATGACAAAAGCCCTTGTTGCACCATTTAAAGCAAAGGTAATATGCCCTATGTGTATGCCTGTGCCGACTGTGAGATCTGTTTGCGCCCAATCATTTGACTGGTCCAGAAATGTAAGAATGTTAGTTCCGTATTTGGTGACCGCTATAGTCTTTCCATCCGGGCTGACATAGGCGTGTCCATCGCCCTCGGCGCTGCCTAACAGGGTGGTCTCCACATGCTTGACTATTTCCTGTGTAACTGCGTCAATAACGTCCACTGAAATACCTTTCAGATTGCTTCCAGGACCGCGGTTGACAAAATAGAAGTAGTTTCCATCAAGGCTGAAGTTCCCATGATGTCCCTCTATCACTTCACCTGTAGTCAGGAGTGTGGATATAGCGCCTGAAATGTTCAGTGTTGCAAGATTAACTATATAGACAAGCGGGGCAACTGTGGGGGTGATAGGATCATAATAGCTGCCTCCCGGCCCTTCCGATACAATCCACATTGACAATCCGTCATTTGAAGGTATCAAGTAGTGGGGGTTATTGTTTTGTCCAGGAATGGACAGCTCGTATGTTTTGACTAACGTGAACGACCCGCTTGATGCCGCAGGCGCTTGAAATACAAATACCTTGTCGTCGTCATAGCTTGAAGTAAAGAAATATTTGCTGTCCCAGGACCACGCGCTATGCATTGATTGATTACTGTTTGAATTTGCATTTGTCAAGGTAAGATCAATGTTCTGAACCGTATTATCGGATACCTTGATAAAGCTGACTCTCAGTGTTCCGTCTGCATTGCGTCTCCAGTGATTGACGCCAACCCATTTGCCGTTTGGCGAGACAATGGCATGTTTGGGTCTGATGTCGCCTGTGCCTGTGGAGATGTTTGCACTTACCGTGGCTGTAAGAGGATTTGTCGTGTCAATTACCGTTACTTTATTCATGTTGGCGCCTGCATTGCTCACATAGAGTTTTTTCATATTGGGAGTCAGGGCTCCAAGTGTGCCTCCTGTACTCACATCAGCGGGTATGCCGTTTCCATCTACATTCGTATCAATGGATAACACAACAGTGCCTGTGGATTCATCAATAACATTTACCAAACCCTTTGCATGCAGGGCATATGTGTATGATGCGGCATCACTAATGGCAGCAAATGACATTCCCATTAAAAATAGGCTTATTAAGCAAGCTGCAATTTTAAATTTTCTATTCATTGTATATCCTCCGTTGTTGAAATTTTGCATGCTGATTTTTCTTTTTATCCCTTGAGAATAGGAGTTGCAATTATGTCCTCCGCAGTTTTCTCAAATACCTGCTCCCTGCCAGCGCAGCCCCGCCGGTCAGGAAGAGGATTGAGCTTATTGGTTCCGGTGCAACCGCTGTAATGCCGGAAGAAACATTGTTCCCGTTATGCCATGCATCATATGCAATATTTCCTACCTTAGCATCAACTATAAAGCTAAAGCCGCCCAAGGAATTCCCCGGAGTGATGTCATAGGCTGTATCAAAGGATGTTGCAGATATCCGGTCAGTTAGATTTGTCCCTTCCCAGTAATACCCGTTACCACTCTCCCATCCTGTTGGAAGTGTCGATCCGGTAACTGTTCTATCATCTCCGCCAAAGGGGCCGCCGAAATATAGCATTATGCTAAACAGGTCTTCACCGGCCGTAGAGGTGTTATAGACTGTATAATCATACTGCCATTGCCCGCCTCCTAAATCTGTCTCAAGATACAACAGGTTTGCACCAGGCGCTGCAATCGCCATTGACGAGAACAAGAAAATGGCTGATGCAATAATCGCTGTTAATAAAATCCCTTTCTTTTTCACACTAAATTCCTCCTTTGTCGTTATTTTAAAAACTCCGATATGGCGACTTCTTTCGCCAGTATACTAATGAGCACCTCCTTTCTTATACCTGAGCATTAAATTTATCCGTCATTTAAAATCACTTGATTGTGATTTCACATTCTTTTCATATTACGCAGCCTAAAGGCTGAGGATGATAAAAAGCTCAATTTAGATGGATGATCTTTACTGATGTATTAAATAAGTTGGAATATTAAAGATAGATGTATATAAGCAAATATGATTCCATGATAAGGAATAATATTTAATCGTTAAAAATACACAGGATAAATGAATCTTGCTGTTTATGACAGCGGGCAGAAGCGCAACAAATTTTGCAGTCAACTCGAAAAGGGAACACTGATCTCTTTAATATTAAATATATTTATTGGAACGCAAAATATGTTGCGGATTTGCAAAATATGTTGCACTATCCTGGAAGGCGTTATGAACTTCTTGATTTCCTCAGCAGCCGCCTGTTGAGGGCCTGACGGGTAATGCCGAGGAGGGATGCGGCTATTCCCTGTTTGCCTTTAGCGCGTTTCATCGCCTCAGCGATTGCAAAGTCTTCGATTTCATTCAGCGTAGGGAATTTCCCATGAATTTGCGGCCACACGAGTGATTCCTTGAGCGGTTCGGAAAGAAGCTCTTTCCCGTATGCTCCTTTCTGAATGAAATAATTCTTGAAACTATCAACTGACAGCGGACCGGATTTATGCTGGGCAATGACATCATAGACCATGGTCTGCAGCTCACGCACATTGCCGGGGAAATGATAGTTTGAAAGCAGGGATGCAATCTTGTGCGAATATACAGGCTTTTCTTTTGACAGTGATTTTGAAGCCTGTTCAAGGAAATAGTCAAAAAGCAAGGGGATATCTTCACTCCTTTCCCGCAGCGGAGGGATATGAACACTATGACCGCAGAGTCTGTAATATAAATCTCTCCGAAACGTTCCATTGGTAATTGCCTGTTCAAGGTCTTTATTGGTGGATGCAACAATGCGCGCATCGCTTTTTCTTGGTACATCAGAGCCAATCGGATAATATTTCTGTTCCTCAAGAAGACGCAGGAGCTTGACCTGCGAGGTCTCTTTCAGGTCGCCGATCTCGTCAAGCAGCAGGACGCCACCTGCTGCCTGAACAATCAACCCCTCTCTTTCCTGTTCAGCACCGGTAAAAGCCCCTTTTTTATGACCGAACAGCGTATCTGAAAAAACTGCATCATCAAGGCCGGCCACATTCACCGGAATAAACCGGCCCTTCAACCCGCTCAGCTCATATATTGATCTTGCAAGCAGTTCTTTGCCCACCCCGGTTTCACCAAAGATACAAACCGGCCTTTGTGTCTTTGCAATTGCTTCAACGTAACGAAAGATGGACAGCATTTTGGGGCTGGTCGTAATGATTGACGAAAAAGCATCCTCGCATTCAATGCCGTCGGCAAGAAGATGGTGTTTGAGATAAGACACTTCATTATGCAGGTCTCTGAACTCCATTGCCTTTGTAACACTGGCAATAAAACGGTTCTTGTCAACAGGTTTGACGAGGTAATCAAAAGCTCCCTCTTTCATGCACTCTACAGCGGTCTCTAATTCATTTACAGCAGTCATGACAATAACCGGTATATGAGGGAATTCCCGTCTGATTTTTGAGAGCAATTCATTCCCCGATACATGCGGCATTATCAAATCCAGCACGATAACTGCCACATCCTTTTCAGATAGTAACTGCAAAACCTTCTTGCTGTCTTCAAGAGTCAGAACCGGTGCAATTCCTGCATAACGCAGGAAAAGGCTGTAGTTCAACAGGATTTCTTCCTCGTCATCTACGAGGAGTATCGGAAGACTGGTATCGTTCAATTAATTGCTCCTTAAAACGTAATTTATCATATACTGGCAGTGTAATACAGGCGGTAGCGCCCTGGCCCGGTTCGGAAATAAATTCCATACTGCCTTTATGTTCTTTTACGATTGCATATGATATTGAAAGTCCAAGGCCAGTGCCGCCCTGATTTAACTTCGTAGTGAAAAACGGCTCGGTAATGCGGTCAAGTATATCTTTCTGAATACCACAGCCTTCATCTTTAACTCTGATTAATACAGAATCTACTTTTTCGTCATGGGAAGTCGATATCCATATGCCTCTCTCCCTGTTATCCAATGCCTGCAATGAATTCATTAAGAGATTTATTACTACCTGTTCAAGCTGACGGCTGCTTCCCCTTACAAAAGGAAGATTATCTTTACATGTTACATGAAAATTATTGGTGAATTTTTTTATTTCTGCATTAAGAAAGAATATTGCGTTCTCAATAACTTTATTAACATCGACTTTCTCGTCCAGGTTTCCGGTGTCGGCTCTGACAAAGTTTTTTAAACTGTCAACAATGTTCTTTATCCTTTCCGTGCCTTTGGTAATAGTGTTGAGGAGTCTTGGAACAAGACTCTGAATTTCCGAAAATTTCATATCTCCGATAGGAAAATCACCGTTTTTTTTGTAATGCTCGTTAAGCACCAGAAAGATATCGTTCCAGATGTCATTGAACAGTTGCGCATTGGACATTATAAAGCTGTTGGGGTTGTTTATCTCATGAGCCACGCCTGAAACAAGGGTGCCGAGAGAAGTCATCTTGTTTGCATGAATAAGTTTTGCCTGAATTATCTTCGCCTCTTCTTCCCGGGCCTGTTTCTCTGCCTGTTTTTTTATAATCTCACGCGACCTGACAACCTCTTCCGTCAAATGCTGGAAACGTTCTTCAAGGACGTGGAGCTGGTCCCCCTTCTGAATTTCCTGCTGTTGAACGCCCAATGTGTGCCGGGAAAAATGAGAGATGCGCCCGGTCAATCGCTGTATACGCTGTGTAATATAGAACATGACAGCCGCAAAAGACAGGATTAACACAAAAGCCGATACAGCGCGTTCCCCGCGTTCCCTCAATATCAGCGAGCCGGTTAATTCGTCAGCTTTTTCAAGTGATATCAAAGAAATAAATTTTATGACCAGGTCCGAAGAACCGTAATCAAAAAACTCCTTTCCTGTGACTAAATACTTTTTCTGCAAAGCATCAAGCGGCGCGCCGGACGGGATCTCCATCAGGTTGCTGCTTGTCAGGACCAGCGGGTATTCTCCGGGTGTTATTAATGCTACGATGTCTCTTTGAGTGGAAATCCCTATGGCGTCATTCAAGAACTCATCGTCAATAGGTGTAGCGAGCATCAAGGTAGCCGTAAACTTTCCACGGGAATCAAGACAAGATGCAGATGCAATCAGATAAGGCGCATTATCAAAGGTGGTCATATAGCTTTGTTCATTGCTTTTGTCAATCAAGAGACTTGTCGGCTGAAGCAAAAACTGAGGCAGGGTATCCTTCCCTCTCTGATACGCCTCCCTGACCCCTCCGCGGGAGTCCAGCAGCAAGGCGTAACGAGGCTGCGGCAGTGTGCGCAGAATTGTACGCACAGGAAACCACGGGGGGGCATCGTTGTAGAACTTAACTCTAAACGTTTCTCTGAAAGACCATTTCTGATTGTTGATGTAGTCGGTGAAATTGTATTGCAAGGCAAAAATTCTTACTGACTGCTGCTGCGATTTTACATACCGGTCAAAGCGCAACCGGTCTTCCATTGCCTGCTGCCCGAGTCTTTCAGTTAATTGAGCAATAAAGATGTTTTTTATCCGGCGGCTCTGAATGTAATCCATCACAATCCAGACAATGATACCGATCACAACTGTAACAATTACCATTTTTACGGTTAATGGAATACGATAAAACCAGTTGCGTATTGCGGGTTGTAAGCTGCGTGTTTCTATTTCGGTTCCCCGGTCACTTCATCGCCGCTGAATTTCCATCCTGTTTTTTTCAGGAGGGACGCAGGGATGATGTTGTGTTCTTTCGGAAGGTCTTTTGTGTGCTGCAATAAAAAAGCGACCAGCTTTTTTGCGTGCGGATTTTCAACTCCCTTGCCTTCCCATGTTGTAAGGTTATAGACACGGTACAAAGGATACCTGAGCGATATGAGATGCTCTGCATTTTCGGGACTGTAACCATCAATCAATAATGCCTTTACTCTGCCTTTATCCTTATAACGAACAGTATTCCATAAGACTTCGTATCCGATCGCCCCCGGATTTAAGGCCACCTGTGAAATCATATCCGGAATAGCCCCCACTTCCTGTAGGCCTGTGGCAAAAAGGTCTTCTTTGTCGAGCAGCAGCCGCCAGTGTCCGGGTCTTAATTTGCAGTGAAGTCTCCCAATGACCTGAATCGGCATATCCATACCTTTCTCTCCTTTAGAAGACTTCAGTTCCGACCAGCGATGTATCTCTCCCATGAAAATCTGTCGCGCCTGCCCGATCGTAATATTATCAAGACGATTGTCAGGATGGACCAGAAGCTCAAGCGCATCAATTCCAATCGTATGAAACTGGAGTCCCGGCAGCCTGTCTGTTTTCCCCGGCGGGCAGCAAAACCCCCCGATATCAACTGTCTTACGCTCCACCATCCCTGATGTGATGCCGCAGGTGCCTTCATTGACAACAATCTTCAGCCCATGTTCTTTGGCATACTTCTGAATCATAGGCAGCAAGGCCGGGTATAGATGCTGATCAAGGGAAAGCACAAGATCCGCATTGCCTGCTGATGGGTCATATTTAACAGGCTGCTTTATCCAGTTTTCAGGCATTGCCTGTGTTTCCGAAGGGTCAGTAAAAGGCGGACCTTTTAAATTACGCGGAGGGTTGTTTTCGGCAAACCCTCCTGTCAAAAACAGCAGCAGTGCAGCAAGAAAGAATATTGGAATCATTCGACACCTTGTTATTCTCATAACATTTCCTCCTCTCCCCCTCTTATTATCATCTCTAAATGGAATGATAATCTTTTTTTAGTATAACAAAACAACAAATAAGTATAGAGCCTTAATTCTATCTGAAGAGCAGCCTTACAAGGATACTGACGAGATAGAACGTAGCAACAATCTTAAGATGATCTTTCCTTCATCAACAAGATACTTGAGAAGCATAATCCTAAAAACAGCAGTTCATTTACCACTGAGGCACGGAGACACTGAGAAAATAAAAGCAATCCGGAAAAACTTGTGTCACCACCACGGTGAAGGATGCGTCTTGGTTCTTTCTCTTATTTTTCAACTCGGGGCCTCTGTGTCTGTGGTTAACTGCTTTTTGTAGCATAATGGAAATATGAGGGTAGAATCAGCATCAGGGAAGGGGAACAGATCTTATATATCGCTCCCGGCATATCCATATTTGTAACCTGTACCCCTTATTTCGTACAATAACCTCATGCCTATAACAAACTCAACATCGAAGTCCCCGGTGCAGCGGCTCTTGCCGTTAATATTTCTTTTAATTGTGATCAGCATCTATTCCCTCCTGACTATCGTAGTTACGATGCTCGTCACCGGTTCGCTGCATTTGATCAACAGGCACTTTGTCCACTTTGAAAAGATAAATATTATTACAATGATAATTGCGGCAGCGATTATCGGGACCGCCCTGATGTTTTTTATAAAAAATACCAAGAAAATATACCGCTCTATAGAAGAGCAAACAGGGAATAGATACTCAGCAAACAATAAGACATGAACAACTTCATTGACTTCTGGCAGCATATCCCCGAAAACCTCAAGCCCTATATCTTTCAGATCGGGCAGTTTCAGGTCCGTTATTACGGATTGATGTATATTGCCGCGTTCGCCACCCTTTATTTGATGTCGCTCTACAGGCTGAAAAAAGAAAATTTCGGCTACACAAAGACCAATATAGAAAACTATCTTGTGGGGGCAGTTGCAGGACTTCTGGTCGGGGCCAGGCTGGGATATGTGCTCTTCTACAATTTCAGTTATTACATGTCAAACCCGCTGGAGATAATCCTGCCGTTTAGTTTTACGGGCGGGTTCCATTTTACCGGGCTCGCGGGTATGTCTTATCACGGCGGATTAATCGGCGTCATCACAGCTACAACAATATTCTGCCGCAAGTACAAAATAAATTTCTGGCAGTTTGCGGACTTCCTCATCCCTTCGATTCCGCTTGGGTATACGTTCGGCAGGCTGGGCAACTTCATTAACGGCGAACTGTACGGACGGGCCACAACCGTTCCATGGGGAATGTATTTCCCCCTTGACGAAACACAACAGCTCAGGCATCCGTCCCAGCTCTACGAGGCCCTTTTTGAAGGGATTTTGCTTTTTCTTGTGCTCTGGAATCTTCGTGACAGGAAAAAATTCAGCGGCTTTTTTCTTTCCGTATATTTTATCGGCTATGGGTTGGTGAGGTTATTGATTGAATTTGTTCGCGACCCCGACCCCCAGCTCGGATTATTTTTCGGCTTCATATCAATGGGGCAGATACTTTGCCTGTGTATGATATTGATCGGCGCAGGGATTTTCTTTCTAAGAAAAAACAAATCTCAGATGTTATAATTGTGTAAAATTCAGAACTATAACACGACGAGCAAAACGTGTTAATGATATAAGGAGGCAAGACGTGGAAGTAAAAAACGGCGACAAGGTAAAGGTGCATTACACCCTTAAAGATGCAAATGGAGACACAATCGAAACCTCAAAAGGCATAGCCCCGATAGAGTTCACCGTTGGCGAAGGTATGGTAATTCCCGGCTTTGAAAAAGGCGTTACCGGTATGAAACCAAACGAGACCAAAAGGCTGACTCTCTCCCCGGAAGACTCTTATGGTTTACGTGACGAAAACAAGGTTTTTGAATTTGCAAGAAAAAGTGCGCCTGGGGATTTCGACCCCAGGATTGGAGATACGATTAAAATGCACAGGGCTGACGGAAGGTCCGTTCCGGTAACGGTGGCGGCCATTACTGATAAAGGATTTATGATGGATGCGAACCATCCGCTGGCTGGTAAAGAGCTTATATTTGAGCTGGAACTGATAGAGATAGTACCCACAGAAAGTAAATTGACCGGTTAAGACTGCAACCAGGAGCAGCCACAATGCCTAATTTTACAATCCAGGATTTTCTGAAAAAGAAAAAAGAAGGCAAAAAAATTACGCTGATCACTGCCTACGATTATCCGTTTGCGCGGATTGTTGATGAGGCTGGAATTGACGCCGTGCTTGTCGGGGATTCACTTGGCATGGTCGTGCAGGGACTGGAAAACACACTGCCGGTGACAATGGATGAAATGCTTTACCATACAAAAATGGTTGCAAGGGCTGTAAGAAGCGCGATGGTTATTGGCGACATGCCCTTCATGTCTTATCAGACAAGTATTTCAGACGCGGTGAAGAATGCTGGCAGGTTCTTAAAAGAAGCCGGGGCCGCTGCCGTTAAGCTTGAAGGCGGAGCTGAAATTGCTGAGCATATCAGGGCGCTGATAAAATCTGACATCCCCGTGATGGCCCACATAGGCCTCACCCCTCAATCCATCCACAGAATGGGAGGATACAAGGTTCAGGGCAAGACAGATGAGGCTGCAAAGAAACTTATTGAAGAAGCGCACATTATCGAGGACGCAGGGGCCTTCTCCCTGCTGCTTGAGGCGATACCGTTAGGCCTTGCAGAAAAAATCACAGGAGAACTTTCCATACCTACAATCGGCATTGGGGCCGGCCCGCACTGCGACGGGCAGATTCTGGTCCTTCATGATGTAATCGGCCTGTTTGAAAGGTTTGTACCAAAATTCGTTAAGCAGTACGCTAACATGAAGGAAGAGGCACTGAAAGCGATTATACTCTACCGGGAAGAAATCGAAAAAGGCATCTTCCCCTCAGATGAGCACAGCTTCAAATAATCTCACAGGACTGTCTCCGTAATTTCTGATTATCCCTTGGCTGCATCAAGTTCTTTATAGTGAGACCTTTTTGAGTATGTGTAGTCTTCTCGACGTCCCCGGAAGAAGTATCTGTCCTGAACCATGATACAAGGTTCATCAACTCTCCGGAGATTCGCGCGAGTTCAATTGCGGATGTATTGATCTGTGAAACAGCTTCTCGTGAAGCACTGAATGCGCCAGAAACATTTTCCATACTTGACGATACCTCTTCAATTGCCGAGGACTGTTCTTCCGTGGCAGTAGCTATGGCTTGCACCATGTCAAGGCATTGGTCGGACGCATGAACTATTTTTTCAAGAGAATCCTTGGCCTGATTTGCGAGCCTGACGCCTTTTTCAGCGTCTTCTTTATTCTTTTTCATACTCTCCACAGAGACTTCCGTCTCCCGCTGTATCTTCTTGATCATCTCTGTGATCTCCTCGGTCGCCTTGCCGGTCTTCTCCGCAAGCTTTTTCACCTCATCAGCCACTACCGCAAACCCCCTTCCCTGCTCGCCCGCCCTCGCCGCCTCAATAGCGGCGTTCAATGCAAGGAGGTTGGTCTGCCCGGCAATGTCATTGATTACGTTTATTATGTCCCCTATCTGTTTACTGCTCTCGCCCAGTTCCCCGATAGTGTGTGAGGATTGTTCAACGTTCTCAGCTATGCTCAACATACTTGTTACGGTCTGCTCAACAACTGCTTTTCCCTCTCCCGCAATGCTGACGGACTCCTTTGCGGCATCCGATGCATTTGCTGCGTTCCTTGCAACCTCCACTATGCTCTGAGACACTTCCGTTACTGCAGCGGTGGATTGTTCAATTTGTTTTGACTGCTCGTTAATACCGGAGCTTATATGTTCTGTTGTCGCTGAAACTTCTTTAGAATTGCTCGCCACTGTATTTGAAACGTCTTTTATCTGTGAGACTATCTCCCTCAGATTGCCAACTAAAGTTTTCAGAGAAACCTGTAAGTGCCCGAATTCATCACCCCTGTCCGTTTTGATTTCAGCGTTAAGCTCTCCGTCAGCTAACCTGTCAGTAGCGTCTACGCCCTCCTTAAGAGGCCGTACTATGGAGCGGACTAAATACAAACAACTCAAGACACCAGTAACTAAAAAAAACACATTCAACGCAAACGTTACATTCCTTACGCTCTTTACAGCCTGTGTAACGGCATCCAGCCCTTTGTCTATTTTTCCCACAACTTGTGTATTCATTCTTTCGGCTAACAGCGCATGCTCGACATTGCTTTTCCGCACCGCTTCGATATTATCAGAGACGCTTGAACTTATTGAAAAGATCCAGAAACATAACAGGGTTGTTAAGATTAAAGGTAATGTGAAACATAAGATGATTTTGTCCCTTGTTTTTATATGGTCAATGCTCATAATTCTGCTCCTTTTTAACAACAAAACAAAAGTACTGTTGGCGCCCTTTGATTGTGAAACTGCAATTCTATTATCGGAAGGTTGCAATAATTACTTAAGTATTTTTCCTGATTTTAATGAACGAAGGTTGATGGTGCTTGATAAGTTACACCAACCACCATCCAAATAAGAATTACCCCGGGCTAATTATGTGATGCAGAAGCAAGAATGTGACGTTTATTATTTTGAGGGCCGCTTACAGAACGTGCTTTGCTGCTATTCCCTTCCTTAGAACCTGTCTTAAACCATCCAACACGTTCCCTTAATTCGCCTGCTATCTTTGCAAGTTCATTTGCCGCAATATTTATCTGTGAGATTGCCTCGCGCGATATCCCAAATACGCTGGAAATATTCTCCATTCCCGACGATACTTCATCAATTGCAGTTGACTGCTCTTCCGAAGCAGTGGCAATGGAACGCACCATCTCAAGACATTGCTCAGATGCGTGGACTATCCTGTCAAGTGAATCTTTAGCCTGATTTGCCAGTTTCACTCCTTCTTCTGCCTCTATCTTATTTTGAGCCATGCTCTCAACGGACATCTCCGTCTCCTGCTGAATCTTTTTAATCATTTCGGTTATTTCATCGGTCGCCTTGCCGGTTTTCTCAGCAAGCTTTCTAACCTCGTCGGCTACGACTGCAAACCCCCTCCCCTGCTCTCCCGCTCTTGCAGCTTCGATTGCGGCATTCAGCGCAAGGAGGTTCGTTTGTCCTGCAATCTCATTAATGACATTTATAATATCTCCAATCTGTCTGCTGCTCTCTCCCAGATTTCCGATAGTCTGTGAAGACTTCTCAATGGTTGAAGCGATATTTAATATGCTTGTAACGGCCTTCTCAACGACTGTTTTCCCTTCACCGGCGATAGTGACAGACTCGCTTGCTGCCTCAGATGCGTGCGCAGCATTTTTTGCAACCTCTACAATAGTTTGCGATACCTCTGTTGTGGCTGTTGCAGACTGCTCGATCTGTTGCGCCTGATCGTCTATGCCTCTGTTTATTTGTGTTATCATTGCGGATACTTCTTCTGAACTGCTTGCAACTGTGTGAGAGACATCCTGTATCTCTCCGACCATCCTTGTTAGATTTCCCACCATGGTCTTCAATGCGGCTTGCACTTCTCCGATCTCATCGTTGCTTCTTACGTTAATTTCCATGCCCAAATCGCCTTCTTTTAGGCGATTCGTTACCTCTAATGTTCCTAACAGGTTCGCAACCATTCTTTTCTTTACACTGTAAAAGCCAATTCCTGCGATTACAATGGAAAAGACAAAAGATATAATTGAAATAGCTTTGAGCGTGCCTATCGCCTTTGCTGCGTCTGCGCCCGTCAAAAGTATTGCTATAAAGTTGCCAAAAACACATGCTACCAATGCCAAAAGGATAATGCCGATTTTCCACTGGATGTTCAACTCCCTTATAAAAGATTTCACAGATACTCCTCCTTGTTTTACCTGCCGTCCAGCCCGATATGTCATTACCACGCGACTATCTCAAAGTACTTATCGGCATCTTTCATTAAACCTTAAGCCGATGTTTATCTGTTAAGGACATTTAACCCAGAATATCCGTTATGCGGGGAATTCTAATGGCCGTCATTAGGTGTTACAGAGCGTAATGCATTGAAAGTAAGATAGAATATGTTACGACCGGAGCAAAACAGGGACGAAAAAAACAGTAAGGAAAGCATACATGACAAAAGACCTTCAATTGAGT
>JACQZF010000067.1 GCA_016213945.1 Nitrospirota bacterium | reverse complement strand
CCGGAGGGCTTGTTTGCTGAGTTGAACCAGTTTTTGTATCTTCTTGACTGTCCCATATATCTTTACAGATTTCATGACACCTCCTTTTTAAAGGATAGTGTCATTATGCTTTATGTAGCTTTATTTATGCAATGCTATATACCAAAGCAGAAGTCAAAAATCTCGATCAAAGCACTCTTGCCTGTGGAGGACTTCCCAGTCACAACATTAACACCGGGTCCGAACGTTACTGCATGGACATTATCATCGTGATCCGTAATTCCAATATGGCGGATGAAAGCTTTCATAGTCTTTTAACTCCTATCATACGATAAACGGTTGGAACATCGAATGGTGCAAACAAAAGGCCTAAACGCCTTGAGGCCTTGTGATAGTCGGACGAACACGGAGGATCGGAAGGCCACTTGGAAGCCACATCAACCGAAAGGTTTTCACTGACAAGAAGCGTGCCGATATCGATTTCGTGCTGGAAAGATGCATTCGTTAGGTCACGGTACTCAGCAATGCGCTCATCGAGCCCATAAAGCCTGTCCCTTTTGCCAGGTCTACCAACCATAGTCATCACCGAACTCCTTGAGGTGGCATTCACTAAAAATTTCCGTGAGTCAGGGTAGAGCACCAGGGGCAAAATGAGGTAAGACAGTAGAATACTTTTTGGTTTTTCACCGAGCGAGGAATAGAATGATGGAAACAATGGGCCGAAAATAAAAGGGTTGTTATAAAGTACCGAGAAGCTCTGAATGGCATCACTCATTTTTTAATCTCCAGTACAGCTTCTTGGCAGCATCATCCATCTGCGTGTGAAGCAAACCATTACGGAATGCCATCGGAGGTTTGTCAAACCCTTCAAACTCGCGAGGTTCTTCAGATGTGATCGTATCGAAAAAATTTTGCGAATCTGTAATAATATCTGCGCATTTGTTAGACGCTATCCGATAGCGTGATTCGAATACCTCGATCAACTCATCTGCATAGTTTTTTGTACGGCATGGGGGCACTGAATAATTCTTAAACTCCTCATTAACTGTTCGAACGGTATCCAGATAGTCTCTCACTGCTTTTGGTATAACAGTTTCGTGCTCGATATCACGTATCTTTTGAACAAAGGAGTGATCACGATGTGCATCTAACTGGTGCGCATTTGGCAACTGAGCAGTATCAAAATATTTTC
The DNA here is from genome assembly GCA_016213945.1 of Nitrospirota bacterium. Lineage (GTDB taxonomy): Bacteria > Nitrospirota > Thermodesulfovibrionia > UBA6902 > UBA6902 > SURF-23. The sequence goes on along the minus strand of JACQZF010000067.1, from coordinate 34,354 downwards.
TGGGGAAAACTCTGGTTTCCCGACAATACAGGGTATTAAGATCGCCAACTTTCCTACTGAACTGATCATATGTAATCTCCCACCTCTGTGCTTTCACCGCCTGAGGCTGAGTAATAAACCCGATCAAAGCATAAAGAAAATCATCCTGCTTACCTTCTAATATCCCCTTAATGTGTTTTTCTTTAATTAATTTGTGGAGCTTTGGCAATGTAGGAGAGCAAGCCTCGATGATGAATCTTTCAATAACTTGAAGTAACTTAGTTCGGTGTGATAAATCAAGAACGTAACGCATATGTAAAAGCACATCTGATATTTTTGCTTTATTTTTGACTGCTTTTTTCTGACGTTCGGCTTCCCGCTCTTCGGCTGATTGATTTATTGCTTCAAGAATTTTGATGCGGTTATCGGAAGTGGCTTGATTCCATTCGTTGATCGTGGCTCGTTCTCCAAACTGCTGAGTGGTGTAAAGAATAAGTGATGTATAAGGTGCTGGGTTAAACCCATCTTGCATCCAATTGTGGAGAGTATTCCAGAAGTTGGGGTGATTGTCGGTCAATGCACTCGTATAATGTTTTATTTCAACCTGCTGGATGTCAGGAATGGTGACGTCACCCATGCTCTCAATAAGTACCTTCTGACCAGACATCATTTCGTAGCATTTTTGTACCGCTACACAAAGCTGGTAAATCGTACCCTTCGAAGAGGCGGTTGCGTCTTGAGCGAGTTTATCAGCACTCATTTGATAACCTCTATATCATTCAACAATATAACTCCTGGTTATTGATCTCAAAATCTTTCTCCCATTTCCCCTTTTAATATTTACGTATAATTTTAATCAAACGCTTAATAAACAGCAAGGAAGATTTAGGGGAAAATTAATGAGCAACAGTTCGGCGAAGTTTCAAACATCACGCAACTTCTCTTTCAAAAACCTGCTTCGCATTATTCCTGAAATCATCCAGAGAGATAAATTGTTTGTCCGTTGCGCTGGTGATCCTGTTGCGGTCTTTCTTGCTCAGGTTATCGAAGTCTTCATGAACAACAAAACCCTTGAACTTCAGCTTTGCCCTCTGAAACTCCAGGCAGCAGATTGTGGCAAGACGTGCCTTGGCAGAATCTTTTACTCCGAAAAGATAAACAGGATAAGGCCTTTCTTTATTTCATCCCGAAAATTCAGCTAAGTTTACTGCCAAAAGAAAATGGAGGTGAACGGGATCGAACCGTCGGCCTTCTCGTTGCGAACGAGACGCTCTCCCAGCTGAGCTACACCCCCGATTGCAGTGAATGGTGATCAGTTGTCAGTAATAAAAAAAACTGAGAACTTTGAACTGACTACTGACTACTGGCTACCGACTACTAATCACTGTTCAGCATCTTCATTGACCCTTCACAATGACTAAGGTAATATACTATAAAACTCTTGAATAAATTAAGAGGGTCACTGTAACTTATTTCAGAATAAAGCGTGAAGGATCGATCTCTGGATTGCCTGGTCAAGCCTTCTCTCGAAAGTTGTAATCGGGTGTCGGGCATGGCATTTAATACGAATAATACGAAGCAGTTCATTCAATTAAGGGAGCGTCTGATTTGCGAGGCAACTTAGTAAAGAGGTTAATTATAGTTTTTGCTGTAATCTTTGCAGGCGTTTTCCTTTATTTTATTTTCAGAGGGCCATATCTTTCCAACTCGGCAAAAAGGATTATTATCCCTGTTCTTGAGAACGCTACACAGGAGAGAATAATTATCGATAATGCCGTAGTCAATGTTTTCCCATTCTACATTCAGGCAAAGGGTTTGAAGATGTTCGACAAGGACGGCAACCGCCTTCTCCGGGTCACAAGGGCCCGCGCATATATAGATTTATTGGGGCTGCTTACAGGGGATATCAAGATACGAAAATTGACCATCAAAGAGCCGGACCTGACTGTGGATGAGAAAGAACTGAAAAGGATAATGGAAAGCGCTAAGGTAACTCCCGGCCAGGAACAAAAATATAAAGTCAGCCTGAAAAATATCGAGTTGTCAGACGGCAAATTCAGTTTTAAAAACGCAAAAGGCCTGACTGTTTCCGGTAGAGGCTTGTCTTTTGAGATGGCCACGAAAAAAACGGTTACGGCTCAAATTCTGTTAGATGAAATAACATTGAACTCCCCGGACATCGCGGAAATAAAAGGCGGCTTGCTCGGAAAGTTTAAAATAGAAAAAGACCGGATCGAAGTAGCGGAGATAAAAGCTCAGTCTTCCAAGTCAAACCTGAACGCGAAGGGCTGGATACGTCTTGCCCCGGAATTGAATATAAAAGACGGAAGCTTCACAGGGAGCGCTGAAATTCATGAAGAGACCATCCGAAAATTTTTAAATCTGAAAACCGAAAAAGAGGGGATGCTGGCTTTCGAAGGCAAGGTTGACGTGGCCGCTAAGGATGATGCCGTCATGCCGGTTTTCACCGTTGATCTGAAGACGGACAGCAGGTTTTACCTTGAAACATTAATGGAGATACTGCAAGTAAAGGACAACATCACCGGCAGGGTTTCAGTGAAGGGAAAAATAAAAGGCACTTTCCCTGAGCTGACCGGAGAGGGTGCGGGGGACCTTGAGAAGGTCATGCTCGAAACACTTCCAATTGACAGTGCGGAAGGGGAAATAAAATACGAGAACAAGAAATTCTCCATTAATAATTTCACCGCGCGCGCCTATGGAGGAGAGCTGAGAAAAGGAGACGCGTCGATATCGATACCGGAGGGAGATTATTCAGTTGCAGCCGATATCTCCGGGATCAGCAGCCCGGAATTTTTTAAATACATAGGGTGGGAGCCTCCATTTCCCAGGGGGCAGATCGGCGGGCATTTCAAACTGACACAGGTCCAGGGGGAAGACATCGCGGTCACCGCGAATGTGAATTACCTCAATACCACCAAAGCTGAAGGAGACGTGCTTAACAGGCTGCAAAGTATAAAAGGGGACCTTGATCTGAAGGAGAATGTCCTTGAGATAAGCAATGCTGTTTTTTCAACGGCGGCTTCAAATCTTTCTTTAGATGGAATTTTAGAATTCGACAACAACACAATGTGGCTCGATCTTCTGCTCGAAAGCAGAGACGCCTCCGACCTGACCGCCCCATATTATTCAAAACTCTCAGCGCCTGTCAGGTTTGCGGGCGCGGCAAAAGGGCCTCTTAAAGACCCTGAGATATCCGGCAGGCTCGATTCAGCGGGAGGCAGTGTCCACGGGATAGCGTTTACAAAGGCGTCCGCTGACCTGAAATACAGAATCCTTTCTCTCGCGGTAAACAACCTGAACATTACTCACGGCAAAGCATCCTGTGCCGCGTCAGGCACGATCGAATTCAGAGGTGCCAAAGAACTCTTCTCTTTTAAGGCCCCTTCGTACAAGGCAAAGGCCTCGGTCAAAGGTATCGACATAAAGCCGTTTATTTCAGCCCTGTATAAAGACATCCCGGTCACGGGCTCCGCAAGCGGCTCACTTGAATTTGAGGGCGATGCTGAGAATTACATTGCCAAAGGAGATTTAGTGGCTGCTGAAAGCAAAGTGTACGGCCAGCAGTTTACGAGGGTCGCTGTTAACGCCTCGCTGGACCCAAAGGGCATCGACTTCAACTCCGTTACAGCGCAAAACGGCGACTCCGCGCTTTCCGCAAAAGGAACGCTGTCCTTTGATAAAAAATTCAGCCTCTCAGCCTCATCGGACAAAATGCATTTATACGATATCAATATGTTTAAGGATTATCCTGTTGACGCGACCTTCAGCATGGACATTAAAGGCTCAGGCGCCATTGAAAACCCTGACATGAAGTTTTCCATGAGGATCATTGACAGCATGTTCAGAGGCGTTCATACCGGACTGGGCGAAGTGACCGGCGAAATGAAAGAAAAGAACATCACAGTTAGGGGAGTACTTTTAAACGGGACTGTGTCCGCCGACGCAAGGGTCTCTCTTTCCAAAAATATAACATGGGACGTTGACGTTGACGTCCATAGAGGCAGATATGATTTTCTGCTGGCAGGCTTTTTTAAAAACGTGCCGAAAGACCTCGCGCTTTCACTCGGGGGCAATGCGAAAATAAACGGGGAAGGAAAGAATTATTCATTATCGTCAAAGTTTAACTTTTTTAATCTCACGCTCTACGGATATGATTTCAGAAACAGCAAAGACGTTGTCCTGAATTTTGCCGACAATATGCTTTTGATAAAATCTCTCTCTCTGACAGGAGACAACGGCGAGTTGTCGGCTGAAGGCGATCTGAGTCCGGGCAGGCAATTCAACGTAAAAGTCAAAGGCAATTTGAATCTGGCCCCCTTAAAGGCATTTTCAGACAAGCTTGTTTCTCTGCGGGGGCAGGGGGCTTTAGACCTTGATATCTCAGGCTTCTGGGAAAAACCTGAGATAACAGGCGATGTGAATATTAACGACGCTATCGCGTCACTGAAGGAGTATCCTTATAAGGTCGGCCCTGTGAACGGGACCCTTTTCCTGAAAAGAGACAGGGCCACTTTTGATTCAGTGAAGGCCGGCTTCGGCGGGGGCTCGGCAGTCCTGTCAGGAGTTGTATACGTTCAGGAATTATCGGTGAAGAGGATATACGTGTCGTCGCAGCTTTCAGGGATCAATATCAGGCCCGTTGAAAAGGTAAGCGCCACAGTGAATGGAAGACTCTTTTATGAGATGTCCCAAAAAGGCTCCACGCTTTCCGGCAACATAGATATAATAAAAGCCAGGTATGAGAAAAACATTGAATGGAACAAGTGGCTCATTGGCCTCAAGGAAGTCAGCGGGCCTGTGAATTATCCGTCTTTTCTGAAGGGCCTTGAGCTTAACGTGCATGTCTCCGGCGCTGACAATATCGTCATAGACAATAACATCGCAAAGACCCCCATAAAGATATCAGTCAATCTGACCGGGAACGTCACTAATTACGGACTTATCGGAAGGATCGAGGCCAATGAAGGGACCATATATTTCAGGAGCAATGAATTCAAACTCCTTGAGGGCAGCATGGTCGACTTTGTGGACTCCAACCGCATAGTCCCGGTGTTTCACATTATGGCCGACACCTATGTTGGAGAATACTACGTTAAGCTTAATCTGGACGGGACGGTTGATAAATTTACCCTGTCGCTCTTTTCAGATCCTCCTCTGAATGAAATGGAGATACTCACCCTGCTTACCGCAGGCCAGCTCAGGAAAGAGACAAAAGGGTTTGAGAGCGGCATTGCCGCGGGCGAGGCAGCGGCAATACTTACCGAAGGCCTGCAGGACGTAGTAGGTGAAAAATTCAAGAGCATCACCGGCATCGAGAGGTTTTATGTTGAGCCTTATACAACGGCTACAGGCTCGCTGAGCCCCAAGGTCACCATAGGCAAGAGGCTTCTTGAGGACAAACTCTTTGTGACGTATTCCTCCTCCATAGGCACGACCGAGGAAAGCGTTATCAAGCTTGAATACAAACTTGATAAAGGTGTTTCCCTTGTCGGATCAAGGGACGAGATAGGCAGTGTCGGCGGAGACGTAAAATTCAGGTTTGAGTTTAAATAAGTGAGAAGTAAAAAGTAAGAAGTGAGAAGTGAAAATGATAAATATATATTGCGACATTAATCACAGCAAATGGCGTCATTCCCGTGAAAGCGGGAATCCAGAAAAATATAGGGGTAAAATTCTTGCCTTTATTTTACTTCTTACTTCCTACTTCTTACTTCCTATTTATACATATGCCTCAGATTCAGACAAAGTCATCAGGGCGATTGAGGTTGAGGGGCTTCACAGGATCGATAAGAAGGAATTGATAGAACTTATCGATCTAAGGGTGGGGAGAATATTCGATGAAGATGAACTGGCCATAGGCATAAAAAGGGCCTTCAGAAAAGGAATTTTCTATGACATACAGGCGGTGTCCGGGCCTTATGACGGCGGGACCAAATTAAAGTATGTTGTTAAAGAGATACCGCTCATTAAAAAAATTGTTATGGACGGAAATAAAAAAGTCTCTGTCAGGGATATCAAGAAAGTAATTCCGTATAAAGAAGGAGATGATTTCAGGGAAGAATATCTCAATAAGGCGAAAACGGACCTGCTCAACCATTACGGGAGAAAGGGGTTCCCTTCCGCCGAAGTCACGATCTCCGCTGAACAAACAGACAAGCCGGCTGAAGTCCACCTGAACATACAAATAAACGAGGGGCCGCCCCTGATAATAAATACTGTTGACATCGCCGCTGATCTGAGGTGGTACTTTAAGGTATCGGAGGGGGACATATTTGATAAGGACGCAGTGGACCTGCAAATAAAAAATCTGAAGGAATATTTAAAATCCGAAAATTATTTCAACCCAGTTGCCGGCCCGTATGAATTCAGGGACGGCGTCCTCGTCGTGCCGGTCAACAAAGGGCAGAGACTCGAAATGTCTTTTATAGGCAATTACGCGGTGAGCGCGAAAGACCTCAAAAAAGAGGTCCCTTTTTTTGAAGACGGGGAAGTTACTGACGAAGCGGTGCAGGAGGCGCTTGACCGGATGAAAAGCGTCTACCTGGGAGAAGGGTATTACTACGCGCAGGTCGCCGCGGGAAAGCGGACAGAGGATGAAGTCATAAAGCTTGATTTTATTATCTTTGAAGGCAAAAAGGTTTTTCTGAAGAAGATAGAATTTGAAGGGACCAGCATCTCTTCCGAGGCTGTTAAGAGCATAATTCCCCTTACCGGAGGGAAGCCATACAATGATAACCTTTTAGCGGCAAGCAGGGATTCGGTCCTGAGATTTTACAACGCGCTTGGGTACATCAAGACGGACATAAAAGAAATAGAAAAAGATTTCCAGGAAGACGGCAGTCAATTGCTGCTGAAATTTATTATCGCGGAAGGGCCCCAGACAAAGATCGAAGGTATTCAGTTTGAAGGCAACAGGGACATCGGTTCCTCTGAGATAGAGAACGCGTTGCAGCTTAAGAAAGGGTCCCCCTACAATTTAGTCGACATAGGAGATGCGAGATACAGGATCATTTCCCTGTACAACAGTAAAGGCTATATGGACGCGCGCGTTGAGGTAGAAAGCAGGGTCGAGGAGGACAAGGCTTTTATAACTTTCAAGGTCACTGAAAACAGGCCCTCCGTCATAGGGAAGATCATCATCAGCGGAAACCGCCAGACTAAGGCGAAGATCATAGAGCGGGAATTTACAGTAACTGAAGGCGATACCTATAATTATGAAGATATCCTGACGACCAAACAGCGGCTTTACAAGCTCGGCATTTTCAATGAAGTATCGGTAAGCGTTCTCGAAACCGAGAAGACAGAGGACGGTAAACTTGTAAGGGACATGCTCGTCTCTCTGAAAGAAGGCAACCCGGGTTCCGTGGAGATCAGTCTCGGTTACGGTGATTACGAAAGGTTTCGCAGCTCGCTCGGCATCAACTACAATAACCTCGGCGGATATCACAGGCAGGTAGGGCTCAAGGGCGATTTCAGCGCGGTCAAGGAAAGATATACATTCAGTTTCAAAGAGCCGTGGCTTTTTAACCAGCGGGACCTGCTGTTTACGGCTTTATTGATTAAAGAGAAGACGCGGTCCGTCAACCTTGATACAAGAGACGTGCTGTACAAGATCGACAGGACGGGCATGCTTTTAGGCATCGAAAAAGTGATAAAAAAAGAATGGAGGGCGACCCTGAACTATGAGTACTCTTTTGTCGACACCAAGGACGTTGAGCCCGGCGTAATATTGAGCCGTGAAGATTCCGGGACAATCGGCATAGGCAGCGCCACACCTTCATTATTCTATGACACGCGGGACGACCCTTTTGATCCGACCAGGGGCTCATTACACGGCATTGTCGTCAAGTTTGCCTCAAAGGCCCTGCTCTCGGAGACCGAATTTATAAAGGGCACAGTCCAAAGCTCATGGTTTTTCCCGGTAATAAAGAGGGTCGTGTTTGCGTTTTCACTAAGGGGCGGCGCCGCTTACAGTTATGACACCATTCAGGAGCTGCCCCTTGTTGAAAGATTTTTTCTTGGCGGAAGGACAACGGTCAGGGGATACAGCAATGACACCCTCGGGCCGAAAGGCGCTGACGATTCGCCGACAGGCGGCAACATTTTCGCCCTTGGAAACCTCGAATTCAGAATAGCGCTCGGAAAAGGGTTCGGGCTTGTGACATTTATGGATGCGGGCAACGTGTGGCAGCTGCTTCAGGATGTGCGCATGAAATTAAAATATACCTCCGGCGCGGGCCTGAGATATAAAACACCTATCGGCCCGATCAGCTTAGACTACGGGCATAAAATGAACAGGGACCGTGGAGAAACCTCAGGAGAACTCCACTTCAGCTTTGGACATGCGTTCTAAAAAAAAGCAGAGCATAGGGCAAAGGGCGAAGGGCAAAGATAATTTCTTGCGCCGGGTATTTTTTCTTACACTCTATGCTCTATGCACTTTGCACTTTGCGCTTTGCTCTGACAGTCATGCTGACGTCCTCGACCGGATAGTGGCGATAGTAAATAAGGAAGTCGTCCTGCAGAGTGAATATCAGAAGGCCCTTAACACGGCAAGAAAATCGGACGTGAATATATCAGAGGCCAGGGTCCTGGATGAGATGATAAACAGGATCCTGCTTCTTGAACAGGCGAAGAGATTGAGGCCGGGAAATTCCTCTAATAAAGCGGCTGACGATGATGCCCTTGTAAAAGAATACATAGAGAAGAGAATAAAATCCTCGATACATGTCCCGATAGAAGAGATAGAGGCTTTTTATACAAATAATACGGAACGCTTCAGCGGTAAAGAATTTCTCGAAGTCAAGGATGAGATAGAGGACATTCTCGTTGTCGGGAAATTGAGATTAAAACTGCTTGAGCATATAAAAGAGCTGAGAGATAACGCTTATATAAGGGTAAGGCTTTCCGCCGGACCTGATCTACCCTAATTCCTTTATCACTGCCAGCTCGTTGCACTCTGGAAACTTGTGGCATTTGAGACATTCGCCCCAGATCTTCTGCGGGAGGGCGTCTTTGTCAACGTCATGGAATCCCAATTCTTTGAAGAACCCCGGATGATAGGTGAGGGCAAATACTTTTTCCACGCCGAGGGCTTCAGCGTCTTTCAGGCATTTTTTTACCAGCTTCCCGCCTATGCCTTTGCGCTGATAAGTGCTTGCCACGGCAACTGATCTCACCTCGGCAAGGTCTTCCCAAAGGATGTGAAGCGCGGCGGCCCCGACGATCTTTTCGTCATCAAGACAGATGAAGAAATCGCGTATGTTCTCGTAAATCTCATTCAGGGAGCGAGGGAGCATTTCTTCCTTCCTTGCGAATTGGTTCACAAGGACATGTATTGCCTTGACGTCTTTGATGGTGGCTTTCCTGAACTGGTATGTGATCGAAGTTGTTTTACTCATTTATTTTCTTGTAAAGTTCAATAAGGATTCCTTCTTTTAAACCGTGATTACTGACTGTGATCTCCCTGAAGTCAAAGGTTTCCATCAGCTTCAACAGTATAAGTGTTCCCGGCACTATAATGTCAAGCCTCGAAGGTTCAAACGGCAGATATTTTGCTCTCTCTTTAGAGGTGACAGCGGAGATATTGTTGAAAATATTTTTCACCTTTTCCCTTGTAATCCTTGTGCCGTGAATTTTCTTGTGCTCAAATTTTTTTACTTTTTTAGTGATTGCAGCGAGCGCTGTTATCGTCCCTGCCGTACCGATAAATGCGGTTTTGAGTTTTGAGTGATGATCGATGAGCTTCAAATATGTATTCACGTTCGATCTGATCTTCCTGGAAATATGGCTGTCCATCTTGATCAGATCTTCCTGGGAAGGAGGGTCGTCCTTCATGTACCTGCCAGCCAGGTTAACAACACCGAGGTTGAGGCTGTGCACAGACAAATGTTTCCCGTTTTTCGCGAATATCAGCTCAGTGCTTCCGCCTCCGATGTCAACGAGGAGGGCGGCCTTTGGTATTGCAAAGTCCGTAAGCATCCCTAAGGCGGTTATTCTTGCTTCTTCTTCCCCGCTGATTATCTTTATATCAAGCCCGCTGGCCTCTTTGACTTTTGCTAAAAAATCATTCCTGTTCTTTGCCTCTCTAAGCGCGCTTGTCGCAACCGCTGAGATTTCAGTGACATTGTATTCTGATAAGGTATCGCTGAATTTTCTGAGGGCCTTCAGCCCTCTCGTCATTGCCTGTTTATTAAGGCGCTTGTTTTTGTGAAGGCCTTCTCCGAGCCTCGCAATTATCCTGTCGGAGAAAAGTTCTTTTATGCAGTAGGTTTTCTTTTTTGGATCGAAGTGAACATTTGCGATCAAAAGCCTGCAAGTATTGGTCCCTATGTCGATGGCAGCAAGGGGTTTGTTTTTCACGAGAAGATGCCTGCCTCTTCCGCCCTTGAGAGGAGTTCTGTTACAGCTTTTTCACCTTCAGCGCCAATATCAAGAGAGTAATCATTTACGTAAAGATCAATGTGCTGATTGATGACATCATCGGAAAGTTCCTGGGAATGTTTTTTTATATACTCCATCGGCTCGCTGCGATTGCCAAAGGCGTATTCAACGCTTTTTTTAATTAACGAATTGAGCTTTTCATTGACCATGTCACCAAGGGACCTTTTCGCAAGAATGCCTCCAAGGGGAATGGGCAGGCCTGTCTCTCTCTCCCACCATTCGCCGAGATCGATAACCTGCTTTAATCCAAAAGAAGGATACGTGAACCTGCTTTCATGGATTATCAAGCCCGCGTCAACTTCTTCATTTGCAACCGCCTCCATGATTTTGTGAAAAGGCATTTCGACAAAGGCAGAGGGCAGAGGGCAGAGGGCAGAAGATGAAAAAAAAGCGGGATCATAAAGTTGCAGCAGCAAAAAGGCGGTGGTCATCCTTCCGGGGATGGCGATATTTTTGCCGCGCAGTTCTTTCATTGTGTAATCATGTTTCACCACGACAAGCGGCCCGCAGCCTCTTCCAAGCGCGCCTCCAGCTCTCAGCAGACGATATTTATCTCTCAGGTGACCGAACGCGTGGTAGGAGACCTTGGTCAGATCGAGTTCAGCATTCAGCGCCTTTCGATTCAGGGTCTCAACGTCGAGGAGGACCTCTTTGAATTTGAGATCATTCGTATTAATCCTGCCGTGAATCAAGGCATAGAAGATAAAGGTGTCGTTAGGGCAGGGGGAGTATCCGAGTGAAAGTGGTTTCATCTATTTACTCCGAAGGTAGAGTTTATTTTTATTAAATCTCCCCTGGCCCCTCTTTGCCAAAGAGGGGAATCAAAAAAGTCCCCCTTTGAAAAAGGGGGATGCAGGGGGATTTTCATAATAAGTTTGTGAATCAATTCTATTTCTGCTGTTTGTTTTTATAATCCTCAATCGCTTTGTGCAATGCGTCCGCGCCGAGGTTTGAACAATGCATTTTCTGGGGCGGCAGGCCATCCAAAGCTTCCGCAAGAGAGGCCTTAGTAATTTTCAGGGCCTCGTCAAGGGTCATTCCCTTTGTCATTTCAGTCACCATGCTTGATACGGCAATGGCTGCGCCGCAGCCGAAGGTCTGAAATTTAGCGTCAACTATTTTATCGTCTTTCACCTTGATGTATATCTTCATCACGTCGCCGCAGACAGGATTGCCCTCTGTTCCGATGCCGTCAGCGTCGGACATTTCACCGACGTTCCTTGGGTTTGTAAAGTGGTCCATTACTTTCGCGCTGTACATGTAGAATCCTCCAATCCTTCCCATCCCTTGGCAAAGGGGGAAATTTCTCTTAACCGTTTTATGACTTGAGGGAATGTTTCGTTGAAATAATTTATGTCGTCGTCCGTGGTTTCTTCCCCAAGTGTAAATACAACAGACCCCTGGGCAAGATGCGCCGGGATGCCGATTGAAATTATGACCGGCGAGGCCTTTAAGGCTTTTGAACTGCAGGCGGAGCCGCTTGCCGCGTAAATGCCTTTAGCCGCCAGGAGCAGCATCATGGCTTCGCCTTCAATATATTCCACCACAAAACTTGCATGGTTAGGCAGGCGGTTTTCAGGGTGTCCCGTGAGTATTACTTTATCTATCTTGAGTGTATTTTCAATCAATTTATCCCGAAGGGGTTTCACGTGGTCGATTCTTTTTTGCAGGTCACTTTTTGTAAGTTCCGCTGCCTTGCCCATCCCGACTATTGCGGGGACATTTTCAGTGCCTGCCCTGCGTCCGCCTTCCTGTATTCCTCCGTAGATCAAAGGCACTATCCGGATGCCTTCTTTCACATAAAGGGCGGCTGCTCCTTTAGGCCCGTAAAACTGGTGGGCCGCAAATGTTAGCATGTCTACCCCGAGAGACTGAACGTCAACAGGTATATTGCCGACAGATGCAACTGCATCCGTATGAAAAATTACGCCCTTCTGTTTTGCGATCCTGGCGATTTCGGCAATAGGCTGTATCGTGCCGATCTCCGGGCTTGCGTGAATGATGGAAATCAGTATGGTCTCTTTTATAATAGCCTTTTCAACGTCCGCCGGATTTACAATCCCATTCTTGTCTACCGGAAGATATGTTACGGCAAACCCCGATTTCTCAAGGAAACGCGCGGTGTTTAAAATCGAATGATGCTCGATCTTGGAAATAATGATGTGCTTACCTTTGCTCTGGCTGGCATAGGCAATGCCTTTCAACGCGAAATTATTGGCCTCGGCTCCGCTTGCAGTAAAAATTATCTCCTTTGCCTTGGCATTAACCAGTGAAGCTGTGCGTTCTCTTGCATCTTCAATGGCCTCACGCGCCTTCACGCCGGACTCGTATACGCTTAACGGGTTTCCATAATGTTCTTTGAAATAAGGGAGCATCGCGTCAAGGACTTCGGGATGCAACGGATTGGTTGCTACATGGTCGAGATATATTGTTTTCATTTTGACTCCTTTAGCTTCCTGATATAAAACTTGTAATGGTCCGTATCTTCATAGATCCCTATGAATTCGTTCCCTGTTTTATTGCACCAATCGGGAATATCTTCAAGGGCCCCGTCATAGTCTGTCAGTATTGACAGCACCTGCCCGGATGTTATTTCTTTTATCTTTTCTTCGATAGTAAGCAGATGCATCGGGCACATCATGTAAATGATATCGGTTGTGGCATCAGCGATTATCGGCTCATCAAGAAATTTGAGATTGATGTTTTCTTCCAATTTAAAAATCGCCTCCGTAAGTCCCAATGTTCACCTCGTCTTTTTTGCCTCTTCTTTCAGCAAGTCATTAAGGCTTATCGTCTCAAGAAAGTCTTCTATTTTCTCGCCAAGAGATTTCCAGAGCAGTCGCGTCACACACTTCTCAATGCGATTACAGCCTTTGGCAGAGGGGCCAAGGCACTGTGTGATGGTGACGGGCCCTTCAAGGGCGTTCAGGATCAGGTTGATGCTTATCTCTTCAGGTTTTTTGCTTATTGAATAACCGCCGCCCGGCCCTTTCTGGCTTTTAATAAGCTTAGACCTGCGCAGCTTATTCAATAGTTGTTCAAGATATGCAACTGAAACGTCCTGTTTTTCGGCAATCTCCTTAATTGTCAATGGGCCATTATCATAATTTTTGGCTAATTCAAACATGGCCCTTACCCCGTATTGCGATTTTGTAGATAGTCTAAGCATGAGAATAGAATATAATAGCCGACTAAACTTGTCAAGTATTATTTTCGGCAAATAGACATGTGGAAATCCTTCAAAATAAATTAGAATCCGTCTTTAACTTGAACATTGGATCGTCATTCCCGTAGTCTGTTGAGCGGGAATCCAGTTTTTTAAATAAGTTCTGGATGCCCGATTAAAAACTTCGGGCATGACAACAGTAAAAATAACAATTTATGGACAGACACTAATTAACAATACAATTGTTTTTTTGACTGCTTTGTCGGGCTTCTTTATAATAGATTCGCAACATATGAAATTACTTCTCATTTCCTTACAGTCAAACGCCTCTCTGGTGGGCATTAAATACATAGCCGCCAATGTCCGTTCACACGGGCACGAGGTCAGGATCTTGCTGCTGCCCGGTTATCTGGAAAGCACGCTGCATTCCGAGATCGAGAAATTTGTCCGGAATTACAATCCTGATCTGATCGGAATGGGGTTGATGTCTATCGAGTTTTATCCTGCAAAGAACCTTACCCGTCTTTTGAAAGAGAGATTTGACATCCCTGTGATCTGGGGAGGGCTTCATGTGATTTTGAAACCTGATGAATGTATCAAATACGCGGATTATGTTTGCGGCGGGGAAGGGGAGAATGCTGTTGTTGCATTGTTGGAGTATCTCAGAGACAAAGGGAGGAATGTTGTCCCTGATATTTCAAATATCTGGGTGAATGATAACGGCAGTATAATCAAAAAAGAAGCAGCGCCGGAAGTGGACCTCGACAGGCTGCCGATAATTGAATACCTGCCGGATTATTATTATGTCTTTCATAACGGACAGATAATTAATTTTTCTGAGCACCCGAAACTGTTCCGCAGTTATTCTCTTTACGGTGGCACCTGTCATATGATGATCACGACGCGCGGATGTCCTTTTTACTGCGGGTACTGCGCTAATGCTTACACGATGACGGTATTCGGCAAAAAGATCAGAAAGAGATCGGTTGAGAATTGCATAGAGGAATTGAAGCTGGTCAAAGAAGACCCCTATGTTATCTATATCAATTTTGAAGACGACTGGTTTTTCTCCCATGACCGAGAGTGGATGAAAAGGTTTTGCGGGGAATATAAGAAACACATCAACCTGCCGTTTATGGTCCGGGTATTTCCCGGTGTACTTGACCGGGAAAAGTTATTCATGCTGAAAGACGCGGGATTGAGTCTCGTTATAATGGGGGTACAGACCGGCAGTGACCGCGTCAATTTTGAGATATATAACAGGAAGGTCCGGTTTTCATCGGTAATTAAGGCTGCGGAATTAATTTCTGAAAGCAAGGTCGCTCCGTATTATGAGATGATCGTGGACAATCCGTATGAGACGGAAAAAGACCAGATGGACTGCATTGACTCGATGGCTAAACTGAAAAGACCATACACGATCTCTCTTGCACATCTGACCTTCTTTCCCGGAACACTATTAACTGAGAGGGCGGTCAAGGAAAAGATTGTTGACCCCGATGCATATCTCACAAGGTACATGGTCAAGATCGACAAGACATATTTTAATAAATTACTTTACATGGCCCCGTATATCCCGCGTTTTTTTATCAACTTCTTAAACAAACCAGAAGCCTCAAGGAATTTCATTCATCGTTTACTTACAAATTGCCTTTTCTTTGTTGCGAAAAGGACCATAGAGCCGGCAGTGTTCTTCTTTGTCCTGACAAGAGGCTTAAAGTATAACTTTAACTGGACGGCGCGGACGGTTTTAGGCAATTGGAAGTCTGCATTAGCGAAGCTCCTGTTTAACTTTCTGGGCAAGAGCGATATGGAGTTCGACAAGAGACTGGAGCTGGCAAGAAAAGAAATGCCGGGACTTTTTGAGAAATAGGTTGATAAATGTCATACTGCTGATATTAAAAACTCTAATATTCTCTTTATTGATTGAAGCTTTTGTGATAAAAAGATAATATAGAACGCCAATGAGATTACTGCTTATTTCATTACAGTCTAACGCGTATATTACCGGGCTGAAATACATTGCTGCAAATGCGCGCGCCCACGGGCATAATGTACGTTTATTGCTTCTTCCCGGATATCTGGAAAACAAACTAAGTCCCGCAATTGAGGATTTTATTTTAGATTACAGTCCCGATCTGATCGGCGTTGGACTGATGTCAATTGAATTTTATCCCGCAAAAAATCTTACCCGTCTCTTGAAAGAGAAGTTTAACATCCCGGTGATATGGGGCGGGGTGCATGTAATCTTGAACCCTGAGGAATGTTTGAAGTATGCAGACTACACATGCTGCGCCGATGGTGAGAGGGCCGTTGTTTCTTTGCTTGAACATTTAAGGACAAAAGGACGGGATATTGCCCCGGAAATTCCCAATGTGTGGACCAGGATAAACGGGCAAATATCAAAACAACCTATTGCTCTGCCGGAGAAGGACCTCGACTCGCTTCCTTTCCAGGAATATCTGCCGGACTACTTCTACGGGTTTCATAAAGAGGGGATATATAATTTCGCGCAGAATCAGCGCCTCTTCCGCAAATATGCGTTATACGGCGGCACATGCCACATGATGCTGACAACCAGAGGGTGTCCTTTTAAATGCGCGTATTGCGGGAACTCCGCCTTCATGTCCATTTACGGCAAGAATGTCAGGGAGAGGTCTGTTGCAAATGTTATCGCGGAGCTGAAAGAAGTAAAGAAAAATCCTTATGTGCTTTATATAAATATTCAGGACGACTGCTTCTTCGCGCACAACCGTGAATGGATCAAAGAATTCTGCAGGGAATACAAAAAGCATATAAACCTGCCGTTTCTCGTGCGAGTGATACCCACGATGATGGACAGGGAAAAATTGTTCATGCTTAGAGGCGCGGGGCTAAGCTGGATCGTCATGGGGATTCAGAGCGGCAGCGACAGGGTCAATTTTGAAGTCTACAACAGAAAGATCCGTTTCACTTCCGTTGAAAAGGCGGCAGGTATAATTGCAGAGACAAGTGCGGCGCCGTTCTATGAGCTGATTGTAGATAATCCATACGAGACGGAGGATGAAAAAAGGGAGACCATTACCGCTGTTTCACAATTAAAGAGACCTTACACTGCCTCGCTGGCCCATCTGACTTTCTTTCCGGGCACCCCTCTTGCGGAAAGGGCAGTGAAAGACAATATCGTCTCCCCGGATGCTTATTTGTACAGGTACATAGTCAAAATCGACAAGACATATTTAAATAAGCTGCTTGATATCACTCCATACATTCCAAAGACGCTTGTAAAGTTCCTCAATAAACCGGAAGCATCAAGAAGAATAACTCATCAAGTATTGCTGAACAGTTTAGTTCCCGTTATAAAGAGGACCATTGAACCTGCTGTATATTTTTTCATTACCACACGGGCCTTGGATTACAACATAAGCTGGACCATAAGGACGGTCCGCGGCGGCTGGAGATCGGCTATATCACGTGTCATCTTCAATTTCTTAGGCAAAGGCGATCTTAAATATGATCAGAAGATGGAATGGGCCAGGAAAAACATGCCGGCACTGTTTGAGAATTAATTAGATTATCCCTTAAAAAAACAGCCTTAGAGGCAAAGGGCTTTTTAGCAAAGACCCTGCGTGTTTAGACCGTACAGTTACAGCTTCTTCAGAGTCTCGATCTTTTTCTTTTCTTTTTTAGACAGCTTCTTTGGATTGCCTTTTTGCCTTGAATGTATTGCGTCAATGTCTTCATCTGCCCCCTGGGTCCATTCTGCTTCGTTATTTTTACTTGCGTCAAGGGCCGCATGAAGCTTCTCCTCAAATTCGTCCGCAGTGAGGGCCACGAAATCCTTCTTCTCCGCAAAGTCGTAGATCTCCCTGTCCGAACTCACGACAATCCACGGTGTTGCGGCGGCGGATATTAATAACCTGATAACATGGTCCGCTTTTTCACCGAGCTTTGAAAAGATAACTGTCACCTTGCCGATCTTTGTTTTCGTTTCCGTTAACTTGCCGTCTTTCCACCCGTCAAAGACAATGGTGAGGGTGTGGCCTTTTATTTGCGCATACTCATAGAGTTTTTGAACGAGGACGTTGCGCGCCTTTTCAAGATTCCAGTGGGCGATGCCGATGAGGTTATAACCGTCGATTAGGATGTGGGACATGAGGTATTATACATCAGGAAGAAATAATAAGGGCAGCCGCAAGGGCTGCCCCTGAAAGAATTGTAAGGGCGGGTTTTAAACCCGCCCCTACTACACCACTACTTTTTCTGCTACTTCCTTCAGCCATACAAGTCTTGATGAGTAGATAACAGACTTGTTGATCGCATCGTTTAACTCTGCATGATTCACATCTAGACCCTTTTTCTTCTCGAACGGGTTGAACTTCGGTTTATCTTTCACCTGAAATGCGCTCTTCATTTTTGCAGCGGATTCTTTTATCGGAACGCCCATGACTTTTGAAAGTTCAATAAGAATGTTCTTGTGCTGTTTGGAATCGCCCGCAGGCTCAATTATTTTCACGGCGTCTTTTACCTTGCCGAGATAATTGATCATTGTGCCTTCCGATTCGAGATATGCAGCGGCAGGAAGGACAACATCGGCCTGTTTTGCGAGTTCGGTCATATATGAGGACTGGACAATCAGGAAATTTACATTCGGCCTCTTAACAACAGGCACCTCGCCGACTGCGTAAAGAACGTCTACTCCTCCGCTGGTCATTTCTTTATAAGTCTTTCCTTCTGTAGTGAGTCCCAAAGCAACCACGCCTCTGGCATTGGCCTCATACGGCACAGCGATGACTTTGATGTCCATCAGCAGGGAAAGGTTCCTTGAGGCGTTAAAGAGGGAAGGGGCGCAGAATATTACAGGCGACTTTGCTTCAGCCAATAAGTCCGCAGCTTTACCCGCATCTTCCGATACGGCTGTTCCTGAGACAGCGGTTTCAAGAGCCTTGTCGGCCTTTTTACTTTTCGCAATGAGCGCCTTTGCGACCTGCGCAAGCGATGAAGCCTCATCGGCTTTAACATTCACTGCCGCAGCAGACGCGGCCCTTGTCTCTTCATGATTTATCACAACGAGCTTTGCTCCTCTTGCAATTCTTCTTCTTATCGCGGCGTCAAGCGCGGGCAGGACCCTTTCCCATTGTGAGGGGGCCAACCCGGCAAGCACGATCACGTCAGCAGAATCAATGTCTGCTGAATCGGAAAATTTCATCGAGTCAGTGTCGGCATAGAGGCTTACGGTTGTATCGATGTTCTTGGTCCTCACGGCGTTTGATGCAAATTGTGAAAGCACGAAGGCGTCCTGGTTTAGTATCCCTGCGGTGCTTATGATCCCGGTTTTGCCGCCTGCCGACTTTAATTTTTCCGCAACCGCTGCAAGCGCGTCCTTCCATGAAGCCTCTTTCAATTCTCCGTTCACCCTGATCATTGGGGTTGTTACCCGTGCATCCGATGATAAGGCATCAAAACCGTACCTGCCTGTGGCGCAGATATATTTCTCAACGGAGCCTTCAGCCCCGCCGGAGTTTATCTTTGCAAGGCTGCCGTCTTTTGTGCTGACCACTATATCGCAGCCGTTGCCGCATGAAAGGCACACGGATTTTGTTTTTGTATAGTCCCACTCCCTGCCTTTTCTCCACCTGTCCGCTTCAAGTAATGCGTTCACGGGACATGCGTCTACGCAGCTTCCGCAGAATGTGCATCCTGACTCCTGGAGGGGTTTGTCCATGGCAGTGACGACCTTTGCGCCTACGCCTCTTCCCATAAAATCAAGGACGTTTGTGCCCTGCTCCTTGCAGACCCTCACGCATCTTGCGCAGAGGACGCAGTAGTCAGGGTCTCTCTTTATAAACGGGTTGGCGGCATCTATCGGATAGCCGAATTTCTTTCTCGTGAAATTCGATTCTTTTATCCCATAATCATATGAATATTTCTGGAGTGTGCACACACCCGCCTTTGTGCAGGTCATACAGTCAAGGGGATGCATAGAGAGGACAAGGTCGAGCACAAACTTTCTCATCTCCTCAATCTGGGGCGTGGTCGTTTTTACGCTCATGCCTTCCTTGACCCTCGTGATACAGCCGACAACAGACGACTTCATGCCTTCTACCTCGACAAGGCACATCCTGCATGCGCCGATGCCTCTCATGCCTTTGAGATAGCAGAGGTTCGGGATATGAATTCCCGCTGATTCAGCGGCGTCAATGAGATTGGTCCCTTCAGGGACCTTGACGGCCTTTCCATCTATTTTTAAAGAAACTGTCTTTGACATGTATGACCTCCGTGTAAAATGATATTTATTTCAATCAATCGTCATTCCCGCGAAGGCGGGAATCCAGTTCTTTTCTGGATTCCGGGTCAAGCCCGGAATGACAAATAAAACGCTAAACTCCTACCGGTTCCTTCACCTTTGAGTCAACGAGTATGATCGCGCCTGTCGGGCAGACCTTTATGCAGTCGCCGCATTTCTGGCATTTTTGCTGTCTTATCTCAAACGGACGAAACCCGCTCTGAAAAGGTTTTTTCTTTTCGCCGTGGACCGCATTATAAATGCAGACGTCTTTGCACAATCCGCACATGGTGCATTTTTCCGGGATGATCCTGTACTCGATAAATGCCACGCATGTTCTATCAGGGCATATGCCTTCAAGATGCTTTTTAAACACATCAGAATCGGTCCATTCCAGCATGAATTTCGCGGTGTCCTTGCCTTTCTTGCACATGGACGCTTCGAGCATGTTTCCAGCGATCCTCCTGACAGCGGCCAGATCATCGTCTTTGCCGCTGCCGTCCGCGATATGCTGCAGCCTGACCTTTGCCTCATAAGAGCCGAGGGAGCAGGGGAAACATTTGCCGCACATGGGGCCGGACAAAAATTCAGTTACATAGTAGAGCGCTTTTTCCACGGCGCAGCTTTTTTCATCTGCGGTTTTCTTGATGTCTTCGACTTTCAGTTCTTTCTGTTCATTCATTCTTTACCTCTAATACATATCTTCAGCCATATAGATTATTTCGGGCAGGACATATGAAACAAGGTCACGGTAGGTGATCATTCCGACTATCCTGTCTCCCTCAACAACCGGCAGATGTCTTACTTTTTTATTTGCGACAACCGATATGGCCGCGCTGACTTCAGTGGACGGAGTAAACGTTATCACCTCGCGGGTCATGATGTTCTGTATTATCTCGTTTAAGAACGTCCCGCCCTTGGACAGGCCGCGGACTATGTCCCTCTCGGTGATCATTCCCTTTAAGTTCTGGCTTTCGTCAACAACCATTACCGCGCTGATATTTCTATCGTTCATAAGCTTTATCGCGTCCGCGACCCTGTGGTTAGGGGTCATGGCGAAAAGCTCATACGATGCCTTTGTTTTCATAATGTCGCCAAGCGTCATTTTTGCCCTCCTGTCTATTACCTCTATTTTTTCAATAGGTATCTTGAAAATTTCCTCAAGCAGTACATGTCTCTGCTTTCTTATTTTGACAGCCTTGATTGGACATGCCGTAAAACATGCCTTGCACTGAGTGCATGCGGTGCGGTCAATAAGGAATCTCTCTCTCGTTTCAATGACGGCATTAAACGCGCACGCCTGCTTGCACAGTCCGCATCTGAAGCATTCATCCTGATCTATTATGAAAACTCCCATTCCAGTACAGACATTGGACTTACAGTATTTGTCATAAATGTGTTCTTCATACTCTTCTCTGAAATATTTAATGGTGCTGAGAACGGGATTCGGAGCGCTCTGTCCGAGACCGCAGAGAGAGGTCTTCTGAATATTCTTGCCAAGATCAACCAGTCTCTGTATATCGCCAAGCTCGCCTTTACCAGATGTTATTCTCTGAAGTATCTGAAGCATCTGCGATGTTCCTATTCTGCACGGCGGACATTTGCCGCAGGACTCGGACTGCGTGAATGAGAGGAAAAACTTCGCCACGTCAACCATACAGGTATCTTCGTCCAGAACAACCATCCCGCCGGACCCCATCATGGAACCGACAGAGGACAGTGAGTCAAAATCAACAGGCAGGTCGAGATATGAAGCCGGTATACAGCCTCCAGAGGGGCCGCCTGTCTGGACTGCCTTGAACTTCTTGTCTCCGAGTATCCCGCCTCCGATGTCAAAGATAATTTCTTTCAAGGTAATGCCCATCGGGACTTCAACGAGTCCAGTGTTTTTGACCTTCCCCGTAAGTGCGAACACCTTGGTGCCGGGAGATGTCTTTGTTCCAATCGAAAGGAAATAGTCTGATCCCTGCTCAATGATAACGGGGACGCAGGCGTATGTTTCAATATTATTAAGATTGCTCGGATAACCCCACGCACCGCCGCCCGGCTCGGAAAGCCTCGGAGGCCTCGGCCTTGGAAAACCTCTCTCGCCTTCTATTGAGGCAACAAGAGCTGTGGACTCACCGCACACAAACGCGCCCGCGCCTTCTCTTATGTCCATAGTAAAACTGAAATCAGAACCGAGTATGTTTTTGCCAAGCAGCCCCAGCTCTTCCGCCTGTTTTATGGCGATCCAGAGATTTTTAACTGCAAGGGGATACTCATGTCTCACATAAATAATTCCGTACTGTGCTCCTATCGCGTACGCACAGAGAGCCATTCCTTCAAGCAGGCTGTGCGGATCGCCTTCCATGATCGACCTGTCCATAAACGCGCCGGGGTCGCCTTCATCGCCGTTTGCTATTACAAATTTAATATGGCCCGGTGCGGATTTGGAATGCTTCCATTTTTTGCCGGCAGGAAATCCCGCGCCGCCCCTTCCTCTAAGGTTTGCTCTGTCCACTTCAGCAAGGACCTCATCAGGGCTCATTGCAGATAAGGCTTTTTCAAGCCCGGCATAACCGCCGACCGCAAGATAATGGTTAATATTGCACGGGTCTATATTCCCGTTATTTCTCAGCGCTATTCTTTTCTGCTTTTTGTAAAAAGGGACATCCGTCATTACCGGCACCGGCTCGCTGAGGAAGCTGTCTCTGTAAAGTCCCTGCCTGTAAGGCATGTTGCCGAGAATTGAATAGCTCATGATCCAGGATACGTTTTCAGGCTTGGTCCTCTGGTAAAAAATATCCATCGGCTCCACTTTTAACACAGGGCCTTTCTGGCAGATCCCCTGGCAGCCTGTCTTTACAATCTCAAGGTCAATGCCTGAATTGGCAGCTTCTTTTTTAAATTCATCAATGACCTTGTAAGCGCCTGTAGCAGTGCATGCGGTGCCGCAGCAAACCCTTGTCCTTAGCGTATTGGGTTTGAAGGTTTCCTGCGCCAGCTTCTGCCTCAGTTCCTTTAATTCATTTGCGTTGTTCAGTTTTGCCATAGTTCACCTTTTTATAATGCTGAAAAATGACCCCCCTTAAATTCCCCCCTTACTAAGGGGGGACACAGAGGGGTTTTATTTTTTTATCTCTTCAATTACTCCTTCAACCTTCTTCATGTCTATCTCGCCGACAACGTCTTCGTTTATTGTTGCGACCGGCGCAAGACCGCAGCATCCGATACATCCCACTGTCTCAAGCGTAAGGGTGAGGTCGGCAGTGGTTTCGCCTTCCTCGATGCCGAACTCATTTTTTATTTTTTTGAGCACCTTGTCCGCGCCTCTGACATGACACGCGGTGCCGGTGCAAACCCGCACTATCTTCTTTCCGCGCGGTGAAAAATAGAACTGCTTGTAGAAAGTGGCGGTGCTGTAAACATCAGACATGGGAATATCAAGGTATTTCGACAGCCTTCTCAGTTCTTCTTCAGGGAGAAAATTGTGCTCCTCCTGGATCTTCTGAAAGGCGTGGATCAAAATCCCCCGTTTCTTCTGGCCCTCCGTTAATACACTGCCAACGTGTCCGATGACCTCATCAGTTTTCAGACTCATTGATACCTCCAACACCAGCGTGAGGCGCTGCCGCAGCCCTTTCGATTTCTCTTCTTGCCGCCATATCCATGAGGACCCTCTCGGCCCCGAATTTGCCGGGCTCGTACTTTCTCAGCTTCAGAGTTTCTCTTGCCTTGTCAATGTAATTAAGGGTCATCTCGAGCATTTTTTCCGGATCCGGCTCAAAATGCAGCGCTCCCATAAATCTCTCAAACCATACTTCGGTCATGATCCTTGTGACTTCCTTGCTCGCCCCGACAGGAGATTCACCGCCGAAGATTACAGGAAATCCCGAAGCCGCAAAGTAGCAGCCGATGGCGATGGCCTTTTCAGACATCCATTCCGGAGCGATACCTACTGCGGGCATGCCGCCGATCTCGTCTGAAAGCCCGCCCTCTGCGGCCATCGCAGTTGCAATGGTGAGTATTCTCGAATTGTCAACGCACGCGCCGAGATGAAGGATAGGCGGTATTCCAATAGCCTCGCATACCTCCCTCAATCCGGGACCCGCGTGTTCCAGCGCCATCTCAGGAGTCAGATAGCCCGCCGTACCACATGCCGCAGAGCCGCAGCCTGTGGAGACAATCAGGATGTCATTCTTTATCAGTTCTGTTGCAAGGTACCTGTGAAGTCCCTGTGACGGCACCCGTGGATTATCACATCCCGCAAGGCCGACAACGCCGCGTATTCTTCCGGCCATGATCGCGTCATTTAACGGTCTGAAAGACCCGCGCCATCTTCCGCCCTGCATGTATTCGATGTATTCATGAGAGAAGCCAGCGACGACCGGGAATTTGTCGGTGATATGGCTTCCCTGTTTGGTCCTGTTCGGATAATTGTCTATGGCCATCCTCACGATCTTCTCGGCGGTCTCACGCGCGTGGTGCTCGTCGTATTCAACGTGCACAGCGCCCGGTATCATCGCCTTTCTGCTCGTCGTTATAATCTTGGTATGGAATTTTTTCGATAGCTCAGCGATCGCCGGCATGATGCATTGCACATCAACTGTTAAGGCATCAATGAGCCCTGTCATTACGCCGAGTTCCTGGTTTGTAAAACCTCCGGCTGTCGGAATGCCGTGCCTCATCAGGACTTCATTTGCGGTACAGCACATACCCCCGAGGTTTATTCCTTTTGCGCCTTTGGTCTTCGCATATTCAATCATCTCGGAAGTGGATGCGACATCAACGATTATCTCAGCGAGTGTCGGCTCGTGTCCGTGCACAATGAGGTTGACCTCGTCTTCCTTGAAGATGCCGAAGCTCGCCTCAGCCTTGACCGGTCTCGGGGTTCCGAAGAGAATGTCGGTGATATCGGTTGAGACCATGCATCCGCCCCAGCCGTCAGCCAACGCGACCTTTAACCCATGAGTCAGAAGGTGGTCAGGGTCGTGATCTACGCCGATATTTGTCCTGTGCATTGCCTCAACAACTTCCCTGTCAATGCCTCGTGGAACGATGCCCCATTTTCTCCATCTCTCCTGTGTCTTCTTGGGTGCCCTCTTAGCGTAATTGATTTCGCCGTTCTGCCGCCCGAAGTCTTCTATGAATTTAAGCGCCACGTCTTTTGCAACATCATTAACGGGCCTTCCTTCAAATTCGATCCCGATAATATCGGCGACCCTGTAGAGTTTTTTTACGTCAGTGATCTTAAAATCTTTTGCTTCACCGGTTGCCGCTGCAAGCAGGGTCATCGCCATGTCTCTTGCATGGTCTGAATGGGCTGAAGTTCCTGCGGCAATCATTCTCACCATATTTCTTGCAGCGATAGTAGGAAGCTGTGCCCCGCAAACTCCGCGTGCGTCTTCTTCTGCGTTTTTGCCGACAAGCCTGCACGGGCCCATGTGGCACACCTTGCAGCAGGCGCCTGATTCGCCGATAGGGCAGGGCTTGAGTTGTTCAGCGCGTTCAAAACATGTTTCTATCTTACGCTCTTCGCCCCATTCGATTATTTTTTCCGCTGATATATCAGCGCTCTTTATTGTCTTATCCATATAACCTCCTTAGAAAGCTGTTAGCTCTCAGCTTTTAGCGGTCAGCTTTAGTTCAATTTCTTATAGCTGATGGCTGATAGCTAATTGCTTATTGCTATTTAGAACATCGGGTCCATCGCAAGCGCGGGGTGTTCCACACTCGCAAGGAATTCCATTAACTTTTCCGAATCTTCAGCAACGGATTCGTCCGCTATTTTATCAAGCAAGTCGGGCACTCCTTCTTCTGCTGCCCGTTTCTTGAAATCTTCGCCGAGCCTTTCTTTCAGGTTCTTTGTCATCCAAACGATCCTCCTGAGGCCGCCGTCGGCATAGAGGAATTTTTTGCTTGTAATAAAGTTCACGCCGATCCCCATAAAGCCGGGGTTCTGCGTGCCGCCGCCGACAGTTCCTGCAAGCGTGGAGAACTTCATTCCCGCGGGGGTCATTCCCGTATGGCCTCTCTGCACCAGCATGATGCCGTTTGCCTCGGGTATTATCGCGACGATACACTCAAAGCAGCCGCAGGATGTCATCGGGTTGTCCATGATCGTGTAGAGGTTCAGGGAATCTACCGCGCCCGCTGAATTGCTTTTTAAATAATTATCAACGCCGGCCCATCTGCCTCTTGTTGCATCCAGGGCCTCGCCTTTTATGATCGGCTGGTTGCCGCCGGTAGGATCAATTTCAAACGCCGCCTTTGTATCAAGCCAGTTGTATGCGCCGCACAGTCCGAGACGTTCAGGGCTGATAACGCAAACGTGTGATGGAGCAAAGGACTGGCAGAGCAGGCATGAATAAAAGGTGTCTACTGATTCGTCAGTTAAGCCTGCAAGCCTGTGGTCTCTTTCCTTGTAGACCTTCCGCGCTTCATCCTGTAATGCAAGCACATCTTTTTCATCCACATAGATCGTGACCTGGACTTTGTCCACGATTGACTTGAACCTGTTATGCGTCATTACGTTATGGATCACTCCAAGGTGCTCAAGAGTGATGCCGTCTTTATAGGCCTGGTTGCTGATCCTCATCCAGACAATATCGCGCTGTCCCATGTGCCAGAGTCCCTGCGCCTCATTAATGTTGTGATGGAGTTTCCGCTCGATAATCGCCTCGAAGTCTTTCTGCATCTTTCGTCCGGCGACATCTATTACCACGGCCATAGGCATCAGGCCGCCTTTTTTGTACCGTTCCTCTACATCCGTGCCGACAATGATTACCTTGTTGTCTTCGATCTCGTGCAGTTCTTTGGTCCTGACCCATTCAAAGGCCGGTGAGCGCTGTCCGCCGAACTCGATGAACATGTCCTCTTTCCTGATTCGCTCTCCCTCAAACGCGGGACCGTATGAGACTGGTATCGGCGGTTTTTCAACCGTAACCTTGAGTCCTCGCACCTCAATTACCTTCTGAACGATCTTGCTGTGGTCAAATTCTTTGTCCACATGCTCATAGGTGCATACGCCTGTAGGATGAATTACAGGAACGTCCGTATCACACACGGCAGGGAACCCCATGTTTATGGCGCCTGCCCCGGTAGACCACTTGATATCGTCAAGTTCTCCAAGTACAAGCGCGAATGCAAATACCCTGTCTTTCTGGTATTTAAGATGTTCTTTATAGTCGCCTGGTTTCTTGCCGCCGAATATTAGTGACGCCCTTATTGCCCAGTCAAGCGCATACAGTGTATGTTCCGTATCGGGGCCGAGCGGGACGATGTATGTCTCCCAGCCCAGCGCGACATTCTGTTTCAGAAGCTGACGCGTTACGCTGGTCAACTGTCCGTTTTTATCCTTTGCCTGACCTGAAAGGAATATCAGGATGTTTTTTTCCTGCAATTCCCTCACGATCTTCACTGCCGTATCTTCGTCAGGGGCCGCTCCGATGATTGCGGCGAATCCCGGCATTCTGCCGTCAACAAGCTGGATGCCGAGGTTTCGCTGAATGGTGTCCGTGATGAAGCCGTTGTAGACATAACCGGTCTCCGGGTCCGTGCACGGCTCCATGCCGTTAATGTATCTCAAAGCGAGAATAATTTCCTCAGCGAAAAGAGTTGCCATTCCGGAGTCAAGCGCCTCTCCCAAATATGGTTTCCAGAGTTTTTCCTCAGGTTCATCGTGAAGCATTTCTTTAGTCATGCTTAGGGCAACCTTCATATCCGCAAGCGTTTTGACCGGGAATGCCGTCATCGCGTATATCATTGGAAGATAAAATGCGGTGTCTGGGAACTCAAATAAAAAATCTTTGCCTTTTTCTGCAATAGCTTTTTCAAGCATATCCTCTGCTCTATTAACGAGCACGTGTGCAGCCTTGATGGCGGCAGAGGCTATTATCTTTGACATTTCAACCTCCTGTATATTTAGTGAAAGCAGTTAGTGAATAGTAAGAAAGTCTGTTGTGCTTTCATCTTTTCACTGTTCACTGCCTTTCTTGCACTTCCTGCATGTGCCGTAAAATTCTATGCTGTTGCCTGTTACGTCGAATCCTTTTTTTAATTCGTCCGGCAGGCTGAGTTTATAATCTTTAAATATATCGACAATGCTCCTGCATTTTGTGCAAATGAAATGGTGGTGTTTCGTGCTGTCAGGATCATATCGCTTTCTCTTGTCGTCAATTTTGAGCTCCATGACACCGCCCCGGTTTTTTAACGCCTCAAGAGTGTTATAGACCGTTGCGAAAGACATTGTCGGAAACTGCTTCTTGACTGCCTTATATATGTCTTCAGCCGACGGGTGCGTCTTGTTACCGTTGAGATAACTCAATATCGCAAGCCGCTGCGGCGTTAATTTAATTTGAAGCTGTCTGTATCTTTGCATCGGCACAATAAATTATACCATATTATCAACTGAGAATAATTCTAAAATAACTCAATCTGTAATGCAAGTTGATAAAGTTTATTCGACTGTCATTCCGGCTTGTCCGGAATCTTTCTTCGGAAGGATTCCCGACGCGCTTCGCTTGCGGGAATGACAAATTTATCAACTCTTTAAAAGCAGTCATGCAACTCTGCCTTTCAGGAACGTCGGAATGGCGTTTGCCTCTCTCGGTCCTACCGTGATCTTCCATCCCTCAAGTTTGTCTTCAAGCGCGCCGCTGAGGATGGCGACCTGTCCGGGGATAATAAGTTCCTTGTGCTTTATCTGGCCTTCAATTCCGCTGTCTTTTATGAACTGCGCGATCTTTGCAGCGGTGAATTTACCCGCCGCCCATGCGGTGAGAACTGAAAGTCCCTCGGAGTCCATAACGGCAAGACGGCTTGGTACCTTGCTGTTTTCTATTTCGCCTGAAACTATAAAGTATGTCAATGAGAAATTTGTAGTGATCATCAGAGGCGACTCGGCGGTCGGTTCGCCGATATTGTAAATCTTCTGCTCAACCTGCATCGGCACCTGCGGGTCAGTATATATGTTCTGCCTCAATGTGAAGAGCACAAGGTTCTTCCACTTCTCGATGCTGCTGAGAATAACAATTGATGCATACTTTGCTATCGCCACTGATGCAATGGTCGCTTCGAGAATGGAATCCTCTCGTATCACGCAGTTAAGAACAGGGAATCCGAGCGGTTTAAAACCCTTCTTAAGAGCTGACCGCCTTATTTGTGTGTTGTGCTCGATGATCTCTTTTGCTGTTTTTGCTCCAGAGTCAAGCACAATATCATTTACCCCCAGCCCCTGTAATTTTTCTGTGAGCGCGCTCAAAGCCTCAAGACCCTGCGCGCTGGCGCAGAGCGGGACACCGTGTGTCTTGGCGATATTTGCCATTGCGTCAGCGTTCTCATTAGTAGCAGCGTAGATCAGGGGCTTGCGCGCTGCAATCGCCTTGACCGCAGCTTCTGCAGCGACAGCATCTTTGCAGTTCAGTATGATCGCTGCATCAGGCGCCTTTTCAGCTACAAGTTTCACGGCCTTTTCATATTGTGCGCTATTGTTTGATGCATATTCAACTGAGATGGCGTCAACTCTGAGCTTCTGTCCTACGCGGTTTAGTTCAGAGGTCGCAACCCAGGTTGCATTTTCAACAAGTTCATCATCGCCGAGGCTGTCTTTTATATTAATTGCCAACGCGCATGGATTGAAGAATTTTTTGTCATGCCTGAAAAGTACGGTCTCTCCGCCAAGCTTTACCGCATTGTCTCCGGCGCCGAGAGCAAAGGTCCTTATCGGCGGGGCAGAGGCTTCGCCGAGGGTCTTCTTTGCTTCCTCTGAGACATCGGGACATTTTTCAAGCGATATCTTGCCCTGAGCGAGCGCCATTGCAAACGCAAGGCATGTGGGGAAACCGCATTTTTTGCAGTTTGTCTTGGGGAGAAATTTAAATATCTGAACACCGGTTAATGCCATCTTAATCCTCCATATTTGTTAAATCTTCAGAATTACTGTTCAGGTCATTCCGACTTGTTCGGAATCATTCTTTAAAAGAAACTGTTAAGAAGGATTCCCGGCAAGCGGGAATGACAGACTGATATCTCTGCATCTATATAAGCTCTGCTATCGTTTTTTCAACCGTCTCAATCGCCTTCGGATGTCTCATGATCAGAAGGTTTGTGCCGGCAATGATCATGCCTGTTGCCGTCATTGCTTCCCATGCGACCCCTCTTTCTGCGAGTGTGCCCCATTCAGGGACGTCGGATTCAGACGCGACTGTTTCTTTAACTTTCCATACATACATCCCGACGTCGCCCAGTATAGGCGGCTGCATGGTTGCGTCGTTCTGCATAAGACCGGCAAGCCTGATCCTCTCCATGACCGAATAGGTATATTCAAGACCGTAGCCGAGTGCTGAACACATGGGGTCCGTGATCAGTTTCTCTTTATCAAAACCCATCTGGGTGATGAGGATGTTTAGCTGCTTGGCAAGGTTTATATCAAGCTCGGACATGGCTATTAATTTATGGTTGTGGGCGAGGGCGGCTGCTACTATTGTCTTGTAGTTCCCTTCCTGGGCCTTTCCGATTATGCAATTGTATCCGCTTGCGGCCTCGGCAGCGGCAACAAGTACGGTTGCGTCTTTTTCTATATGATTGGAGCCAAGTATGATAAGCGGTACTTCAATGGCTGACAGGACGTCCTTTATCGTTATTGCCGCGTCTTCGGCAGAGTGGTTGTCCCTGTCGGGATGTGTGCTTACCAGCCTGAGCGCAATGGCTTTTGCCTTTAATTCATTCTGGCAGTATTTCGCCCATGTGACAGGATCGCCGCTGACGTCTTTGTACGCGTTTTGTACGGTGTCAGGCCAGTCCACCGGCGGGATGTCCTGGATCTCGTATGCGATAACAGGACGGTTTGGCAGCTCGCCTTCAAATGATAAAAAAGGAAGACAATTTTCTCCGCCGATATTAAGGGCCTTATTGCCTTTCCCGAAATCAACATTTAAGACTTTGCCGCTGCAGGATTCTTTCGGAACAACGTATGCCATATCAACCTCCAAAATTTTAGGCAATCAGCTTTCAGCTCTCAGCGATCAGCTTAAGAATTTTCTTGGCTGACTGCTGAATGCTGATTTCTGATAGCTGTTTTTACATTTCCAGATACGAATGCGCGTAAAGCGTTTTACCCAAAAAGACATCTGTTGTTTTTAACGTGTCCATAAGTTCTTTATCAAGAGGGTTCATGATAGCCGCCGTCAGGCCTTCATACATTAATAATGTCAGATAGACCCTGTCTATGAGGCCCCTCATATTTTTTGGGACGCCGTTTGAAATATTGCTGAGCCCCACGACTGTTTTCATGGGAGGATCATTCAATTCCTGAAACATCTTGATAGCCTTAATGGAATGCATCGCCTGATCTTGTGTTGTGCAAACCTGGAGAATGAGGGGATCAAGGAAGATGTCTTCAAGCGGCACTCCAAACTCTGCCGCCCTGGCCATGATCTCCGCTGCGATCCCGCATCTCTCTTCGGCATCAGCAGGCAAACCGCCTTTGCCAACGGTCAGCGCTACTATCTGGGCGTTGTACTTTGCCGCAAGCTCAAGCATTCCAAACCTTTCAGGATCGTTCGATGTTGAATTAATGAGAGGTCTTCCCCACTGGTTATTGTGGGCCTTGAGGCCGGCTTCAAGCGCGGAAGCATTGGTGGTGTCCAGACAGAGCGGCGCGTGGACTTCAGCCTGAATGCTTTGCACCATCCATGTCATCAATTCCTCGCCTTTTTCCTCGGCAGGGCCGGTATTAACATCTATGAAATGAGCTCCGGCTTTCCACTGCGCATTTGCAAGCTCCTGGATCGGCTTTGGGTCACGGGCGTTCATGGCCTCTCTAACTTTCTTGGCAATAACGCTTATTTTTTCGCCAATGATAATCATGCTTGTTTCTCCTTTTAGGTTTTTCTTGCAGTGATCACATAACTGCTTAGAAGCAAAGTCTAAAATTATAACATATGGAAAATAGAAAAATGCATCATTATTTGATAATAAAAAAAATAAATAGAAGGGTCCTTAAGGGTTGGACTTAATAACGAGCATGATAATTATAAGTAGTATCTTAAGGGATATTGCAGGAGTCCAATAATTCAAACACCGTCTTAACCGCGACAGAATCGGAGGGCAGGGCGAAGACAGGTTTGCCTTCAAGGTCGAGGTTGAAAATGTTTTCATCTTCAGGGATGTTAAAGGCTTTTTCAAAAGGTAATCCTCCTGAAACATTTTTGAGCCTGTCAAAGTTCTCAGACGATATTCTATTTACAATCAACTCGCGTCTGTTTATGTCTAAGGCCAGCTCGTCAACGAGATTGTTTATCCTCTTTGCGGTCTGAAGTCCCTTCTGTGTAGGGTCGCTGATCACAAGCAGGAGGTCGACTTTATGAGTAGTGCGCCTGCTCAAATGTTCCATTCCGGCTTCATTGTCGATAACGACATAAGGATATTTCTCGGAAAGCTTGTCAGTATATTTCCTGATTATATTATTTGCGGCGCAGTAGCAGCCGGGGCCTTCGGGCCTGCCCATTACCATGAGGTCGAACCCTTTTGCCTCAATCACGGACTGCTGAACCTGGTAGTCAAAGAGCTGTTCCATGCTCATCCCGCCGGGGCGTTCGGCGCCGCTTCGCACCTTGGCAAGAGACTCTTCACGCAAGCCGCCGATCGTTGCGTGCACCGGCACGCCGAGCGCTTCATTCAGACACGAGTTGCTGTCGGCGTCGACCGCGAGGACCGCCTTGCGTTTTTTTTCAACAAGGTAACGGACTGTCAGCGCCGCAATGGTCGTCTTGCCCGTGCCGCCTTTGCCTGCTAATGCTATTACGAATGCCATAATTTTTAATGATACAACATATCAGTCTGTTTTTGTATCATCATCCATCATCCTGTGCTTTGGCCTCTCCGCGTCATCATACTGGCCGCTTTTCACCGACCACAAAAAGAACAGCCATGCCCCGATGCCGAGGATTATTGAAAGCACTATTAAAAAATATATCGTCCACATAATTCAGTGCATAGGGCATAGAGCAAAGGGTAAAGACACTACATCCGTCTCCATTATGCCGCTATCCTCATTATCCGAAGAGAGTTTCCTACTACAAAGAGAGAGCTTGCTGCCATTGCCCCTGCGGCGACAATTGGATGAAGAACTCCAAGGACTTCAGGTCGTTTCTGACCAGCACTGCGTCAGCGCTTTCCATCGCGATATCCGTTCCGCGTCCCATTGCCATGCCTACCGACGCCTCTGTCAGAGCAGGCGCGTCATTGATGCCGTCGCCCGCCATTAAAACATTACCGCCTCTATTCTGGATATCTTCAATTACCTCTTTCTTGTTCACGGGCAATGCCTCTGATATTGCGTTGTTAATTCCAACTGCCAATGCTATCGAATCAGTGGTAGTTTTATTGTCACCGCTGATAATAAATGTCTCAAGATCCATCCCCTTAAGTTTATCTACCGCCTCCAATGCCTCACTTCTGATAATGTCGGAGATTATAAATACCGCCCGCACTGTTTTGTCCCATGCCATATAAACAACTGTATCGCCGTTTCTCTCAAATTGCAATATATCCTCATTTAGAGACGTCACCCCTGAATTATTCTCATTCATAAAAATCCTGTTGCCGATAAATATCCTTTTACCGTCTAATGTCCCCTCAACGCCTTTCCCTGTTGTCGCCCTGAATTCTGAAACGTTAAATAGTTCAAGTCCCTTTGCAGCTTCTGTTATTGCGTGTCCTATGCTGTGCTCCGACAGTCTTTCAATGGAGGCTGCAAGCGATATGACGTGTTCTTTATTTATATTATTATCTAAAACGACAACCTCCTTCAGCACGGGTCTGCCGATAGTTATGGTGCCAGTCTTGTCAAATATCACGCCGGTCAACCTGCTTGCATTCTCGATCACGTCGCCGCCTTTGATCAAAACCCCTTTTGATGACGCCATGGTTGTAAACATCAGAACAGACAACGGAGTTGCAAGCCCCAGACTGCACGGGCATGCAATAACAAGCACTGAGATGCCTGTCATCAATGCGCGCTGCACGGGCGCGCCGTTCAATAGATAAAACGCGACTGTCAAGGCGGATATTATGAGAACAGCGGGAACAAAGACGCCGACAATCCTGTCTGCCAGTCTCTGTATATGCGGTTTCTTGTTCTGCGCGTCTTCAACAGCCTTTATAATGCCGGACAACACGGTCTCTTTTCCTGTAGCGGTAACTTCAAATATCAGTGTGCCGTAGAGATTCATGCTCCCTCCGATAATCCTGGAGCCGGAGGTCTTCATAACAGGCCTTGATTCACCGGTAATAAGAGACTCATCAACTTCAGACTCGCCGCTGATCACAACCCCGTCAAGCGGGACCTTTTCACCCGGGATATTGAGGTGGACCCCAAAAATCGGACAATCGTGTAAAGTGTAAAACGACACGAAAGACGAAGGAGGTCAGACCGAGATGAGCAAGACGAAAAGGAATCGATATTCAGGGGAGTTCAAGGCGAAGGTAGCGCTTGA
>JACQZF010000055.1 GCA_016213945.1 Nitrospirota bacterium | reverse complement strand
AACCATGCGTCGATACTTCGTTGGAAAGACAAAATGATACAGCAATACACTGACATTATGGCTCTTATGTATATAGATGCTCACGTCATCTATTATACTCGCCGCAAGCGGCGGGGAATTAGACCCTAAGAGAGATTAATCTTCGCTTCTGTAACATTGTCACAGACAATCTGATTCCCACCTGTTAAAGTTGAATCAGATAATAATTAAACCTGAAAGGAGTAAGAATCATGAAAGCAAATATAGGAAGTGCAGACAGGACGATAAGGATTGTCGCAGGACTTGCAGCCATTGGCCTGGGTGTTTACTTTAAGAGCTGGCTGGGCGTGATAGGGCTTGTGCCTCTCATTACATCTTTCATAGGCTGGTGCCCGCTTTATAGTGTCTTTGGATTTACAAGCTGCGGGGCCTCATCCTGCTGCGGTTCAGCAACCTGTGAAACGCATAAGTAGTTATTAATAATAACCAGGTTGACCACAGAGGCGCTGAGACACAGAGGACAAAATTACCTCTGTGTCCCAGTGGTTTTTTTACTAAAAACACTAAAGCTTTCCCCTCCATATTCCGATAATAATATCAGGAAACACGGCAATGCTGGAGAGAGGATAGAGCATGTACAACTACATGGTTTTCAACACTGACCGGAAAAAGTTATACAGGGATTTTCTTGCCTATTACAAATGCGACCCGGAAGATGATTACTATATTGTTTCGGTCAATAACCCGAAGCTGCTCCAGTATCTCGAAGAGTTCCTGGATAGAAGATTGAACTGAGACAGGCTTATCCTGTGACTTCTTTTACGGCCTCGGCGGTCAACCGTACGAGGCTTTTTAATTCCTGGTGAGATATGCTGAGCGGCGGCATCAGCACTACAACACTGCCGAGGGGCCGTATCAGCAAGCCTTTTTCCCTTGCACGGCAGCAGACCTTCCAGCCTGTTTTTTCTTCGAGAGGATAAGGCTCCTTTGTCTTCTTGTTCTTCACAAGTTCGATGCCGACCATAAAACCTTTCTGCCTAACTTCCCCGACATGAGAAAATGAATTCATCTTCTCCAATTCTTTCTTCAGGACATCAATCTTCTTTTGCATCCTGTTTAAGGTCTTTTCTTTTTTGAACAGATCCAGGTTGGCAAGGGCTGCGGCACATGCGAGCTGATTGCCGGTGTATGTGTGCCCGTGGAAAAAGGTCTTCAATTCTTTATATTCACCAAGAAACGCGCTGTAAACTTCTTCGCTCGTGACCGTAGCGGCAAGCGGCAGGCAGCCTCCTGTTATTCCCTTTGCAAGGCAAAGGATGTCGGGGCTTACGTCTTCATGTTCGCAGGCAAACATCCTGCCGGTCCTTCCAAAGCCCGTTGCAACCTCATCGGCGATCATAAGGATGCCGTATCTGCTGCACAGCTTCCTGGCCCCTTTTAAATAACCGGGCGGCGACATGATCATGCCTCCGGCCCCCTGAACAAGCGGCTCAATGATCAAAGCGGCTATTTCCCCGTGATGTTTCTTCATTATCTTTTCCATCTCATGAAGACAAGACAGTTTGCACGAAGGATATTTTTTACCAGGCCCGCACCTGTAGCAATAAGGCGATGGCACTTTAAAGGTTTTAAACAGGAGCGGAGAAAATATAGAGTGAAACAGGTCGATCCCGCCGACACTTACCGCGCCCAATGTATCGCCGTGATATGCGTTATTAAGTGTGAGAAATGTTTTTTTGCCCTTGACCCCTTTATGCCTCCAGTACTGGAAGGCCATTTTCAGCGCTATCTCCACAGCAGTTGAGCCGTTGTCGGAGTAAAAAACTCTTTGAAGTGACGGGTGACGAGTGACGGGCGACGAGTGAATAAGCTTCATCAGTTTCTCCGCCAATAAAACTGCCGGGGGATGTGTGAGCCCTAACAAGGTGGAGTGGCTGATCTTGTCGACCTGTTTTTTTATCGCGTCGTCTATCTCTTTCTTCCGGTGGCCGTGGACCGTCACCCATAGAGACGACACGCCGTCAATGTACCATTTGCCGGAAATGTCTTTCAGGAAAGGTCCGCGTCCCTCCGTAATAATTACGGGCGGTTCTTCAGCCCATTCCTTCATCTGGGTAAAAGGATGCCAGAGGTACTGTTTATCAAGCTTCTCTATATGCCTTATGTATGATTGGACATTCATCTTTTTGTTATTTGGCTATTGGTCATTGGGATTTCATTATTAAATATTTATTAAGAATATAACATGCGCTCTTTCTAATCAACCGTGAAAATATAATAATTAAGCAGGGTTTACAAGGTCAAACTATCGGATGTATAATTTGTTTAATGAAAAAGACGACTTTACTGATTTTTGTGTTTGTTGCTTTAATCGCTGGTTATTTGATAGGAAATCGCGTAAATATATTCCCCGCTAAATCTACCAGCCCGCCATATGTTTATAACTTCCATATACCAAAAGAGCTCTCAGGGGAAAGCAACGCCTTTTCAGAGATTGTACAAGTCATAAGCCCCGTTGTAGTAAATATCTCCACTTCAAAGATTGTGGAAAGAGACGCCAAACCTTTCTCGGACCTCTTCGACGATCAGTTCCCCGATTTATTCGAACCCCATCATAAGATGCCGAAAAAATGGAAAGAACAGAGTCTCGGATCCGGAGTAATAGTATCTCCCGACGGATACATTCTTACAAATGCTCATGTAGTTGAAAAGGCCGATGAGATACAGGTTACCGTGTATGACCAGCAAAATTATAAAGGCAAGATCATCGGGTCTGATCCGAAGACGGACATTGCGGTCATAAAGATCCCGGTTGAGAAATTCCCCGCAATAAAATGGGGGGATTCGGACAAAATCCAGGTAGGCGAATTTGTACTTGCCTTTGGCAACCCTTACAGCCTGAGCAATACCGTTACAATGGGAATAGTCAGCGCAATCGGCAGGGCAAATGTAGGCATCGCGGATTATGAAGATTTTATCCAGACCGACGCGGCAATAAACCCCGGCAATTCAGGCGGCCCCCTTGTAAACATAAAAGGCGAGCTGATCGGCATTAATACCGCCATCTTCTCAAGAACGGGCGGATATCAGGGGATAGGTTTTGCCGTTCCGTGCAACATGGCCAAATCGGTAATGACACAGCTCATAACAAATGGCAGGGTCACCCGCGGATGGCTGGGGATAACGATACAGAACTTCACCCCCGAACTTGCAAAGGAGTTCGGAATGAACAAATCCGCAGGCGCCCTTATCACGGAGATACTTAAAGGAAGTCCTGCTGAAAAGGCAGGTTTAAGAAGAGGTGATATAATTATTGAAGTTGACGATAAGGAAATCAAAAATGTGGAGTCCCTCCGCAACATGATCGCTCAAAGCAATGTGGGAAGCAAGATAAAATTGAAAGTGATGAGGGACGGCAAGACGCTTACACTTGTTGCAAACGTAACGGAATTCCCGCAGGAATTGGCGCAGGCGGCCCCGCAGGAGCAGGAAGAAAAAAAATCTCCTGATGAGCATACCCTCGCTGGCTTCAGCGTGATGAACATGACGCAGGAGATAGCAAAACAACTGGACCTGCCGAAGGATGAGAAAGGCGTTGTAATAGTCAAGGTGGAACCATACAGCGCCGCTGAAGACGCGGGACTGAAAAAAGGAGACGTCATTCAGGAAATCAACAAAAGAAGCATTAAAAACATACGTGATTTTAACAGCACGGTTGCTAACGTCAGGAAAGGAGATACTCTGCTCCTTTTTATTAACAGGGGCAGCAACAAATTTTATATCACCTTGAAAATTTATTCTTAAAAAAAGGACGTGGTTATGCTTTACAGGGTCATTTTTTTCTTAATCTTTACAGCAGGCGGATTTATTATCGGGATGAGCACAGGCGCATCGTATCAGGGTGTTTTCTGGGGCGCCGGAGTCGGCGTAATCGCCCTCATCTTAGAGTATGTGCTCACCATGATCGGTTTCGGTACAATAGTCGGCGGGCTGATAGGCCTCTCAGTCGGGCTTTTGTTTGCAAAGCTTATTTATCTCCCCATTAAAACCGTTTTCACAAACGTTGACGGGACTTATATCGGTGTTGTCATTAATGCGCTATTCGGCTACAGCGGGCTGCTTTTGGGGCTAAGGGGGGGGAAAGACTTTACCCTGCAAAACATAGTGAAGGCCTTTAAAACCAGGGTCGAGGAAGAACACGCCAAGATCATTGACACCAGCGTAATCATCGACGGCAGGATCGTTGATGTATGCGAGGCAGGTTTCATCGAAGGGACTTTTATCATCCCGCAGTTCATCCTGCAGGAGCTTCAGCATATCGCTGACTCTACTGATTCCCTCAGGAGGGCGCGCGGCAGGAGAGGCCTTGACATCCTTCACAGGGTGCAGAAACTATCTAATGTCACGGTGAAAATTATCGATGAAGATTTCCCGAAGATAAAAGAGGTAGACTCAAAACTTGTCGCGTTAGCCAGACTGCTTGGCGCAAAGATAATCACCAATGACTTCAATCTGAATAAAGTCGCTGAGCTTCAGGGAGTCACGGTGCTGAATCTCAATGAGCTTGCAAACGCCATAAAGCCCGTTGTCCTGCCCGGTGAGACGATGAATATCTTTATAGTCAAAGAGGGGAAAGAATATAACCAGGGCGTGGGCTACCTTGATGACGGCACAATGGTGGTTGTTGACAACGCGAGAAAACTGATAAACCAGCAGCTCGATGTTGTCGTTACGAGCGTGCTGCAAACCACCGCGGGCCGCATGATATTCGCAAGATTAAAGGAAGATGCTGACAGGGAAGAGGCAAAGGCGGCGCGGCATTAGGATTTCTTAGCCGCAGATTTCGCGGGTCCCGCAGATCAAGTAACATAATCTGTGGCTTAATTATTCTTGAATTGTCTCCGTGTTCTATGTGGTTAATAAGTTAATGACAAAAAAAGTGATCGCTATAGTTCCGGCAGCCGGCCTGGGTAAAAGGTTCAACGCATCCATTAAGAAAACCTTTGCGGACCTTAACGGCGTCCCCCTCATAGTCCACACTTTAAAAAGGCTCAACAGTGAAGAATTGATCTCCGAAGTGGTGCCTGCGCTCAAGGCCGAGGACATTGAAAACGGGCATGAACTGGTCAAGGCGCATGATCTCTCAAAGATAAAACGGATTGCCCCCGGAGGAAAGGAAAGACAGGACTCCATTTACAACGCGCTGAAACTTCTTGAACAGACAGGAATTGATCCAGAGAGTATCGTGTTGATACACGACGGTGTGCGGCCGTTCATTCCCCAAGGCTTAATTGAAAATCTCATCAGCGATTTAGAAAACTTTGACGGGGTCATTCCAGGCATACCTGTAAAAGACACGCTGAAAGAGGTTTCTTCTGATAATGTTGTGGTCACTACCATGGACCGGGAGAACATCCGCGCAATCCAGACCCCGCAGGCTTTTACTTTCGGCGTAATTAAAAAGGCATATGACGCGGCATACGCTGAAGGATCATACGCGACGGATGACGCGGCGCTCGTAGAAAAGATCGGCGGCAGGGTCAAAATTATCACGGGCAGTCCTTATAATATTAAGGTCACAACGCCGGAAGACATGGAGCTGGCGGAGTGGCTGATGGCAAGGGTGAATTTATAATGAGAATCGGGACCGGTTACGACTCGCACAGATTGGTCGAGGGGAGGAAGCTCATCCTCGGCGGGGTGGAGATCCCTTTTGAAAAAGGCCTGCTCGGTCATTCCGATGCGGATGTCCTGTGTCATGCGATAATTGATGCGATCGTCGGGGCGTTGGGAGAAGGAGACATCGGCAGGCACTTCCCCGATACTGATGCGAAATGGAAAAATGCTTCAAGCATTGATCTCCTCACAAAGACTGTAGAGCTGATGAAACAGAAAGGCTTTGATATCGTCAACATTGATTCAACTGTCATCGCTGAAAAGCCAAAGCTTCTGCCGTATATTGAAAAAATGAAAGAGAACATCTCAAAGGCAGGCATCCCTTTATATTCGATCAACATAAAAGCCAAGTCAAATGAAGGCATGGGTTTTACCGGCAGAGGCGAAGGGATTGCCGCTCAGGCCGTGTGTCTGCTGAAGCGTAAATACTAATGAGCGTCTGTCCATAAACTGACTCATTTTATTTTCGTCATGCCCGAAGTCAGTAATCGGGCATCCAGAATTTATTGAAAAGACTGGATTCCCGCTCAACAGACTGCGGGAATGACATCTCAGCTTTAACACTCAAAGCGGGTTTTAAGTTATAATAATTTCAATTCACTATTCAGGAGGTTGTTGTGAAACATAAAGGTCTTGTTCTGGTAATCATTATCGCAGTTTGTCTTGCTGCATTACTGCTCCTTCCAAAGGAAAAGAAATACACGGAAATCGCGTCGGTAGGCAAGCCTGCCCCTGCGTTTGAATTAAGGGACGCAAACGGCAATACATGGAAGCTCGCTGACCTCAAGGGCAAAGTTGTATTTTTAAATTTCTGGGCCACCTGGTGCACTACGTGTAAATCTGAAGCCCCTTACAAGGAAGCCCTCTTCCAGAAGATGCAGGGCAAGCCCTTTCAGATGTTGGGCGTTCTGTTCAGAGACGACCCGGCCAATCTTTCTGACTATTACAGGACGCAGCCTGTCAGCCCTCCAACGCTCTTAAGCCCTGAAAATGATATGGCGAAGCTATACGGGATAACAGGCGTTCCCGAAACCTTTATTATTGATAAAGACGGAATAGTCAGGGAAAAGTTAGTGGGACCAAAAGAGTGGACCAATCCTGAGAATATCAAAATACTTGAGAAGTATTTGTAAGAATAAACCACTGAGTCACTGAGACACAGAGAAAACTAAATAAAAAACTTTCCGTTCTACTCCTGGCTCTTCTCCGTGCCTCTGTGTCTCTGTGGTAATTTTGTGAGTCTTTGAATCTTACTTTTTAAACTATGTATAAGAAGCTTAAAGACATTGCTTTTTCAGGGGGACTGACCGCGTTCGGCGTCGCCAATGTTGAGGACCTGAGATCTCACTTTGACGCTCTCCCGCTGGACCAGACAGAGGGTTTGTCATTGGGGGTTTCCATAGGAGCGAGGGTCTCCGCTTCGGTCCTCAAGAGCTGCGTGACCGGCCCCACCCGTCACTATCTGCACCATTACAAGATGGTCAACCTCCTGCTCGATCAAACCGCCCTGAAAATATCTCTTGCCATACAGGACAAAGGATATAATGCCCTTCCTGTTCCTGCAAGTCAGATCGTAGACTGGGTAAAGCAGACAGCCCACCTCTCGCACAAGATGGTGGCTCTGCGGGCCGGACTCGGATGGATAGGGAGGAACAACCTGCTGGTGCATCCTGAAGCAGGCTCCAGAATTAGAATTGCTACTGTCCTGACCGACATGCCTTTGCAGACAGATACGCTTCTTGAAAGAGACTGCGGCGGATGCAGAAAGTGC
The DNA here is from genome assembly GCA_016213945.1 of Nitrospirota bacterium. GTDB lineage: Bacteria > Nitrospirota > Thermodesulfovibrionia > UBA6902 > UBA6902 > SURF-23. Next base: position 25,606 of record JACQZF010000055.1, on the reverse strand, counting down.
ATCGAGATATGCCCCGTGTCTGCAATCAGGGATTCCTACAGGGACTGGGACAAAGCAGCCTGCCTCGAAAAATTGAAATACTTTGCCAGGGAATACAACGTTGGACAGTACATCTGCGGCCTCTGCGTCAAAGTCTGCAAGCCGTAACACCTCTACCCGGCGATTAATCTAAAAAAATTTTTGACCACGAAGTTCCCCGAATTATCCCGAATAACATCAGGACGCGGATTTTCGCCTCTTTCTGTTATCTTCATTACCGGAATTGTTAAAATAAGATAAACTATAGATAGTAAAAATGGGGCGGTGGAAATGAATTACAAATCTAACAGCTTATATTTCATGGTACTGTCGGCCCTCTCGATAACTCTAAGTTTTTTTTCTGCTCCATATGTATATTCAGCAGAAAATGAATTGAAGATAGGCGGTGTCGGAAGCGCGCTGGGCGCCATGAAAGTGCTCGGCGCTGTTTTTGAACAATCGCATCCCGGCATAAAAGTAAAAATATTCCCGAGCCTTGGGAGCACCGGCGGGGTCAAGGCAGTTGCGGAAGGTTCGGTAGATATAGGGCTGAGCGGAAGGGCGCTGAAGGATGAAGAGCTGAAAACGGGTTTATCAGTAATTGAATATGCAAGAACTCCCATGGTCTTTGTTGTAAATAAAAGCGTGAAAATATCAGGACTGACCACCGGGGAAATTGTAGAGATTTATAAAGGGAAAAAACAGAAATGGCCGGACGGGCAGCGCATACGCCTGATCCTCCGCCCGGCTTCCGACAGCGATACTTTAGTTATCAGGAAAATATCACCTGAAATGAACGAGGCGCTTGAAGCCGCTTCTTTGAGGGCAGGGATGCTTACGGCGCCGACCGATCAGGAGAATGTCGATCTGATTGAGAGAACTCCAGGCGCTGCCGGATTTTCCACTTTGACACAGATCACTTCCGAGATGCGTCACGTAAAAATACTTGCGTATAATAACGTGGAGCCAAGTGTTAAAGCCCTTGCAAAAGGGATATACCCTCTCAGTAAAGCGCTTTACATTGTGACGAAGCAGAAGCCGTCAGCTTTGGCCCGCGGGTTTCTGGATTTCATTCAGTCTGAAAAAGGCGTAGAGATACTTGAAGCTCTCGACAATCTTGCTGTGACAGGCAATAAAATGGACAAGTAGTGAAGGTATCTAAAAACATAAGCCGCATAATCACTGTCCTCTCCGGGACAGTTATTTTTATAGTTATGGTCGTTTTCCCGCTTGGATATTTCTTTGTTTCTTATCAAAATATGGCAGGCGCGCTTGAGGCTGAAGCGGAGATTAATGCAAGAAACATTACAACTATGATCAGCGCAAATCCTGAAATGTGGGAGTTCCAGCAACTGAGACTTCAGGAGTACCTTTCACGCCGTCCAATCAGGGGAGACGCGGAGATAAGGCGCATCCTGAACTTAAGCAATAAACTCGTTGCAGAGAATGCGGACATATTGGAATTTCCGATTATCACGCGGTCGGAAAACATCCATGATTCAGGAGCCGTTGCAGGCAAGGTCGAAATATCCCGTTCTCTGCGTCCGATCATAAAACAAACGGGGGTGGCGGCATTATTGATGCTTCCTCTTGGTTTGGGAGTATTTCTTATTGTGTGGCTGCTTCCCATCAGAACTATATATCGCACCGAAAAGACGCTTCGTGAAAGCGAGGAGAGGTTCAGGGAGCTTTCTCTCCAGTTCCGGACAGTCCTTGATTGTATCCGTGATCCTTTGTTCCAGCTAAATGATAGCCTCACCGTCATGTGGGCGAATGAGGGCGCCTCTATATATCTCGGAAAAGGGATCAACGAGATAACAGGCAGGCGCTGTTATGAATTATGCCACGGCCGTTCTGTCCCCTGTGAAAGATGCGCAGCACTCAGGAGTTTTGAGACAGGATCTGCGGAAGTATTGCAGGTCTCAACCTCTAACGGCAAATTTTTCGATGAACGGTCTTTTCCTGTGAAGGGTGAAGACGGCAGTATAAAGAGCGTTGTTGTGGTGGCTGCCGATATAACAGAGAAGACTAATATGCAGGCAGAGATGCTGCGCGCAGGACATCTCGCGTCATTAGGGGAGCTTGCCGCCGGCATTGCCCATGAGATCAACAACCCCATCAACGGAGTAATCAATTATGCGCAGTTACTGGCAGATAAAATGCCGGCCGGAACAAGGGAAGAAAATTTGGCAAGCAGGATTATAAAAGAAGGCAGCCGAGTAGCCGAAATTGTTCACAGTCTCCTGTCTTTTGCACGGGCGGGAAAGGACGAAAAGATATCCGTTCGTATCAAGGACGTCCTGTCCGATACATTGACTCTGACAATGGCGCAGATTCAAAAGGACAATATTCATATAAATATCGATATCCCCGAATATCTGCCTCCTGTCATGGCAAACCCCCAGCAATTGCAGCAGGTTTTCTTGAATGTTCTTAATAACGCAAGATATGCCCTTAATCAGAAGTATCCCGGCGCACATGAATTCAAAAAAATCGAGATAAAAGGGGAAACGGCTTTGTCGCATTATAATCAGTATGCGCGGGTCAGCTTCCTTGATTATGGAACCGGAATCCCTTCCGGCATCCTGCATAAAGTAATGAACCCGTTTTTTACTACAAAACCTTCAGGCAGCGGGACCGGTCTTGGTTTGAGCATCAGTTACGGCATTATAAAAGACCACGACGGCAGTCTCAGGATCGAGAGCGAGCCGGAGAAGTTTACAAAGGTTATTATTACTCTTCCAGCAGCGAAGACAGAGTAAAGATATTTTTAAGACTGATGCTTTCCTCTGTAGTGGAGCTCGCATTTCAGCGGCAGGTCTCCGGCCAATTTTTTTGCCTCTTCTTCAACGGCCTTATGTTCTCCGGGGTTGTGCACGATCCCCCGCAGGACAAGCCCGTGCTTATCGTAAAAAACATCCAGAGTAGGGACAAAGATCCTGGGGTTTGTAAGCAACCCGGCTTTGACCCTTGCCGCATCAGCGCGTATGCGGAGCGTTTCAATTTCCGAATCGAACCGCTGCTTTTCCAGAAGTTTTTCGTGCAGGGTTTTTATGATCTCGTCTTCAGATTTAACTCCGGTATCCACAACCATGTCGTATTCAGTTGAATCGTCCCACTTTTTACCGTAGACTGAACGTATAAAACAATCCCGTTCATTATCAGTTCTCTCCGTAAGCCACTTTGCGGTCTCCCTGTCAACAGATTCACGAAGCATTATCCTTTCGAGCCTTTTTTCAACGGGCGCAATGATACGGACACTGAGCGCCGGGGGAATGCCCCTGAGCAGGAAGTTCCCGCCCCTTCCCATGATCACCACCCTGCCTTTAAGCGCGTGATCAAGAATGAAACTTTGCACGAGGGCTGAAAATCCCCTGAATGACCAGTCATGTTTTTCCCATAGGGTCGGACAGTGCTCATCGAGGTCTTTTCCCCACTTTTCCCACTTACTGCCTGCGGCCTTCAGGTCGGCTAATATATTCTGCTTGTCTACATATTCATAATTTAAAAGCTTTGCTACGGCCTGCCCTATCTCCCTTCCCCCGCTTCCGAATTCCCTTGATATAGTCAGTATCGCCATATTGTCTCCTCCACTGAGATAGGAAAAGATTCCGGACGAGCCGGAATGACAGAACATTGTGTCATTCCCGCTTGTCGGGAATCTCTCTTCCTTGAAAACGAAACCATAGTATATCCCTCTGTGTCCTCTGTGGTTAATGTATTAAGCGTCTTCATGAACATGGTCCTTTTTCTCTTCCCTTGAAACCTTCCACTTCATCCAAAGCTTCCCAGCCACGATAACTCCGGCAGCAAAGGTGATCTCTACAGCATATTGTATCACCTTGCCGGGGCTCAGCATGTTTACAATAACAGGGTCCGTAATGATCATCTCACCGCCGACCTTCCCGAGTATGGCGGCGCCGATGTAGATAATAGCCGGGTACTTGTCCATCAGCTTTGAGAGGAGGTTGCTCGTGAAAACAATAAACGGGATGCTTAAACCAAGACCGAACAGGAGCAGGAACAGGTTGCCGTGCGAGGCCCCGCCCACTGCCAGCATATTGTCTGTTGCCATTGTGATATCGGCAACGACGATTATTTTGATCGCCTGCGTTATCGTAGTAGCTTCCTTCCCGGAACTGTCCTCAGGCACGCCTTCCATGAAAAGCTTTACTGCTATCCATAAAATCAGTATGCCGCCTATAAGTTTTATGTAATTTACCTGGAGGAGCTGGGCCACAAAGAAGGTCAGAATTACCCTGAGCAGGACGGCAGCGCCTGAACCGAAAAGGATACCTTTCTTCCTCTGCTCATGGGGAAGAGACCTGACAGCCATGGCGATCACAACGGCATTGTCTCCTGCCAGTATCAGATCTATTATCACGATACTCATGAGACTGGAAAGAAAATTGATGTCGAATGTTATGCTGCCGAAAGCACCTAAGTCCATTTTTTTTAGCCGCAGATTACCGCGGAGTTGCGCAGATTTTCCCCTCCCCTTGTTCCCCTCCCTGGCAAGGAGGGGATAATCGGACAGGCAAATTGCTTTGCAATATCATACCAAAAAACACATCAGTATGTTTGCTATAATTACAACTGTATGGACAAAACGCTTCGAGACCCGCATCTTGTAAAATTATTTATCGGGATGCTTTCAAGGGATGCTTCCCTCTTTGACCAGCTCCTGGAAAAACTCCTGGACCTCTTCGGGCCTTCGGACATGGAGAGCGCCGTATGGCAGTGGCGGCACTCCGCTTATTATGAAAAAGAGATGGGCGCAGACCTGAAAAGGAAGTTTGTCTTCTTTGAGAAATTAATAAACCCGCAGCTCATCTCAGAGATAAAATTAAAGACGATCGAGCTTGAAAAACAGTACCTCAATGAGAGCGGCGGTAGGGAAATAAATCTTGACCCGGGTTATTTGGATTCGGCAAAGATCGTCCTGGTTTCCACAAAAGACTACTCCCACCGGTTATACCTCGGCAATGGAATATACGGAGAAGTCACTCTTATTTACTCAGGCAAATCATACCAGGTCCTGCCGTATACTTACCCCGATTTCAGGACAGAAGAGTACCATGATAGCTTTAAAAAGGCGAGGGAGCTTTTCAAGAGAAATCCGCGATAACATTTCATTGCTTTCATCGACAAGCCTGACGTATGATATATAGTTTTCAAATTTTGAAAATATGAATAAAATCTTTCTAAGGTTTTTGCGATGACAGGTATTATTAAAGCGATGGGGCTTGTATTCGGCGATATCGGTACAAGCCCTATATATACCTTGACCGTAGTTTTCCTCCTGCTTCAGCCCACCGCCGGTAATGTCCTCGGCGTCATGTCATTAATTATCTGGACACTTGTGATTCTCGTCTTCATCCAGTATGACTGGCTCGCCATGGGATTAAGTATTCGAGGAGAGGGAGGGACTATAGTGCTTAAGGAGATTCTTGCCCCTCTCCTTCGCGATAAAAAGAAAGCGGTTTTTATAACATTACTGTCATTTGTTGGAATATCGCTGCTCATAGGCGACGGGGTCATTACCCCCGCCATCAGTATCCTCAGCGCTGTGGAAGGCTCTGTTTTAATACCGGGTTTTGAAAAGACTTCACAGGGGACAATAGTATTAATTTCAATACTGATAGCCATAGTCCTTTTTGTTTTTCAAAGTAAGGGCACAGAAAGAGTTTCTGTTGCCTTTGGCCCCATAATGGGCGTCTGGTTCATTTCCCTTGCTTCAATCGGACTAATATCTTTATCCGAAGCGCCTGAGATACTCAAGGCGCTCAATCCTTACTACGGAATAAACTTCCTGATAGAAAACGGATGGAAGGGATATATCGCGCTTGGAGAGATTATCCTTTGCGCAACCGGAGGCGAGGCGCTTTATGCGGACATGGGACATCTCGGCGCAAAACCCATCAGACAGGCATGGACGGGGGTCTTTGTCGCGCTTGTTCTGAACTACTTCGGGCAGGGCGCCTTCCTCCTAAAACATCCTGATGCGAAGAACATCCTTTTTGAAATGGTATTCGACCAGGCAAAATCTTTATACGTCCCGTTCCTGTTCCTCAGCATCATCGCTACCGTTATAGCTTCGCAGGCCATGATAAGCGGCATGTTCTCGATCATTTATCAGGCGGTAACAATACGCATCATGCCTCCCTTAAAAGTCGGCTATACTTCCGTTGAGAGAAAATCGCAAATATACATTGCGTCCGTGAACTGGTTTCTGCTTGCGGCTGTCGTGTTCATAATGATGGAGTTCGGGCAATCAAGCCGTCTCGCAGCGGCCTACGGCCTCGCCGTTACCGGAACGATGACGATCACAGGGATCATGATGATGTGGATTTTCTATCTCAAGAAAATGCCTCTGTATTCGCTCCTGACTTTGTTTATCACAGGGGTGGATGTGTTGTACCTGTCTTCAAATTTCTATAAGATCCCGCACGGCGGCTACTGGTCCTTAATTATCGGCGCTATTCCGCTCACCCTGATTCTGATTTACACGCAGGGACAGAAGCAGCTTTACCGGATGATGAATTTCATGCCGTTTGCAGAGTTCATAGAAAAATTCAACAACGCTTATGCGACGGCCCCGAAGATAAGAGGCACCGCCCTTTTTCTCATCAGGGACATCCAGAACATTCCACCGTACATTACGCAGACCATGTTTTCTCACGGCATTGTTTACGAAGACAATATCTTTATCTCCATTATGAGCAGGAGCGACCCATACGGGGTCATAGGTTTTTACAGGGAAGACATCGCAAACGGGATAAGGTCGTTTGAGATCCAGGTGGGTTACATGGAGCTTATTTCAGCAGAGGATATTTTAAGAGAAGCGGGTATCGATGAAAGGGCGGTTTATTACGGCCTCGAAGATATTTCCGCCAGAAACCCTGTCTGGAAATTTTTCTCCCTGATCAAGAGGGTGATGCCCACCTTCATAAGATTTTATGAGTTCCCGACGGAAAAACTTCACGGCGTTATTACAAAGGTGACGATGTAGAGTTGTTGTTTATCCTACAGGCTCTTTTTTTGATTCACTTAAAAAGAGAGGATAAGGGATCTTGGCTATTACCTCTTCAACCGTCGTCAACCCTTCTTCCACCTTTGACCATGCGTCTTCAAAGAGTGATTTGGTCCCTGAACTCCTTGCCGACTCCCACAGTTCATCCACGGTGTAATTCTTTGAGATAAGACGTTTCAGTTTTGTGTCCATTATCAGCATTTCATAAATGCCGACCCGGCCTTTATATCCTGTGTTATTGCACTTATCGCAGCCGGCCCCCTTGTAATATGTCTTTAACTGCTTGACTTCAAACCTCGTCAGCTCTTCCGGAGCCGGGGTTTCCGCTTTGCAGTTGCTGCAGATCCTCCTGATAAGTCTCTGGGCAATAACGCCTGTGACAGCGGCTGTCACCAGGAAAGGTTTCAGTCCGATATCTATCAACCGTGTTATTGTGGAAATAGTATCATTGGTATGTAAGGTGCTTAATACCAGGTGACCTGTCAGCGCGGCCCTTGACCCAATCTCGGCAGTATCCAGGTCTCTGATTTCCCCGACCATGACGATATCCGGGTCCTGTCTCAATACTGATCGAAGAGCGTTGGCAAATGAAAAACCTATACCGTCGTTTATTCCGACCTGCGTTATATCAGCAAGTTTATATTCAACCGGGTCTTCAAGCGTAATTATATTTTTTGTCTCGTTACGCAATTGCTGCAGTATGGAATATAGTGTTGTTGTCTTCCCGCTGCCGGTAGGCCCGGTGACAAGCAGCATGCCCTGCGGCTGGCTGACCATATCAATAACAGGCCTTATGATGTTGGCAGAAATGCCGAGATGGCTGAGAGGAATCAGTCCGGTAGTGGGATCAAGCAGCCGGATGACGACTTTCTCGCCGTGAACAGAAGGCAATGTCGATATCCTGAGTTCAACGGCTTTGTCCTTGAGGCGCATTGCGCTTCTGCCGTCCTGCGGGAACCGTCTGTTTGTAATGTCGAGATTCGATATAATCTTTATCCTTGAAACAACAGAATCATGGATGTTTTTTGCAAATTGATGGATATTTTTCAGATTGCCGTCTATCCTGAAGCGCACCTGCACGTATGTTTCACGCGGCTCGATATGGATATCGCTTGAACCGGAATTTACGGCATCGGCTATAATCATGGATACAAGCCTGACGATAGGGGGCGCCTCGCTGTCCTGATAGCTGATTCCCTGCCTGGCATCGGCTTCCGCATCTTCCTGTTTAAGAAACTCAACCTCGTCATACGATGGCAGCTCCTTGAGAAAATTCCATGTGTCAGCCGAAGCGCCATAGAAACGTTCAATCGCAGTCAATATATTGTTTTCTGACGAGATAGCAACAGACAATTTCAGCCCGGTCTCAAACGAGATGTCCTCTATGGTCTCCCAGTCAAGCGGATTGGCCATTGCAAGCAGAAGGTTCTTTCCCCTCAATTCAAGCGGCAGCACTATCTTGGCCTCAGCAATTTCTTTTGGGACAAGGGACAATATCTCTTGTGTCGGGGTATAATCGTTGCAGTCCACCATCTGCAGTGAAAGCTGTTTAGTAAGCGTTTCAGCTACCTGCAGCTCATTTATGTAGCCGAGCTCAATAAGGACCTTGCCGAGTTTCTTGTTTTTCCCTTTCTGAATAATAAGGGCGGTATCAAGCTGTTCGTCTGAGATTAACCCTTCTTCTACAAGGATCTCTCCAAGCTTTTTTCTTTTCATGTTTAAAAGCGCTTCGCCTCCTGCGTATATAATCGGTTTAAAGGCGGCTTAACTTAAATAAATGAGAACAGGACGGGAGCCGGGGTTAGCCCGTCACTCGTTACTCGTCACTTATCACTATTTAGAGTCTGTCCATAAATTGTTATTCTTTAAATTTGTCATGCCCGAAGTCTTTAATCGGGCATCCAGAACTTACTATAAAGACTGGATTCCCGCTCAACAGACTGCGGGAATGACGATTCAATGTTCGAGTTTATGGACAGACTCTATATAGTTTTTGATGTCTTTTCGGCAGCAAACTTATTGATGAAGATGAAGTTGTTGACTGATCTTTCTGTCGCGCTGTTCATGCCGATGAATTTCAGGCCGACCTCATACTGGGGCGGGTCATTAGCCGCTTCTCTCAATGAGGCCCAGACTACTGCGCCGGTTGTCGTTATTGCGCCATTGGCAGGGGAAGATATTATTATTTTATGGGTGCTGTTAACAGGCAAATGACAGAAAGGCTTCAGGCATATCCCGCCTGCGCTTATGTCTTTTATTCCGAATTTCCCCAGGTCACCAAGCTGCGCCAGGCAATCATCGCCGTTTTGGTATCGAGTATACACCCGCCTTTCTGTCCGCACGCTCTTTGACGTCCGCGAGGCTTTTTTCTGCTGTACATTGCGCTTTTTATCTTCATACATCCGCGTGTCCGCCTGTGCCATTAATTCATACATCGGGCACGGGGCTTCCGGGTCATAGTGCGCCATTCCCATACTGAGCAGGAGTCTGTAGTCCCGCCCGTCATGCTCATTATGGGCCCTCAAATTGTTTCTGATATTTTTCATTATTATATTCTCAATATCAGCCTCGGATGCCTCAGTAATAAGAACGGCAAACTCATCTCCTCCTATACGGCCGATGATATCGGAATCGCGAAAACTTTTCCTGAGGACATTTGCGGCGTCTGTCAAGGCCTGGTCCCCGGCCGTGTGCCCCAGCTCATCGTTTATCTTCTTCATGCCGTCCAAGTCAAGATAGAGAAGCGACATCCTCCTCCTGTTCCTGTTCGCCAGCTTGAATTCCTTTTCCGCAAGGGTAAAGAAACCGCGCCTGTTGAAAAGACCGGTCAATTCGTCGGTCACGGAAATGGCCTTAAGCTGCTCTTCCATCTTCTTGCGCTCGGTGATGTCGCGAAACGCGGTTACTGAGGCGACAATTTTACCGTCTTCGATGACCGGGCTGGTAATTACGGATATCGGGAAAACCGTGCCGTCTTTGCGCAGGAAAACTTCATCGGTAGAGGAATACTGTTTGCCTGTTGAGAAGACATTATGCATATTGCATTCTTCAAAGGGCAGGGGCGTGCCGTCCTCTTTCCAGCAGTGGACAAGTTCATGAGGGCCTTTCTCGTTTAATTCATCAATGGCCCACCCAAGGAGACGTTCGGCCTCGGGGTTCATGAAAACAATACGCCCTTGTTCATTGAGGACATAAATCCCTTCAGCCAGATTCGATGTGATATTCCGTAGATCTTTTTCGCTCTTTCGCAATGCATCCGCTGTTTTCATGACACCATCATTTTCAAGCGCTTCAATGCGACGGCGCAGTCCGTGCAGCTCTTCAATGAGTTGTTCCTTTGTCTTGTGCCTGTCTTCCATTTTTCTTGCCCATGAAAATGGTATCACGAAAATTTTATCTTGTATAGAGGGAGGGGTGTATTATCCATCCCGAATAGTTTATAATGAATCACACCGCCTTAGTTGTGAAACTTCCTGTTGTAGTTTCCCTGATAATTAACAAGGCAGCAGAGGATTGTCCGACGGCGGAATAAATTTGAAACCAAGAGGTCTTATGAAAAGAGAAGATATAAGGAACATCGCCATTATCGCCCATGTCGACCACGGCAAGACAACCCTTGTGGACTGCATGTTGAAGCAGGCGGGGATTTACCGCGCCAATGAAAGGGTGCAGGAAAGGGTCATGGACAGTAATGACCTTGAGAGGGAAAAAGGCATCACCATAATGGCGAAGAACACAGCCGTTGAATACAAGGGCGTTAAAATAAATATCCTGGATACGCCCGGGCACGCGGATTTCGGCGGCGAAGTGGAGAGGATAATGAAGATGGTTGACGGGGTTTTACTTCTTGTTGATTCATCTGAGGGCCCTTTGCCCCAGACAAGATTTGTGCTCAGAAAGGCCCTTGAGCTCAACCTGCCGCCTATCCTTGTGATAAACAAGATCGACAGGCCTGACGCGCGGATACAGGAAGTGCTGAATGAAGTTTATGACCTGTTCATTGACCTTGACGCAACTGAAGAGCAGCTTGATTTTCCCATTATCTATACAAACGCAAAAGTGGGGATTGCCAAGCTTGACATGAACGACGCGTCAGAGGACTTAATGCCGCTGTTTGACATTATTCTGAGAACAGTCACTGCGCCTGAGTGCGACAGCAGCGGCGTTCTTCAATACCTTGTTACAAACATTGACTACAATGATTATGTGGGCAGGCTTGCCATCGGCAGGATCTTTTCAGGGACCGTAAGGGTCGGCGATACGGTTGCCATGATAAACGCAAGCGGAGAGGCGCTGAAGAGAAAGATCTCAACCATTTATACCTTTCAGGGACTGGAGCGGATCGACGTAAAGGAAGTGGCCGCCGGTGATATCGTGGCGCTTGCAGGCATTGAAGGGATAAACATAGGCGACACGATCACTGACGTGGAGAACCCCAAACCCCTGCCGAGGATAAAGGTTGACGAGCCGACCATTTCAATTGTCTTTTCCATTAACAACTCGCCTTTTGCAGGCAAAGAAGGCAAATACGTGACCTCAAGAAATCTCAGGGAAAGGCTCGAAAAGGAGCTGCTATATAATGTATCCATCAAGGTAGCTTTTGACGGCGCATCCGATTCGTTCAATGTAATGGGGCGCGGCGAATTGCAGCTTGCGATACTCATTGAGATGATGAGGCGCGAGGGATACGAGCTTTCCATTTCAATGCCTGAGACAATAACCAAGAAGATCAACGATGTTGTGCATGAGCCGATGGAGCTGCTCGTGATAGACGTGCCGGAGGATTTTGTCGGCGTGGTCACACAGCAGGTCGGGATGAGAAAGGGCCGGATGCAGAAGATGCAGAACAACGGAAACGGCAGGGTGAGGCTTGAATTCAGGATCCCGTCAAGGGGACTGATCGGTTTCAGGTCGCAGTTCCTAACTGACACCAGAGGCACTGGGCTTCTCAATCATTTATTTGATGGATACGAGCCGTGGCACGGGCATATATCAAAACGGCAGACAGGCGTGCTTGTCTCCGACAGGCCCGGCAAATCAAACACGTACGCATTGTTTCATCTTCAGCCGAGGGGGACCTTATTGATAACAGAAGGCACTCCTGTTTATGAAGGGATGATAATCGGAGAAAATTCGAGAGAGAGCGATCTGGACGTCAATGTCACAAAGGAGAAAAAGCAGACCAACATGCGCGCATCAGGTACAGACGAAGCGCTGCTTCTGATACCTCCGAAAATATTAAACCTCGAACAGGCGATAGAGTTCATCAAGGAAGACGAGCTTGTTGAGATAACACCGCAGTCCATCAGGCTCAGAAAGAGAGTCCTTGAGGCCAACAAAAGGCCGAGGACAAAGGGATAGAACTTTTCTATTGTAAAAAAAACCCGCCTTCTAAAGCAGAAGGCGGGCTTTCAGAAAACTTTCCTACTGCCAGCGTTGTTCTGCCGTAAGATTGGATGACAGCGCTTTCTTAACGCCTGCTTTCAGCTCTTCTATTTCTTTATTCTGTTTCTCTATTATCTTCTGCTGTTCCTTAACAGCCTCTATCAGAAGCGGGATCATCTCGGTGTAGACAACGCTCTTTTCCCGGCGATTCGATTGATGTCACGTCCTTTTTGAATTTCATGTCCGATACCTGTGAATACCCCCCTGATGCATTGACAACTCCCGCAACATCCAGCGCGTAATTAGGACTCGATACACCTATCCCCACTTTGCCTGACCCCGGCATCAAAAGAAGATTGCTTGCACTGCTGCCCGTCTTGATCTCAAAATTAGAAGTTGCCCCTACTACCTGTAATGAGCCATACGAGATCCCGCTCGCCCCTGCCGGGTTGCCGTATATCCTGAACTCCTTGTTGAATCCGGTCAGTGAATCCTCAAAAAGGAAATATCCGTAATAGCCGCCGGATACGGTAGAAAGATGATCGCTCTGACCCGCCTTAAAATAAAATATGCTTACTCTTTCCGCGTCGTTTTCAAGTGATACCCTTGGGCCTGAAACTGCATCTTTCACAAGAATGGTTGCCAGGGTTGTGTTGTCTGCTCCTACTCCAAGCTTGCCCATTACTGTTAAGTCGCCTGTTGCATATACATTTACTCCAATAAGAAGCATCCCTGCCATCAAGATCAATATTGCCTTTTTCATCTCTCTCCTCCTTTATTTAAAGGTTTTCTTATTTTTCACTAATGTATTTTAAGGTTCCCTATTGTGACCTTACCGTTGCTGATGGTAAGCTTTCCGTTGATCATCGTCTTGCCGGTAATCCCGGTATACCCGCAGTTATATCCGCCACTCAGAATTACTGATTTGCCGAGGTTGATGTTCGGGCTCTCCGCCAAGGCGCCTGCCTGTAGCTGGAGCGTATCGCCTTCTCCGGCCGCGGTATAAGCTGTCTGCAGCGTCGAGAAATACACAGGGCTTGTATCCGCTATCCTTACCGGGGGCCCTCCGGGGTAAATATTAGCGTCACTGTCATTGCAGTCTGTGCTGTTCAGCATATAACCTGCCGGCTGGGTACACTGTTGTAATGAGACAGTTGGATTTCCAAACCCGTCACCGTCATAATCCGGATGCCAGAGCGTTGCCGGACTAATGGCCGCATTACCGTCATCACAGTCAACCGACGTATCGATTAGTTCTGAAGTCGCCTTGTAACCGGAAGGCCTCGTGCATGAAATTGTGTTTGTGCCTTCGGAATAACCGTCATTGTCAGCATCCAGATACCATGTCTGATTTGGATGCTCCAATGGATCGTTATCATCGCAGTCGCCGAAAGTTGCAATGAGTTCCGGTATTGCTTTATATCCCCCGGGTCTGGTGCATGATGTTGTATTTATTGTCCCCCAGGAATAACTGTCACCGTCAGCGTCCAGATACCATGTCTGATTTGGATGCTCCAGCGGGTCATTATCATTGCAGTCGGTCCCACCGTTTGCTGTGGAGACATATCCGTCTCCGTCCTTATCGCTATCACATGCATCCCCGATACCATCACCGTCCATGTCTGCCTGATCGGGATTGTAAACAGTTGGACAGTTGTCGGAATTATCGCCAACTCCGTCCCCTGCGTACATATAGATGTCAGAATTGCCGTCTCGGTCATCTTGCCAGACAATGCGGCTGCCGGATATGGCGGGATATAATTGAACAGAACTATTAGATGTAATCCTTGTCTCAATGCCGGTTGTTATGTCATACATGTATATGTCATAGTTGCCGTTTCTGTAATCCTCCCAGACAATTCGGTTGCCGGATATGGCAGGATCATATTGAGAAGCTGGATTAGATGTAATCCTTGTCTCAACCCCGGTTGATATGTCATACATATAGATGTCAGAGTTAACGTTTCTTCTATCCTCCCAAACAATGCGGTTGCCGGATATGGCGGGCATCAATTGATGTGATGAATTAGATGTAATCCTTGTCTCAATGCCGGTTGTTATGTCATACATGTATATGTCATAGTTGCCGTTTCTGTAATCCTCCCATACAATACGGTTGCCGGATATAGCGGGAGAGCTTTGATTAAATGAATTGGATGTTACCCTTGTCTCAATGCCGGTTGTTATGTCATATATGTAGATATCATAGTGGCCGTTTCTATGATCCTCCCAGACAATGCGGTTACCGGATATGGCGGGAACAACTTGAATTGATGGATTAGATGTAACCCTCGTCTCAACTCCGGTTGACATGTCATACATATAGATATTAGGGATGCCGTTTCTGTAATCTGTCCAGACAATGCGGCTGCCGGATATGGCGGGATAGTATTGTTGAGAAGTATTAGATGTAATCCTTGTCTCAACAGCGTCCGAATCTTTTGTTTCAAGGGGATTTAGAGGGAATGCGTCATTAAGATCATCTGCTCCATCTCCATCCGTGTCGCTGTTCAACGGATTAGTTCCAAACGCAATTTCTTCCGCGTCCGTTAAGCCGTCATTATCATCGTCACTGTCAACACAGTCTGCAATTCCATCGCCGTCCGTATCCGTAACTCCTTCGTCAGTGGCGCCGTTGCAATTGTTATCTACAAGATCGCATATCTCTGTTGCGGCAGGATTTATAGCTGCGTTGGTATCATTGCAGTCAGTGCTGTTTGATACATAGCCTGCTGGTTGAGGGCATTGCTGCATTGATACTGCAGGATTGCCGTATCCGTCTCCATCTGCGTCTCTGTAATAAGTATTTATTAGGAAGCCTTCATCTATCTGTCCGTTACAGTTGTTGTCCTTTCCATCGCAAATTTCCGGCGCACCCGTATAGATGGTTGGGTCATTATCATCACAGTCACCCTGATTTTCCGTGTAGCCATCCCCATCGTTATCTGTATCGCTGGTATCATTTGTAGCATACTTGAGGTCGCCCTTGGTGTAATCATAATAGCTGATATGCGCGGTGTTGTTAGAAGCAAGGGCTATGGAAGAATTCCTTCCTACATCTCCCGCTGAATCTAATGTAGATAAAACCCATGGGCCTGAGGCATTGGTTGCATACTTGAGGTCATAATTGGCGTTATCATAATAGCTGATATGCGCCTTGTTGTTTGAATCAATAGCTATGGAGGTATACGATCCTACCCATTCTGAAGAGTCAACAATTGAAGTAGCCCATGAACCGGAGGCGTTGGTCGCATATTTCAGGACGTAGTTGGTCGCATCATAATAACCGATATGCGGCTTGTTGTTTGAATCAATAGCTATGGAGGTATACCATCCTACATTTCCTGTCGAGTCGACTGTTGATAAAACCCACGAACCAGAGGCGTTGGTCGCATACTTCAGGTCATAATTAAACCAGTTCAAATAGCTGATATGCGCCTTGTTGTTTGAATCAATAGCTATGGAGGTATACATTCCTTCATTCCCTGTCGAGTCTACTGTTGAAACAACCCATGCGCCGGAGATATTGGTCGCATACTTAAGGTCATAGTTGGTGCTGTCAAAATAACTGATATGCGCCTTGTTGTTCGAGTCAATAGCTATGGAGCTATACTGCCCTATATAACCTGTCGAGTCTACTGTTGAAACAACCCATGCGCCGGAGGCGTTGGTCGCGTATTTAAGATCGGTATTAGTATTATCATAATAACTGATATGCGCCTTGTTGTTTGAATCCAGCGCTATTGAGGTATACTCCCCTACAGTCCCTGTCGAGTCCACTCTTGATAAAACCCATGAACCCGAAGCATTGGTTGCATACTTCAGCTCATAATTAGACCAATCCAGATAGCTGATATGGGTCCTGTTGTTTGAATCAATAACTATGGAGGTGTCCCGTCCTACATTTCCTGTCGAGTCCACTGTTGATAAAACCCACACGCCGGAAGAGTTGGTTGCGTGCCTGAGACCACCGGCAGAATAACTGATATGAACTTTGTTGTTTGGATCAAGCGCTATGGAAGTATTGTCACCCCCTGTTACGTCTATTGTAGCTATCATCCATGTGCCGGAGGCGTTGGTTGCATACTTAAGGTCGCCGTTGGCAAAATCCTTATAGCTGATATGCGGCTTGTTGTTTGAATCAAGCGCAATAGATGTGTAAAAGCCCACATTCCCTGCCGAGTCTACTGTTGATAACGCCCAAGTCCCAGAGACATTGGTCGCATACTTAAGGTCATTGTTGGTGCTGTCAAAATAACTGATATGCGCCTTATTGTCTGTATCAAGCGCTATGGAGCTATACTGCCCTATATATCCTGACGAGTCTACTGTTGAAACAACCCATGAGCCTGACGCGTTGGTAGCATACTTGAGGTCGCCGTTGGCGTTGTCACAATAGCTGATATGTGCCTTGTAGTTTGAATCAAGCGCTATGGAAGAAAACAGTCCTGCACTCCCGGTTGCATCAACTACAGATATAACCCATGCGCCTGAGGAGTTGGTTGCATATTTGAGGTCAGTGTTTGAATCATCAAAATAGCTGATATGAGCTTTGTTGTTTGAATCAACGGCTATAGAAGTATACGCTCCGACGTTTCCTGTTGCATCAATTACGGATATAACCCAAGTCCCGGAGACATTGGTCGCATATTTGAGGTCGCCGTTATCGGAATCATAATAACTGATATGCGCTTTATTGTTTGAATCGATCGCTATGGAGGCATATTGCCCTACATTCGTTAAGCGCTCAATCGTTTCATATTGCCATTGTGTGCCGTCAAAATATGCGTGGTAAAGGCCGTCTTTGCCATACGCGATATGCGGCTGATTGGTCACCTTATCCATCGCTATTGCCCTCGAATAAAAATTCGTGAACTGTTTCGGTGTGTCCACTGCCTCGATAGACCACGCGGCAAAAGATGCCGCTGGAAAGGCGGCTAAGAAAATAAAAAGCAGTAACATTGTATTAACTGATTTGTAAATATGAGCTGTTGCCCGTGAAGAAATGGTTCGCCTCATGATCCCTCCCCTTCTTTAATAATTTATAGTTTATGTGAAACTGTAATTACTAAAAGCCCCAAATGAATCTCAAGACAAGTCGCAAACACTTAATACTAAGTTAGGGTAAATGAATCTTAAAATACTTTTTCGTAAAAGTAAATAAGAAAATTTACAAATCTTATAATGCAAAAATGATGCTCAGTATCGAGATTAAGAAATATTTTATTAACCAATGAATTACAGACAGGCAGCAGTTATAAATGGGTGCGATGAAAGTTGACGATAATGGAGCATGGAGGTGCGTAACTTACTGAAAATTAAAATGTATTAGAAAGCGCAACTTTTGTCCTCAAAGCAAAATATGTCGCAACCATCTTCTGCTGTGCAGTGATAAACGGAACATACTAAAAATGTAAAGAACCAGAAAAGTGTGCAAAGAATGTAACATGTGCAGAGCGTCACATGTGCAACTACTTCGTCATCAACTTCTTCACACCCGGGAACGCATCTATATTCGTATGAGGGATGAAGAGCCCTGAGACGTATTCGTTCATGAATGAGTGGGAGACCGATAGTTCGAGATAGGTCATCTTCTTTGCGATCTCTTCAGCTTCCGAGCGCAGCTTCCTGGAGAGCAGGCAGAGATACGCTCCGGTTACAGAGGTGTTGCCCATGTATTCAAATTTCTCTTTGGGCAATTCGGGAAGCATGCCAAGCATGATCGCTTTTTCGATGTCGAGGAATTTTCCGAAGCCGCCTGCTATATAAATTTTCTGTATATCATTGAATGTGAAGCCCACTTCCATGAGAAGCGTTGAGAAGCCGGCGTAGATCGCTGCCTTGGCCCTGACGATATTTTCGATATCGGATTCCGCAAGGACGATGTCCCTGCCCTCGCCGGAATAGACTACAAACTCCAGCCCGTTCTCTCCAGCCCTTACCCTGCCTGAAACATCCTTCTGGAGTTTTCCCTTCTGGTCGATTATCCCCGTTAGGAACATCTCAGCTATCGCGTCGATCATCCCTGAGCCGCATATACCTGTCGGTTTTGTGTCCGCATCGCCTATGACTTGTATCTCAACCTCAAAAGTTTCACGATTAATTTTCACATCTTCAATTGCCCCTTCGGTCGCGCGCATCCCGCATTTAATTCCGCTTCCTTCAAAGCACGGGCCTGCCGAACACGCGGCAGCCACGAGCCACTCGGAATTGCCGATGACTATCTCGCCGTTCGTTCCGATGTCAATGAAGATGCTCAGCTCCTCCTTTTTATAAAGCTGTGTTGCGAGCACGCCTGCCACGATGTCGCCTCCAACATAGCTTGCAACGCACGGGAACGCGTACACAGGGATATTGGGATTTACCTTGATACCGATCTCTCCTGCGAAGGCAAGAGGGAAAGCATTTGCCGTCGGGATATAGGGCTCCTCCCGGATCGCGCCGGGGTCAAGCCCCAGGACCATCTGGGTCATTGTTGTATTGCCTGCGGCAACAACGCAGTCTATGGTCTCAACATCAATATGATGGTTTTTCCTGATTATGGAAAGCAGGTTGTTGATATCGGAAATAACAGTATCGCTCAATTCTTTCAGTTTGCCGTGTTCAGTGGCATGAACAATCCTGTTGATGACATCGTCGCCGAAGCGTATCTGCGAATTATAGGTGGAGGCAACGTCAATAAGCTCCCCGCTCGACAGGTCGATGAGGAAGACAACAACGGTTGTTGTGCCGATGTCTATCGCAGCGCCGTACTGCGGGGTTTTTTTATCACCTGATGTAATGCGGATGATCTCATCGCAGTCGTCTGTATGAATGGTGCTGAGTGTTATCTCCCAGTTCTTCTTCCTCACAGTCTTTGCGAGGTCCGGCATGAACCTGAAAGGGACCCTGAGACACGCCATGCCTTTTGAAAAAAGCTCCCGCTTCAACCTCTCAAGATCGCTGATATTGTCATCGAGTGTCGGCGGAGGCAGTTGAAGGACGGTCCGTTCGGTAAGAGGTTTGATCTCAGCGCCTGTTGAGCTTAAGAGTGCCTGCAGGTCTTTTGATTTCCCCGTGACAACCTTGCCCTCAACTACCAGCATTGATTCTTTGGGAATATCAATGAGAACATCTTCTGACGGGAAGGTCCTGCACGCAAGGACATAGCCTTTGCCGACTTCATCCTGGGTGAGTTTTATTTTTGATCTGGAATCGACCCTGCCGGATTTAACGATCACCTTGCATTTCCCGCAGGTGCCTTTTCCTCCGCAGGAGGATGTGAGGTAAATTCCTGCCAGCTTCAGCGCTTCAAGTATCGATGTGTCAGTGGAGCATGTTATCTTTTTACCGGAGGTAAGGGAAAGTTCCATGGATTTATTAATCCTTTTTTGTGTTTACCCACATTCAAAAGCACGTAGGGGCGGGTTTTAAACCCGCCCCTACAAATTATTTATTCAATTCCTTTGCCGCGTCCACTGCGTGATATGTGAGAATCAGGTCTGCGCCCGCGCGCTTCATTGAGGTCAGGATTTCCATCACAACCTTCATCTCATCGATCCATCCCATCTTTGCGGCGGCCTTCACCATCGAGTATTCCCCGCTGACGTTATATGCTGCGACAGGTACATCGAATGTATCTTTTACATCAGAAATTATGTCCATATACGACAACGCAGGTTTGACCATCACGATATCAGCGCCTTCTTCGATATCAAGCTCGACCTCTTTTATTGCCTCTCTCCTGTTTGCCGGGTCCATCTGATATGAACGCCTGTCTCCGAATGAGGGAGTTGATTCAGCCGCTTCTCTGAACGGGGAATAAAACGCGGAGGCGTATTTTGCGGCGTAACTGATTATCGGAATGTCCTCAAAACCGTTAGCGTCAAGGGTGTCTCTTATCACAGCTATCCTGCCGTCCATCATGTCCGACGGGGCAACAATGTCCGCGCCAGCCTTTACATGGGACAAGGCCTCTTTTGCAAGGAGCTCGAGAGTGGGGTCATTTAATATCTGCCCTTTCTTGATAATGCCGCAGTGGCCGTGGCTCATGTATTCACACATGCACACATCAGTGATTACAAGGAGATCCGGGACTTTGTCCTTGATGGCCTTGATGGCTTGCTGAACAACGCCCTTCGGATTATACGCCTCAGTGCCTTTTTCATCCTTGTGTTCAGGGATGCCGAAGAGTATGATGGCCGGAATGCCGAGCTTGTAGACATGCTGAGCCTCTTTTACGATCTCGTCCACGGACAACTGGAAACATCCCGGCATTGTGGATATTTTCTTCCTGACACCTTTGCCGAACGTGACAAACAGGGGATATATAAAATCATTGGGCGTGAGATGCGTTTCTCTTACCATGTTTCGTACTACATTGTTGATCCTGAGTCTTCTTGGCCTGTGAATTGGAAAAGGCATAGTTAGCTCCTTTTTAAAGATTCTGAATTTTATAACTGATTAAGTATATCAAATTTCCTGTCCTTATTCGTAGGGCAGATTGTAGTTTAAAACCCTCATTCATGAAATCCCGTCACTCGTTACCCGTCACTTATCACTCTTGAAACTACTTCCCGATACAGAAATTGCTGAAGATCCTGTTGAGGATATCATCGGGTGTGGTGACCCCTGTTATTTCCCCGACTGCATCGAGGGCGTCCCTTAATTCAACTGAGAGGAATTCGGGAGAGGTTTTCTGACCGGCAGCAGTGATGAAAGAATTAATTGATGCAAGCGCCTTTTTGAGCGCATGGACATGTCTGATGTTGGTAACGACATCCGCGTTGCCTTCAGCATGACCGCGCAAGACAGTTTCGGCTATCTTGTTTTTCAATTCATCGAGCCCGGTTTCTTTTTTGGCGGAGACGCGGACAAAGATTTTCTCAGGGGCGGGTTTCAAACCCACCCCTACATTTAAATCCATCATCTGTGGGAGATCGTCCTTGTTTATGACGAAGATAGTATTTCCCGGGCCTGTTTTCCCGATCAACTCTATGTCTGTTTCATGCAGTTCGCTGCTGCCGTCCAGGACAAGCAATACCAGGTCCGCGTCGTCCATTGCCTTGAGGCTCCGCTTCACCCCTTCCTTCTCCGCAATGTCTTTGACATCTCTTATACCGGCTGTATCCATGATCCTTACTGGAATGCCGTTGATGTTTAAATACTCCTCGATGACATCCCTTGTTGTTCCCGGCATCTCGGTCACGATTGCCCGGTCATGCTCAAGCAATGCGTTGAGCAAAGAGGACTTGCCGACATTCGGCCTGCCGATGATCGCGGTCTTCAGTCCCTCACGCAGGACCAGACCATATCGCGAGCCCTCAATGAGTTCTTGCAGGGATTGCCGGACCTTCAGCGCCATCTTTTCCATGTCTTTTAATGACGGTGCTTCTATGTCTTCATCGGGGAAATCTATGTGGGCCTCCACAAACGCGGTAAGCTCAATTAATTCTTCGCGTAGGACCTCGATCTTTTTTGAAAGGCCCCCTTTGAGCTGCGCAACCGCTGTCTTTCTGCTTTGTTCTGTAAGCGAGTTGATTATATCAAGAACTGCCTCAGCCTGCGCGAGGTCGAGCCTTCCGTTTAAAAACGCCCTTTGCGTAAATTCTCCCGGCTCCGCAAGTCTTGCCCCTTCGCTGAGAACAAGCTCCAATGTCCTGCGCAAAGGCACAGGCCCTCCGTGGCAGTTTACTTCCACGACATCTTCCTTCGTATAAGTATTTGGCGCCTTCATAACCGAAACCAGCGCTTCATCCACAATCTCTTTGTCAGACGGATTTATGATATGACCGTAGAGGACCCTGTGGGACGGGGTCTGTTTTATCCTTTTCTTTTTGGGGGAGATGAAAATCCTGTCAACGATCTTTATCGCGTCTCTGCCGCTGAGCCTGATAATGCCGATGCCGCCGCGGCCCTGCGGGGTTGATATGGCTGCTATGGTGTCTGCGGTGTGCATGGTAACTTTAATATGTAGAGACGTCCCGCCGGGACGTCTTAGCGAAGATTATTTTTACTCTGTGTCCTGAGGTTGACTACCCTTTCTTGTTTGCGTAATACTGCTGGGCTATTCCGAGGACATTGTTTACGAGCCAGTACAGGACAAGACCGGATGGGAAACTTAAAAACATGAAGGTGAAAATAACCGGCATAAACATCATCATCTTTGCCTGCGTGGGGTCCATGGCCGTGGGCGTCATCTTTTGCTGGATGACCATGGTTACACCCATTGTGATAGGAAGTATGTAGTATGGGTCTTTTGCAGCGAGGTCGGTTATCCAGAGCGCAAAGGGCGCGCCTCTTAGTTCGATGGCCTTGTTGAGAACGTTATACAGCGCAATGAAAACCGGGATCTGAAGGAGCATGGGCAGACAGCCGCCGACAGGGTTGACCTTGTGTTTTTTGTAAAGCGCCATGGTCTCCTGCTGCATTTTCTGGGGGTCTTTTTTATATTTTTCCTTTATCTCATTCATCATGGGCTGGATCGTCTGCATCTTCTTCATGGACTGCTGGCTTTTATTGAGGAGTGGGATAAATGGTATTCTCACGACAATCGTTATCAGAATTATTGCCCAGCCGTAATTCCCAAGGAACGAATAGAAATATTTCAGCACCCAGAAGAGCGGCATCGCGACAACTGAAAACCAGCCGAAATCAACAATGTATTCAAGTTTCTTATTTAAGTTTTTTAGCCTGTCGTATTCCTTCGGCCCCGCGTAAAGGATGAAATCCTGTTTGGGCTGTTTTATCTTAAATCCGATCTCAGGCGAAGCGCCTTCCTTCCAGACGGTTGCGCCTTCTGCCGGGGTAAGGGGGATCAGCGCGGCTGTAAAATATTTATCTTCCTGGGCGATCCAGCGGATGTTGCCGGTAAAATCAGTTTTCTCCTTCAGCTTCTCGTCAAATTCCTTCCTGTCTGAATCGATAAGGATAACCGGGCCTTTATGCTCGCTCTGTTTTTTGTCGTAAACGCCGAAGTCGGTCCCGACAGGAAGAATGTATGGAGGGGTGTTAGCGGTTTCAATGGAAAGGTCTACCTTATAATCATCGTTAAAGAAAACGAACTTCTTCTTTATGGACATCCTGCCGTCGGTGTAAATAAAAACCAGTTCTCCATGATTGTTTCCTTTGGAGAGGGTGAGCTGGTTGGCGCTGGTTTCATAAATAAGCGTTAACGGCAGGGTGCGGTTTGCACCTTCAAAAACAATTCCGGCAGGAGGGACAACGCCGCTGTCTTTTAAAAGCACAACAGGCATTTTATTGTTGTCTTTGTAATCTTTCAATTCCCATGATCTTATAACAGCCCCCTGGGTGGAAAAGACGGCTTTATACAGGTCCGTCTCTACTGTAATATCGCTTGCCGCTGCGTCTTTTGTAACCGTGGGTTCAACGGATACCTGCGCGACAGGCTGTACTGTCTCAGGGTTGGCCGCAGGCCCTGTTTGCGTGGCGGATTGTTCAGCGGGTTTTGCCTTTTGCGGAGCCGGTTTTGTCTGAAAAAAATATGTCCAGCCCAACAATATAACAAGCGACAGTACAACAGCTAACAGCGTTCTTTTTTCCATTTTATCTCTCTTTTAAATGAGCCATTTTAACGGGGGTCATTCCGGTTGTTCAACCGGGTCATACCCGCCCGGATGTAAAGGATGACATTTTGAAATCCGTTTGGTGAAAAGCCACAGCCCCTTTGCCAGACCATATTTGCTTATTGCGCTGACACAGTAAGCAGAGCATGACGGATAAAATCTGCAGGAATGCGGCAGAAAAGGTGAAATGTATTTCCTGTAAGCTTCAACGGCAAAGATCACTAAAGCTTTCATTTACGCGGACAGTTTCTTTCTGCCTTTTGCGCGCCTTCTTTTCAATACGTTACGGCCGCCTTTTGTGCTCATCCTCTCCAAAAACCCGTGGGTCCTTTTGCGCTTTTTGTTGTGAGGATGATAGGTTGTATAAGTCATGACGATCTCCTTTTCATAATAGCGGGGAACTTCAAGATGAAAGGTCCCTGAGTTTTAAAAGACTATTTTACTTATACATCTCCAAAAAAGCAATTAAAGCTGTTTCATTCAATTGTCGTCCAATTTTATTAACGATGCGTTTTGCCGAGGTGTTTCAATGCTGCATTTATCAGGGAGGCGCTTTGGGCCAATTGATTGTAAGCCTCTTCCTTTGTCATGACCCTGTTTTCTTTTTTGAGCTTATGGTCCAGATGCCTTGCCTTATTGGCAATCACCGCGATCTCTTTTGCAAGGTCTTCCTCAAAATGGTCGTCCCTGAGATCAACCTGGTACATGCGTCTTTTAAGCCTGTTAATATTATCTAAAACTTCCCCACCGATTACGCCGTCATTTTCAGCATGACGTGTTTTGTTGAAATCATCATAGATGACATTGTGAAGCGGGGCCGACAAGTCGGTAATATAATGAACGCAAAAATCAATGTGATATTCAGCGTCCTTCCGATGATTGTTGTATTCCCTGAGAGAGGCAATGATGGCCCCGTAGAGATGCCCTTCCATATCTTCGGGATTGTTGTATCTTGCAACCTGCTCAAAAACCATCTTCGGCGTCACTTCAACATTCCTGTCATTATCGAAAAAATGGTTGTACCCCTCGATCTTGCCAGCCTTAACTTTGGCAATATCAGGCCCGACGACAGCATACCACCTGTAATAACCCGATGCCTTTGCAGCGGCAAGATGTGTATTATCATCCCATCCGAATGCAGGATGGATATTGAAAAAGATAAGCGAGGACAAGTAAAAAAAGAACAATGTTTTCTTGATATTTTTCATTGTGATATTAGAGATAAGCAGGCACAGGCTATTTATATTTCAGTATCTTGCCTGCAACGACATATTTATTGTTTTTAAACTCCGACCGGACGATCTCAGCCTCTGCCTTCACCGGCTTGAACCTGCTGTTTTTTGTGTCAAATAAAATTTCTATCCGCGTTCCCTTCTCAAGATTGCGTTCCGTGAGAAATTTGATCCCCGTATGGCTCAGGTCTTTACAGAATCCCGCATGGGTCTTGCCTTCCCCTGATACGGTGTAATTAGAGTCTGTTTATAAACCGTCGTTTTTTCGACGGGGACGCAGTTTTCTATCATCTTTCCCAGTTCTTTGCCGTTGCATCGAGACACGGGATCACTTTCGCAGCCCGCTGCATCAATATTTCCGTTTTTTTGGCGCA
>JACQZF010000054.1 GCA_016213945.1 Nitrospirota bacterium | reverse complement strand
GCCTCTCTACAAAAATCTCCACGGAATTACCGTGATATTGTCTGATAGTTTTTCAGGGACCCTTCCGTCCGTAACAACATACCCGTGTTTGACCTGCTTTTTGTAAGTGTCCATAAAACTTAACAGACCCCTCAGGTTTGATAAGGTCACCCTTGCGCCGGATTTGATCTCTACCGGAATAACCATTTCACCTGTGTCTATAATACAATCAACCTCGGCCCCTCCGCCTGTGCGCCAGTAATGTACTTTATATTGCAGGCCCAGGGACCGTATTCTCCTGATTATCTCCAGAATGACAGCGTGCTCGAATAGTTTCCCCTTTTCCACATTCAGCAAGGACTCTGTAAGAGGCACTCTTGCAAGTGCATTCCGCACTCCGGTATCGAAGAAGTAATACCGGGGCGAAGTTAAAATTCTCTTTCTGGCGTTCTTCAGATAAGGTTCAACCTTCTCAATAACGAGCGTATCTTCAAGGATATTGAAAAACTCTTTTATCGTGGGAACGCTGACGCCTGATTCCATGGATAGCTTTGTCATATTTGGATTAGTCCCTGATTCGCGTGCAGCCAATTCCAGAAAACGGCTGAAGGCCCCGATCTTTCTGCTTAACGCCTCTGCCCTGATCTCCTCCTCTAAATAAATGTGAGTGTACGCTGTTAAAAAATCTCTGCGCGCCTTATCATCCTGCTGACAGACAATACCTGGCAGAGACCCGTAGATCAGGGACTGTTCAAAAGAGTACCCGGGCAGGGAATTTATATTCTCTATTTTAAATATGTCCGTTGCCTGTTTCTCCACCCAGCCGAACTCATTCCAGAGCAGGGGATCGAGCCTGAATGATTTGACGCGTCCCGGCAATAAATTGGTCCCTTTCCTTTTCAGCTTGCGGGCGGATGACCCTGTAATGATAAAAGATGCCTTCTTCTCATCAATCAAATATTGAACACTGTCAAAAAGCTCCGGCACCTTCTGCGCCTCATCGATGAATACAAGGGGTTTGCCGGGATGTGCCTTTAACTGTCTGATAATGATCGATGGGTCCCGTTCCATCTCCACGCGGATCTCAGGGTTCTGCAGAGGATAAGTCGCTGTATTTGATTGTTCGGACAGACATTTTATCACCAATGTTGTCTTACCCGTTTGCCTTGGACCAAAAATTAACGCGGACTGTTTTTTATTAATAAGCTGCCTGATCTGCTCTTCCAGGTTCCTTATATATACTTTAGATTTGCCTTGCATATTTAAAGTATATATAAGATCGATTAAATAGACAAGTTTTTTCCGGTGTTGTCATTCCAGCCCACCCTCTCTTGTGGCACCATGGCATTTTTAAACTGCCAATATGCTGGCAGAGGAGGTTGGTAAGCTAATGGCATACTAAAATAAATTGTCTTTATTGAAAACAGGATAAGCTGTATTGACTGTTGAGTCAGGAAGGGAGGAAGGGTTGCAAATAACCATCACAACAAATAACGGGACATACCGTGATTTCCTGCTCAAGTATAAGCCTTATGTAGAAAACATGTTAGTTAACTTGCAAAGCGAATATGGGTTCAAACTGCTTTGAACTTCTTTTTCTGGCTATCGTCTTTGAGCATTTCTTTCTGCTGCTTCTTGCTGCGCTCTTCCAGGTTTTTTTCAAGCTGCTCCGCTTTTGCGGAATTGTCTGCTATTTTGTAATAGTGAACAGCCCGTATCAGAACATTTTCCTTCTCTGCGGCAACTGCTAATTTAGCGGCCTTATCTTTTACCTTTTTGATCTTGTCCTGGTCATTTACAAACTTATAATACCGGATGGCATCTTCAAGAGACTGGGGACCATTGTCATCGGCATAAAGGGCGTCGCCTCTTTTTACCGCCCTCTCAACAACCTTTGCTTCTTTTGCGTCTTTGAAAAAATCAAACCACTTGCGAGCAGTTTCAAGCCTGGCGATTGAATGGTCAACAGGCGAGCCTCCTAAATCAATGACATTCTTATTGATGTCTTTATCCTCCCTCTCAAGGGCGCGCTCACCGTTTTTCGCTGCTGCCATCGCGACCTCTTTGTAGTAGCTGTGGTCCAGGGAGTAACCGTGCTCTTTAATGAGGTCTGCGCTTTGTTCTTTGCGGTTATTGAAATGTTCAAAGGCAACTGCGAATGTATCAATATCCTCGGGTTTGGCCCTCATCATTTTCATCATAACGCGGTCGGCTTCGGCGAAATTCTCCGATGCCTCAAGCCACTGAAAGGCCCCGGCGGTTTTGTTTTGATCGCCTCTCCTGTAGAGATTGCCTTTCTTCTCTTCTTCATCGCTCAGCTTTTTGCCGGTCCTTTTCCATCCGGCTTTTGCCTCGCCGGAAACCGGGTTCTTGCCTTCGCAGCTATAATCATAGCGCGCCTTGTTGTAATGTGAAAAAGCGTCCGCGAGCTTCCCTGCTTTTTCAGCGGAAGCGCCCTTTTCAAATGACGCCGTTAGTTCTTTAACGGGGTCGCATTCTCCATCGCCATAGGCAGAACATATCCACCCGGTAAGGGCAATGCACAAGAGGACGTAAAGTAACGGTCCGGTGTATCCGATTTTCATGTTCTCTTACTCCCCGCCCTTCATCATCTCTTCCATATTAAAACCACCGCCCATTCCGGGCATCTTACTGTAACCTGACGGGACCTCAAAGAGTTTCGGGTCCTGCTTTTCAATCTTGAGATTCTTAAGTTCCGTCTTCATGCGCATCTTTTTGCCTTCCGCCTTTGATACGGTGTCCATCTTTACCATTATTCCGTCTTTTGTGTTCCACATGAATCCGCCGAATTTATTGCCCTTCCTGTCAGTCATAATGACCTTGCTCTTTGTGGTATTCACGCCGTTAACAACTTCTTCACCCATCACTTCCTGTTCAATTTTGTAGTCCCTGATGTCTGACGGGTCCTCTGTACCCTGATTCATTTTCATTTCCATGTACATCTTTTGTTCCGGCATCAGCATCCACACGAGCTTTTTGTCCGAGCGCGTGATCATGATCTGTTTCATGCCTTCCATGTCCTGCTCTCTTCTTTCCTTGCCCTGCGCGTGAAAGACCTTTGCTTTCATGGTTACATCTTCAGTCTCCATATACTGGTCCGCGGAATATTCCACCCTGGGCTCCTGGTAAGTCTTCTCAATAGCCCAGGCAGTCATGCCAAAAAGTATGGTGATGATCAAAGTGATAAAAATTCTTTTGCTTTGTTTCATGAGTTATCCTCCTTCAGGAATAATTTTCTATGAGAATACCACCGGTGAATATGCTTGTCAATGAGAATGCCGAATAGAAATTTCCAGAGTAAATGTGATAAATTATTGGCATTTAATAATCATGTGAAAGGACTTGGAGCAATGTTAAAGAAAAAAGATAAGTACGTGGTTGCCGTTGTCGGCGCGACAGGCGCGGTAGGACATGAAATGATCGCGGTTTTGGAGGAGAGGAATTTCCCCATTGAAAAGCTTAAGCTCTTTGCCTCCGAGAGATCGGAAGGCAAGGTACTGAACTTCCACAACAAGGGGATAACGGTCGAGATACTTACTGAAAATGTTTTTGAAGGTATAGATATCGCCCTGTTCTCAGCGGGAGCGGAGAGGAGTTTACACTTCGCCCCGGTGGCTGCGAGGGCGGGATGCATTGTTGTGGACAACTCAAGCGCGTGGAGAATGGACCCCGGGGTGCCGCTCGTTGTGCCGGAGGTAAACCCTCTTGACCTGAAATGGCATAACGGGATAATCGCAAATCCCAATTGTTCTACCATCCAGATGGTTGTCGCGCTGAAACCCATTCACGACGCTGCAAAGATCAAAAGGGTTGTGGTGACGACTTTTCAATCCGTCTCAGGCACGGGGAGAAAGGCGATGGAAGAGCTGCTTCATCAGACCGCGGACATTTTGAATTTCAAGGATGTAAAACCAACCGTCTACCCGCATCAGATCGCCTTCAACTGTCTGCCGCACATAGACAAGTTCATGGATAACGGCTATACAAAAGAAGAGATCAAGATGGTCAATGAGACCAAAAAGATCATGGGTGACAATTCGATAAAGGTCACGGCAACGACAGTGAGGGTCCCTGTATTCAGGGGACATTCGGAATCGATCAATATCGAGACTGCAAAGAAGCTCTCACCTGATGATGTCAGGGCCATCCTTGCAAAAGCGCCCGGCGTGATCGTATATGACGCCCCTGAGAAAAATGTCTATCCCCTTCAGACTGTCTGCGCAGGGAGGGATGAGGTCTATGTTGGAAGGATCAGGGAAGACGATACCATTGAAAACGGCATAAATATCTGGATAGCTGCCGACAATCTCAGAAAAGGCGCAGCTACCAATGCCGTGCAGATCGCCGAGAAGTTGATCGAGATGGTGAAATAAGGAGAATCATGCAAAACGTTGACTGCATTATCAGGGCCGATTATCTTCTTACAATGGAGGGAGACCTCCCTGTTATTAAAGACGGTGCGGTTGCGGTTTCAGGCAGCGCTATTGTGGACGCAGGGACATTTGCGGATGTTTCCAGAAATTATTCTTCTAAAAAAATATTGGACGGTAAAGACCGGGTCGTATTCCCCGGTTTGATAAACACACACACTCATGCCGCGATGGTATATTTCAGGGGACTCGCGGACGACCTTCCTCTAATGGAATGGCTCCAGAACCATATCTGGCCTGCGGAAGGCAAGTGGATGAATGAAGAATTCGTGAGCGATGCTGTTGAGCTTGCATGCCTTGAGATGCTGAAGGCCGGTGTCACAACATATTCCGATATGTATTTCTTTCAAAATGCTGCCGGGAAGAAGCTTGAGAAGATAGGAATGAGGGGAGTGCTGGGGGCCGGCGTAATTGATTTCCCGTTCACAGGGTATGCCAAATCCCCGGACGACTATTTCGTTAACGCGGAAAATCTAATTAATAACTGGAAGAACAGCGAACTTGTATTTCCCTGCATTGCCCCTCACGCTGTTTACACCTGCGGGCCTGACAATTATAAACGCGCCAATGTACTTTCGGAAAAATACAATGTCCCGGTGCACACTCACCTTGCCGAGACGCAGTTTGAAGTCGCCGAATGCCTGAACCGCTACGGCAAGACGCCGGTTGAATATTTTGAAAGCATCGGCCTGCTGACTGAGCGTTTGTCTGCGGCACATTGCGTTTGGCTCACCGATAATGAAATTGAACTGCTTGCAAAGAGAAGGGTAGGGGTCTCGCATTGCATTGAGAGCAATTTAAAACTTGCGTCCGGTTTCGCCCCTGTGGCGAAGATGCTTAAGGCAGGGGTAAAAGTTTCCCTCGGCACAGACGGCGCCGCGAGCAATAATGATCTGAGCATATTAGGTGAGATGTCCACTGCCGCAAAAGTCCACAAAGCCTTTTCAGGAGACCCGGCTGCCGTTGACAGCAAGACAACGCTGTTAATGGCAACAAGGAACGGGGCCGAAATCATGGGATTAGGCGACAAGGCCGGCTCCATCAAAGCAGGGAAGAAAGCCGACCTGGTCATAGCAAACCTCTCACAGCCTCACCTCACCCCGATCTACGATATCTATTCCCACATGACTTACTGCCTGCGTCCTTCCGATATTGAAACCGTGATGGTCAACGGAAAGTTCGTTGTCGAAAACGGCAAGCTCACCACAATGGATGAGCAGGAGATACTGGATAAGGCAAGGGCATGGCAGAAAAAGATTAAAGGGTAGCAGACTTCCATCTGTTCCATGTAAATTAATAATACTGGCTAATTAACTAATCCTTTTTACTCCTGATCTCTCCCGCCGCTTGACAAACAAATCAAAAGATGTTTATATGTTACTAATAAGCAAACTGATAATGTGAGTATTTAAAATCAAAACACATTAATATGACAATGGTAAGACAAAATAAAGAGGAGAACTGAATGCAGGAACTATTGAACGTCTTTAAAGCGCTTTCTGATGAAACGAGATTGAGGATTTTGAAAATCGCGGAAAAAGGCGAGATATGCGTGTGCGACCTCGTCAGCGTTCTGGACATGAGCCAGCCGAAGATCTCATTTCACCTGAACACCTTGAAAGAGGCGGGACTTTTAAAGGACAGGAAGCAGGGGAAGTGGGTCCACTACAGCATCAACGATTCCGACATGTTCAGGAGGTTTCTCGTTCTCTCTGTGCTTGAAAAAATTCCCGGTGAAGCTGTAAAGAAAAATCTTGCGAGGCTGAGGACGGTCATGAACATTAAAAACAAAAACAGGTGCTGCGAGAAATAATGGGGAAACAACATGACTGAACAGATCGTAAAGAGGCTTTCTTTCATTGACAGATATCTCACTGCCTGGATATTTGCTGCAATGGCGTTTGGAGTGGGGCTCGGCTATTTTATCCCTGGAGTAGAGGGGGTAATCAACAGCTTTCAAGCAGGGACAACAAACATTCCTATAGCGATTGGCCTTATCCTGATGATGTATCCTCCCCTTGCCAAGGTGCGGTATGAAGACCTCGGTCAAGTATTCAGGAACAAGAAAGTGTTAGGGCTCTCCCTTATTCAGAACTGGCTAATCGGGCCTGTGCTGATGTTTATACTGGCAATAGTTTTTCTACATGACTATCCTGATTATATGGTCGGCCTTATCATGATCGGCCTCGCACGCTGCATCGCAATGGTCATTGTCTGGAACGAGCTGGCATGTGGAGATACGGAATACACCGCCGGGCTTGTCGCGTTCAACTCCGTATTTCAGGTCCTGTTCTACTCTGTCTACGCGTATATTTTTATAACAGTGCTGCCGTCATGGCTCGGGCTGAAAGGCGCTGTAGTGGAAGTCACTATGGGGCAGATCGCAGAAAGCGTGTTCATCTATCTGGGCATACCTTTTATTGCCGGTATCAGCACACGCTTCAGCCTTATCAAATTAAAAGGCCGTCAATGGTATGAGCAGGTATTCATCCCCAGGATAAGCCCTGTCACGTTAATCGCCCTGCTTTTTACTATTGTCGTCATGTTCTCCCTGAAGGGCAATTATATAGTCAGGCTTCCTCTTGACGTAATCCGTATTGCCATACCGCTGCTGATATATTTCGTGTTGATGTTCCTCGTTTCTTTCTACATGGCGAAAAAAATAGGGACGGATTATCCGAAGTCGGCTTCCCTGTCATTCACCGCGGCCAGCAATAATTTTGAACTTGCAATCGCGGTTGCCGTAGCGGTATTCGGGATCAATTCAGGCGCGGCCTTCACGGCCGTGATAGGGCCGCTGGTTGAAGTCCCCGTTTTGATAGGACTGGTAAACGTTGCATTGTATTTTCGGAAGAAATATTTCGCATCGGAATATTGCCGGGTCAAAGGCGTGGATGTGTTATGACAAAAGTAATGTTCTTATGCGCCGGCAACTCGTACCGCTCTCCAATCACGCCTTTACTACAAGCACGGGGCAGGGGGCATAACCGATGACTTTTTCGGTGACGCTGCCCATAATAATTTTTTTGAAACCCGTGCGGCCATGACTTCCCATGACAATCACGTCGGCCTTTTCTTTTTTTGCCAATTCCGTTATTACGCTGTACGCTTCACCTTCGCCGACAAAAGTCGTTGCCTTAGCATCAGATTCACTTGCCTTTTGCTTAACTGATGCAACAAACTCTTTTGCCTTTTTGATCAGGTCTTCTACTGCCTTCGGCGCCTCCGCGTAAAATTCGGACGGGACATCTACAACGGATATGACCTTTATTTCTCCCCCGTATGCTTTAGCAAATTCTATGGTTTTGTCTGCGGCAAGTTTGCTGTATGTTGAGCCGTCTGTCGCAAGCAAAATGTTTTTCCACCCGATTTCTGCGTGCTCCGGCACTACAAGGACGTCCCTCGCGCTGTTACCTATAACACGCGCGGTAACACTTCCTACGAAGGCCCTTTCAAGGCGGGATTTTCCGCGTCTCCCCATGACAATTATACCGGAGTTTTCAGCTTCGGCAATTTCAATAAGTTTTTCATAGGGCACACCTTCTTCTACAACGGTTTTGATGAGGGCCCTGTTTTTTTCCGCAATCGCTTTTGCCATGGATAGAGTTTCTTCGCCTGTGCGTTTGAGTGTTTCGTGGATGTCTTTTACTCCGGTGAGATCGAGGTCGCCCTCATAGGAAGGGACTATTGTAGCAACAGTTATCCAGCTTTTCTCATTATTGGCAAGGGTAAATGCCTGTAAGAGGGCGTTCACGCCTGATTCCGAACCGTCAAATGCGACAAGTATTTTTCTGTAAAGGCCCATGGTCAAAATGTTTTGTAGGGGTTTGATCAATCAAACCCCTACATCTGGAATGACATTTTTAATTAAACTGCTGTTTTAAATTTTGCTTTGCTCGAATACTTCCCTGGCAGCCAGCTCCTGCTGTGCCTTGCGTCCCTGCCACATTGCTCTAAGCACTATGAAAGCTCCTAACGCAAGCGCGGATATCATTATACCAAAACTCACGCTCTTCAATGCTTTTACTGAACCTGCGCTGATCTCCTGTATCAGATGAAGCTGGGACATGTAGACAGGCACCATCAGCGCGCGGCTGAACAACACGATGACCATGATCGTTCCCATAACGATTTTAATCATATATGGTTTTACATACGTTGTTCCGATTGCGCCAAGCTGAATGCCGAAGAGAGAGCCTGCGAGGATGATCATTGCAAGACGAATGTCAACGAGTCCGTGCATAGCATATTTAAATGAACCGCCGAGCCCCATTACAAAAGCAATTACCAGTTCCGTTGCGGACGCCATCAAACTTGGCGCTCCGAGAACGTAGATCATTGAAGGGACTCCGATGAAACCGCCGACCGCGATTGTTGCGGCAAGCATACCTGTTGCAAATCCAAGTGGTATTGTGAAGAGTACGGAAATTCTTGCGTTGAGACTCTTGAAGTACACCATTGTACCGGGAATGTTGATTGACTGCACCCAGCGTGCAAGTTTGGTGACCTTTTCTTCGTCCTGCTGGGTGTTGCCGGATTTATAGGTCTTCCATGCATCCAGCAATACAAACCCGCCGACGATAGCGAGTATTACCACAAACGCCGCGCTGACATAAAGGTTTGAGCCTGCTTCTCCGAAAGACTTCTTGATGTTTTCCTGTATGTGAGCGCCATAGAGGACTCCGGCTTCCGCCGATATGCCGAGGACTATGCCGAGCTTCACATCAACCTGTCCGTATTTTGCGCGTTTAATAGATCCGATGAGGGCTTTGGGAAATTTGTGGCACATGTTGCTTGCCACTGCTACAAGGCCGGGCACTCCCATGCTCATCATCGCGGGAGTGAGCACAAAGGCGCCGCCCGAACCGATGAATCCGCTTACAAGGCCGCCGACAAATCCGACGAGAAAGAGATAGACGATATTCATTACATCGAGATTAATAAAGTTTGCCGCTGCATTGACCACGTCGTGCATCTTACTTTACCTCCTTTCTCTTTTTTGCGGCTTCCACACCTAAGACTGTCCAGAAGTCGCCGGTGAAGGAACCGTGTACAAACGAAAAAAGAAATGCTGTGATTATCGGCAGGAATGCGTATGCTCCGCCCTTTCCGAAAACCTCGTTAAGAAAATCCTGCTGTGAGAGCAGGAGCGCATAAAGCCCTATGGAAATAATGCCCATAAAAACCATCTTTCCGACAGGCTTCTTTTTGACTTTATTTTCTGACATCTTATTTTGCCTCCTTAAAATTTTTATTGGATGTATATTTGTCTTTGTCATTCCCGCTTGTCGGGAATCCTTCTTTTAAATCAGGGAAAGATTCCGGTCAAGCCGGAATGACATTTAACATCATGTTGGGACACTATCAATTCGCGTTAACTCTTGGACGCTGGTCCTTGTCAGCTCTCTTCCTGAGATGTTTGTCCGCAGACTTTCTGTCTCTCACGATCTCTCTTGCGGTATCAAACTCACCTGCCTCAGCAAATGCGGCGGCAGCGTAAATGTCTTCCAGTTTTTTGAAAAGCTTTTTCATTTTTGATCCTCCTTTTATTTTGCGGGCGTTTAAGGCCGCCCTTACCCGTTTATTTTTTTTATGCCTTGGCCCCCGCCAGTTTTGAAATGGAGACAATAGGCTTTGTTATGTTCCTGAGCAATTCCTTCAGGTCAATGCCTTTCTTGCCCGCATAAAGGTTCGGGCTTAACAGGACCATATCTATGCCGGGCCTGTCTTTCAGAAAATTCTTTATTGCCTTTATCGCGTCATCAGCGATTATCTGATGAGTGAAGGGCACGGAATTCTCACTGCATTTTTCATACATCCCTCTGATCTTTTTGTCCGAGGCTTCCTTGATCTCTTTTTCCTGGGACTGTATCAATTGCTTTACTGTTTCGAGGTCTCCGGCTTCCGCAAACGCAACAGCGGCCATCACATCTTCGTAAGCGCTCATGACTTTTTTGTTGTAAACCATCAGCATTGCGATCCCCGCGTTCAGCGTTTTTGCAAGCTCAAGGATATAGGGAAAACCATTGTCGCAATCATCACCTCCTTTTGTTACAAATAAAAGTTTCTCTTTCATCATCAAGACCTCCTTTAAGACTTTCATCTGTATTAATCCAAGATGCGTGCCAGCTTGTAACGCTTTGAAATTCAAGAAATGAAAAATTCTGCGAGCAAAATTATTGTTTCAGAAGTAAACGGTGGTGAACAGGAAGGCTTAATTCCCTATCTTTAAATAAAGTTGTCTATAAAAGTAATAACAGAACAGAATAAAAATATAAAAACAAGTTTCTTGTAATTCTGTGCAGGTTTGATAAAGTAAGCCTATGGAATATCCGATAGGGAAGGTATAAGCAATATATGAACAGACAATGACATTATGAAATTTACAACAAAACTTATTGCGCTTTTCGCAGCAATCTTTCTTGTCAGCTCCTCGGTAGTTGTTTATTTTATTTATTACTCAAACATAAGAACGTTAGAGGACGAGATAAAAGACCGGCTGGAAGACCAGGCCTTTCATACTATGGATAAAATTGACAGGATGCTTTATGAAAGATATACAGATATAAAGTTCCTGGCTGCTGATCCGGTAATCAGCTCAAAAAATTCCACCCCAAAGCAGATATCAGAAAAATTGAGACAATATTTGAAGAGTTACAAGATTTATGCGTCACTGTCTTTTTTTAATATGAACAGGATACGGCTTGCTGACACGACAGGGAAGAGGATAGGGGAGCAGCATGCCGGGGATGACTACTGGGTTGATAT
Source organism: Nitrospirota bacterium (assembly GCA_016213945.1). Lineage (GTDB taxonomy): Bacteria > Nitrospirota > Thermodesulfovibrionia > UBA6902 > UBA6902 > SURF-23. The sequence goes on along the minus strand of JACQZF010000054.1, from coordinate 42,725 downwards.
CCTGAAGGGCCGGGATCTTGTCCTGGATATACATCAATCAACATCGCTAAAGCAGCCTGCATTTCATTTCGCGTCAATTGTCAGAGACAGTGAAGGTGCTCCCATCGGCGTTGTTGTTTCAAGAATGCCGGCCAGTGTTTTATATGACATATTAAAACTTGCATCCGGTATTCATTCAAAAGAGGAGCACCTGAATATAGATTTGATTGACAGGGACGGATTAATACTATATTCAACTTACAATACAGCCGGCATTTTAAAAGAGAGGGCCTTTGATGCAGAATTTGTAAAAAGCAGTCTTGCAAGAGGACTGAAGATCGGCAGCCGCAGACATTATCATCCTGTAATTGGGGATGCAATCCATGTTTTTGTCAGTGAGCCAGGCTATCAGGAGTTTAGAGGCAACGGCTGGGCATTGATTGTTTACTTTCCTGAACAGGAGGCGATTGCCCCGGCTGTTGCATTGAGGAACAGACTGCTGTTTATTTTTTCTGTTACAGGCGCTTTAATCCTTTTGAGCATGCTGTTTTTTTTGCGTAAGGTTACGAAACCGCTAATAGATCTTCACGATGCCGCAGCAGCAATTGGCACAGGGAATTTAGATGCAACAGTAAAAGTTGCATCAAATGATGAGGTTGGCGCCTTAGCCGGATCATTTAATAAAATGGCGATGGACTTGAAGGAATCCCATAAAAAGCTGCTGGCGCACAGTCAGGAGCTTGAAACAAGAGTGGAAGAACGCACAAGCACATTGGCCAAAGTAAATGAGCAGTTGCAGATAGAACTCATTGAACGCGAACGCATTGAAGAAAAGCTGTTGCAGCTCAAGGAGACCGCTGTGGCTGCCAGCCGGGCCAAGACTGAATTTATCGCAAACATGAACCATGAACTCAGGACGCCGCTCAACTCCGTGATAGGCTTCTCGGAAGTCCTTAATGACGAACTCTATGGAAGTTTAAACGCAAAGCAGAAGGAATACCTTGCAGATATCATGACCAGCGGCAGACACCTGCTAAGTCTTATTAATAACATCCTGGATATATCAAAAGTGGAGGCAGGCAGGATGGAGCTTGAGACGGGCCTGTTTCTTTTGAGCGGCGCTATTGATACCTCAATGGCGATGTTAAGAGAAAAAGCAAACAAACATAATATATCTTTAAGCCTTGATATGAAACCCGGTGCGGACATATACATAGAGGCGGACGAAAGGAAGTTCAAGCAGATAATGCTGAATCTTTTAAGCAATGCCTTAAAATTTATGCCGGATGGAGGCTCGGTGCGCGTAAGCGCGCAAAAAGGAGTTAGGGGTCAGGGATTAGGGGTTAGGGAAAAACCAACCCCCGACACTGATTTTTTAGAAATCAGTGTCACAGACTCCGGCATTGGAATAAAACCTGAGGATATTCCTAATCTCTTTAAGGAATTTACACAGCTTGAGTCAGCATATACCAAAAAGCATGAGGGTACAGGGTTGGGTCTTTCATTGACCAGGAAGATGGTTGAGCTTCACGGCGGGAAGATATGGGCTGAAAGTGAATTCGGCAAGGGAAGCGCTTTTGTTTTTACAATACCGGTTAGGAATGGTGAACACTTAGATGGCGGCGGTGTCTTGCCGGAATAAATTACAACAGGAGATTTTATGATATTACAGAAACCGGTGGTCCTTTGCGTTGACGATGAAACTGCAAACATAAAGCTTCTTGATGCTGTGCTTGCGCCAAGAGGCTATGAGGTGGTAAAAGCGGAAAACGGCGCTCAGGCGCTTGATAAAATCAGAGGGCAGAAGATAGATCTGATTTTGCTGGATGTTATGATGCCGGGCATCAATGGCTTTGAAGTGTGCAGGCAAATAAAGGATGACGAAAAATACCGGACCATACCTGTTGTCATGATTACAGCCTTAACAGCGACAAAAGACAGGATCATGGGGATCGAAGCAGGCGCAGATGATTTCATATCAAAACCCTTTGACCAGGGTGAGGTCCTGACAAGGATAAATATGCTCCTGAAGGTAAATAAACTCAATGATGCGCTTAACTCCGCATACGGCAAAATTACAAATATGATAACTTTTGGGGAAGGAATAGTAATGTCTTTTAACCCGCAGAGCTTTGATTTTATATCCAGGATCGACAGCATTGTAAATCATATTATAAGAAAGTCACCTGCGACATCGGACAAGCCGCAGATGCTTATTGTTGGAATGATGGAGAACCAGGATAGAAGGATAATAACCCCCTGTCATTTACTTGAAAATGAAAGGAGGAGTTTAAAAGACGGCAGGGAAGGCGGATTTACCAAGTGGCAGTGGCACAAGTATGAAGCAAGCGAATCGGGACTAAAGAGGACAGGGCTTGTTCTTGACGCCCCCGATAGCTTTCATTTGCCGGTGCAAGACAAACCTGATGTGAGCTTTTATAATGCCGACCTGGATAAATCAGTCATTCAGCCATTTGTTGGAAAATTGGAATCTATGTCGATAAGGGTATCAAATATCGTGTGCTTTGTGAGCAATGTCTTCTGCGCGTTTGCGCTTAATTACAATAAGGTTGTTTCCAGATTTGACGCAGAGGTCTTAAACAGCATTGTCATGCAAAGCCTTTATTTGAAATCTCTTGCCGCACAGGTAAAAGAAACAGAGGACGCCTTTGATTATATGGTTTACGCCCTTGCAAGAGCGGCGGAGGCAAATGACGAGGATACAGGCAATCATATTTTAAGGGTGGGTAAGTATTGCGCCCTGATAGGGAAACAACTTGGAATATCTGAAAGGCTTATAGATGTTATCAGTATTCAGACCACGCTTCATGATGTGGGGAAAATCCACGTACATCCTGAGATTCTCAGAAAGCCCGGCAGGTTAACTTCTGAAGAATTTGAAGAGATTAAAAAACATACAATTTATGGAGCAAAGATATTAGGGGAACACGCCAGGCTTACATTGGCAAGAAATGCGGCCTTATCGCATCACGAAAGGTGGGACGGAAGCGGCTATCCATATGGATTGAGCGGCGAACAGATTCCACTTGAAGGAAGGATATTAAACATTGCCGATCAGTACGACGCCCTGAGAAATCAAAGGGTGTATAAGCCTTCCTTTGATCACGATACCACATGCAGGATAATCACGGAAGGCGACGGAAGGACCATGCCCCATCACTTCGATCCGCTGGTGTTAAACGCATTCAGAGAAACAGCCCTGCATTTTGAAGAGATATATGAAAGGTTAAAGGGATAATCATGCTATCCGGCAAAACAAAGCAAGATTCCGGACGAGCCGGAATGACAGGGTCCAGGTCTTTAATTGCCAGGTTAATAGTTTTCAATGTGCCACTAATTTTTCTGATGTATAATTTTATGTAACCATGATTGACATCAAAACGAAGTTCCCTCAAATTCCTGACAGGATAGCCGGACTCGGCGAACTTGCATATAACCTCTGGTGGAGCTGGCACCCTGACGCAAGGATGCTTTTTAAGATGCTGAACCGTTCTGCGTGGAAAGTCAGCATCCATAATCCCGTTAAAATGCTCCATTACATTGACAGGGAAATTCTTGATTCGGCATCAAAAGATCCGAAATTCCTCAGACACTATGACGCAGTCATGGCGAGATTCACATCAGACATGAAAACAGGCGCCGGATGGTTCTATGAAAATATCGCAGATCCAGGGGTCCTCCCTATAGCGTATTTTTCCGCTGAATACGGCCTGCATCACTCCCTGCCGTTTTATGCCGGAGGCCTTGGTTTTTTAGCCGGAGATTTTCTAAAGGAAAGCAGTGACCTCGGGGTGCCTCTTATCGCGGTGGGGTTTATGTACCCGGAGGGATACCTGCGGCAGCGGCTTGCACCGGATGGATGGCAGGGGAGCGAGAGCGCAACCCTCGATAGGGAAAACTCCCCCATCTACCGCGTGCTTGATGACAAAGGAGACCGCCTGACAGTAAAAGTCCCTGTAATCGACCCGCCGATTTATGTTGAAGTGTGGAAGGTGCGGGTCGGCAGGGTCTCATTATATCTCATAGACACCAACCTTGAGATAAACGATCCGTGGAACAGGACCATATCGTCTCACCTCTACATCGGTAGCATTGAGCAGCGCCTGAGGCAGGAGATAGTCCTCGGCATCGGCGGCACAGAGGTATTGAGGGCATTAGGCATAAAACATTCCGTGCTTCACCTGAATGAAGGCCATCCGGCCTTTGCAATTCTTGAGCGTGTAAGGGAGCGAACCGAGGGAGGCATGAGTTATAAGGACGCCATTGAGCAGGTGCGGGAGACCACCATTTTTACAACTCATACACCTGTCCCGGCAGGCCATGACGTATTTCCGTTTTCACTGATGGAAAAATATTTCAGTTCTTACCGGGCGGCGCTCGGGCTGGACCACGACACATTTTTCAACCTGGGAATCAACCCCAAAGATCCGGACGCCGGATTTAATATGACAGCCTTTGCATTGAAAATGTCCCAGTATCACAACGGAGTGAGCAAGAAACACGGAGAGGTGGCGCGGCATATGTGGCAGTCTCTATGGCCGGATACGCTGGAGGAGCAGGTCCCGATCACCCATATAACAAACGGCGTACATGTCCCAACATGGCTCGAACCGAGAGCGGAGCTTCTACTCACCAGGTACCTCGGGCCCGGCTGGCTGTCGGAACATGACAACCCTGATATCTGGAAACTTGTCTATGATATTCCCGATGAAGCTTTATGGAAGGCCCACTACTGGCTCAAGATGAAGCTGATAATGAGGATCATGGAAAGGGCCAGGCAGAGATGGCATGAAGACAAAGCCGACACGGGGATAATCCTGGCATCAGGAGTTATGCTGGACCCGAATGTGCTGACACTGGGTTTTGCCCGGAGGTTTGCAACATATAAAAGGGCGGCGCTCATACTGTATGATGTTGAACTGCTGAAAAAGATGCTGAACGACATGTGGCGGCCAGTCCAGATAATCTTTGCGGGAAAGGCGCACCCTGACGACGATCCCGGCAAGCACCTTCTCCAGCAGATATTCAATACAGCCAGGGACCCGTCTTTCGGCGGACGTATCGCCTTTGTTGAAGATTATGATGAACAATTGGCGCAATACCTTGTGCACGGAGTTGATGTTTGGCTGAACAACCCTGTGCCGCCGCTTGAGGCCTGCGGCACAAGCGGGATGAAGGCGTCTCTAAATGGCATTCCGCACCTGAGCATTCTCGACGGCTGGTGGATAGAAGGGTTTAACGGCAATAACGGCTGGGCCTTTGAAGGCGCTGACGACATCAAAGATTCGGATTCCATCTACAGCATCCTTGAGAAGGAAGTGGTCCCGCTCTATTATAAAATGGACGGCGACGGCTTCCCGCGCGACTGGGTCAAGATAATGAAAGAGGCAATAGTAAGCACTGCCCCCTCATTCAGCGCCAGGAAAATGGTGAAAGAATATGCCATGAAATTTTATCAGGCCGCGCTTAAATCGGAATATGACAACAATGTCTGAAGATAAAAATTCTCCTAAAGTGCGCAACCGCCGCGTGCACATGGCGAACGAGAGGACGTTCCTTGCGTGGGTCCGCACGAGCATAGGGATAATGGCGTTCGGCTTTGTCGTGGAGAGGTTCGCCATTTTCCTGAAGCAGGTATCGTTTTTTTTAGGCAAGGAAGCCACTGTGCCGCCCCGCGGATATTCATCGGTCTTCGGCATATTCCTTGTAGGCCTCGGCGCATTAATGGGTGTACTCTCATTCATCAGATATAAAAAAGTTGAAAAGCAGATAGATGAAGACACGTATCAGACTTCATTAATACTTGATCTCCTGCTTACACTTTCTATTCTCGCAATAGGAATCTTTCTTGTGATTTATTTGATTCACAGCCTGTAAAAATACATGGCCGGGGTTTCAGTTTCAACAAAAAAGCGATACTGCAATGAGTGCAGCATGACAGGTTGAAAATCAATCCACAAGGGCGAACTGCTGTTCGCCCTTGTAGATTTTTATTGCAGGGAATAATTTTTATATTGATGAAAGAAGCTGGCGCACCTGATTAATTACCGGGTCCTGCTGCACCCCGCTGATTATGTCCTCCAGCCACAGTGTAACAAGGCGGTAATCGTCCGCTCCCTTTGAGATGCGGTCGGAAAGTATCACGGGTTTCCCAAGGCCTGGGGCCTCGGCCAAAGAAACATTCTCGCGGATGATGGGTGATACTTTCCCCGGGAACATCTCTTTCAGAGTGTCCATAATGTCCCAGTGTATCCTGCGGCGGCGCTGCGCCCTGCAGGGGATAATGGCTTCTATCTTTATATCAGGGTTCCGTAACTTGAATGTTTCAATAGCTGTAACCATCTGCTTTAAACCGTTAAGTCCGAGAAAGGACGTTTCTACGGGAATAAGCACATGCTGCGACGCCATAAGCGAGTTCATGGTATGGAACCCGAGACTGGGCGGGCAGTCAATTATCACAAGGTCCCAATCGCCCTGTGTCTGCTCAAGGCATTGATACAGTATGCTATTACCTTCCCCATTGCTAAACCATAATCCCGCTGTCGCCATTGTCATTCCTGAAGGGACCAGATCAAGTCCCGGTACCTGCGTAGAGACAACCGGCAGCGCGGCTGTTCTTTGTAAAGCATCGAGGAGTTCGCCTCCTTCGTTCATAATGCCTACGCTGATGCTTGCGCTTCCCTGGGGGTCCATGTCAATAAGAAGGACTTTCTTTCCGATTTCGCCCCAGCACGCTGCGAGGTTTACAGCTGTAGTGGTCTTGCCAACACCGCCTTTGAGATTGACTACCGATACTACTTTTTTCATATATTCCTTTTCCTCCCTGTTTTTTCCAGTCGAATGACGGATTTTAGAAATGATGTGATGGTTTAGTATCAGATTGAATTTTTGTGATGCAGGTAATAATTTATAGATTTATATATGAATCTGTCAACAGATATAATAGCGCAAAAGTGCAATAGTGCAAAAGTTCAAAAGCACAGAAGCCCAAAAGAGCCGGGAAGAAAATTTCTCAACGGAAATTATTTTTTTAAAATTCTCCAGAGGCTTGTCCTTGAAATGCCGAGAAGCTCCGCTGCCTTTGATTTATTGTCTTCAGCGAATTCAAGGACCTTCTCCGCGTAGTCTTTGTTGATCTCGTCAATTGTCTTGATGTTTTGAGGATTGATGGCTTCAACCTGAAAAAGCTTTATGCTTTGAGGCAGGCTTTCAGGGGTTATGCTTGAAGTTTTCTCCAGGATAACGGCGCGCTCGATGATGTTCTCCAGTTCCCTCACGTTACCGGGAAATCCGTATGCAAGGAGGATGTCCATTGTCTCTTTGGTAAAGTCCGTTATCTTTTTGTTGGCCTTCATTGAATGCTTCTCAAGAAAATGCGCGCTCAATGGTATGACGTCTTTTTTTCTTTCCCTGAGAGGCGGGATGTAAATATCCATCACATTGAGCCTGTAATACAGGTCCTCCCTGAACCTGCCGCTTGACACAAGCGCGTTTATGTTCTGGTTGGTCGCGGCTATGAACCTGACGTCAACCTTGACGGGGCGCGTGCCGCCTACCCGTAAAAACTCCTTGTCCTCTATGACCTTTAACAGTTTGGCCTGAAGGTTCGGCGGCATCTCCGCGATCTCATCGAGGAACAAAGTGCCTCTGTCCGCGATTTCGATCAGCCCCTGTTTTGTGGCGATGGCCCCGGTGAACGCGCCCTTTTCGTGTCCGAACAGCTCGCTCGCCAGAAGCTCCTCGGTGAAGATCGCGCAGTTTATCGCTAAAAAAGGTTTGCCCTTTCGCAGGCCTGTATAGTGGATGAGCTTTGCCACGAGGCCTTTGCCAACTCCGCTTTCTCCGGTTATCAGGACGTTGCAGTCGGAATTGGATATGCTGTTGATGATCTCAATCACTCTCTGCATAGGTTTGCTTTTTGCGATGAAGGGAGTGTCTTTGTCGAGGGAGAGGGTCGCTTTAAGGGCGAGGTTCTCTTTCACCAAGCTTTTTTTTTCCTGTATTTTTTTTATCTTCAGGTTCAGCTCATCGAGATTGAAAGGTTTGGTGATGTAGTCGGTCGCGCCCTGCTTCATCGCATTTACCGCTGATTCAATGCTGCCGAAGCCCGTGATGATTATTACCTCGGTGTCGGGATATTTTTCTTTGACTTTACCGAGGAGGGTCAACCCGTCCATGCCCGGCATTTTTATATCTGCAATGAGAATATCAAACCTTTCCCCCTCAAGTTTATCGAAGGCGTCAAGGCCGTTTTGCACGCATGTCAAGGAATAGCCCTCTTTTGAAAGGGCGTATCTCAGGTGTTTTAAGGTTATTTCTTCATCTTCCGCGATCAGGATTTTAAGGCCCATATTGTTTGTATAGTTAATTATATTACCCCTCTTTGGAAAAGAGGGGTAGGGGAGATTTTTTATAATTTTTAAAATCCCCCTTACTCCCCCTTTGTCAAAGGGGGAAGTCTTTATAGCTAACCCGGCAGGGTTATCGTAAACGTCGTACCCTTGCCAGGTTCGCTGTGCACATCAATTTCACCGTTATGTTTCTTTATTATACTGAAAACGATTGCGAGTCCCAAACCCGTGCCTTTCTCCTTTGTCGTAAAGAACGGGTCGAAGATCTTCAGCATATTTTCAGGCGGCACGCCTTTGCCCGTATCGGAGATCCTGATCTTCACGAAATCATTCTTTCTGTCTATCGCGATGTCTAATGAACCGCTGCCGCTCATAGCGTCAATAGCGTTGCCGAAAAGATTGACAAAGACCTGCTCCAGCATCAGACTGTCCGCGGATATTTCAAAATCTTCATTGGCGTGAAGGCTGTATTTTACGTTTGCCGTCTCGCCTGTAGCGGTCATCTGTTTCAGCACCTTGTTTACTACCTCCACCAGGTTGATCCTCCTGAACTCAGGGCCTTTGGCCCTGGCAAACTCGAGGAGGTCGCCGACTATTCTTTTCACCCTGAGGGTCTGCGAGAAAATATCCTTAACGCTTTCCTTTACAATTTCAGGGCTGCGCTCAAGGTCGATTTCGTTATACAGCGTCTGGGTCGCGAGGTATATGTTGTTGAGCGGGTTGTTAAGCTCATGCGCGACACCGGAGGCAAGAGTTCCGAGTGAGGCGAGTTTTTCAGATTCGACAAGCTGCGCCTGTTTTTCCTGCAGAAGGTCCATGCTTTTTTCAAGAGACTCCTGAGTGAGTTGAAGATGGTCGAGCATGGTGTTGAAGGACATGGCGAGAGAATAGGTCTCGTCGTGTTCCTTTATAGGCGCCCTCAGGGTCAGGTGGCCTTCCGAGATTTTTTTCGTAATATCATCGAGCCGTTTAATCGGCGCGACTATCAGGGAAGCGGTCTTGTACACGAAGAAGGGCCCCAGGGTGAAAAGCAGCACGAGGGCCAGCAGCAGATGACGCTGCGTCAATGTAATGAATGAATTGATTTTTTGTCTCTCGCCGGCCGCTATCCGGTTTGTGATCTCTTCAAGTTTGTTTCCGATGACCTGCAGATCATTTACCAGTGAATCGCTTTTCTGATAACTGGAGAAAAGGTCCTGGATGGCTTCAATATACTGATTGCATTCGATACAAAACGGGGTAAAATTCTTTAATTGTGAAAGGGCGCCTTCAAGTTTATCAAAAGAATTTTTGTCTCTGAAGAGCATGTAGTTTTTTTCCAGCCTCCTCAGGTTCAGGATAAAGTCCGTTGAGAGCTCCCCCGCGTGTTTTTTCACCGCGACGTACGTCTCCAGTCTTCTGCCTTCTTCTCTTACATGTTCGACAACCTCGGCTTCGGTCTGGTAGTTTCTCAGCAGGGCGAAGATCATGCCGGAGTAGGTCTGAATGGAATTGCGGAGCAGGGAAAAATCCCCCCTGCCGATCTCCACGACGATCTCCTCGGATATGCTGTGGACGGAATTATTGAAGGTATGCACCGCGTCCTGACAGTATTTGTAGTATTGCTCGTCCTTGTGGAGGAGAAAGTTCTTTTCATTCCTCCTGACCTCAAGCACCTGTTCCTTCAGGTCGTCCGCTATCTGGACAAAGCGCTGCCTGTTCTTAACGTTGGTCATGTATTCATAACTCAGGAAGCCGCCAAGCATTGCGATAAGCGAAGGGATGGAGATGCCGATAATCATCTTATGCCAGATCTTCAGATTCATCTGTTTTTAAGGATACAATATTTTTGGGATTTGATAAAGATAAAACCCTGATCAGGGTAGTGATGAGTGACGCGGAACGTGTGACGGGTATAATTCAGAAACGATCACTTGTCACCAGGAACATTTATCTTGTCTGCCGCGTGTCCTTTGTCTATCTCTGTTTTCACGGTCACACCCTGGATCGAGGCAAGATAGACCGCGCCGTCAACTATTTTTTTAGCTTCCTCGTGGAGGCTGTTATTTATTGAATCACTCTTGAAAAAATCTATCATCTCTTCATAGCGGGGGATAACATAAAGCACTGTGATCTCCGCCCCGTCAATATGGGACAATTGAATGGCGCGGTTAAGCGACATCTTGCTGAACGCCGAGCCGTCAAAAGGGACCAGGATTGATTTGTATTCCCCGGTGCATTTGCTGCACGGCTTTTTTACGATAAGCACATCGGATGGCGAATCCAGGATCACCTGTGATGTCACGCTTCCCATCAAAAGCCTGTTCAGGCCTTTTCTGCCGTAAGTGCCAAGCACAATAAGGTCCGCCTTGTTTTCACTTGCAACATCCACTATGACGTTTGACGGATCTCCTTCACAAAGCAGGGTCTGCACATCTATGCCGAACTCAGTAGTCACCATCTCTTTTGTCTGAACGCAGATCTTTTCACCGACCTTCAGGCGCTTTTCAGACTGAGCAGGCGCAATGCCGAATTCCTCCGTGTCAAAGAAAACCGCGTGGGTGAGGATGAGTTTTCCCCCGTGTCTTTTTATCCAGTTGGAGGCCTCAATAAGCGCCGCCCTGCTGTGCAGTGAATCATCAAAACCGACTAATATTTTCTCATACATAATTAGTGTGAACCTCCGCCCTTTCTGAATATCAGGCCGACCCCGAATCCTGCGCCAAGCGCGATCGCTATTGATAAAAACCCGTACAACGCGCCGCTGTTCTTTGCCATGTTGGAAAGTGTCTTTATAACCCCGACCTGTTCAACCAGCACCTTTGCCTCTGCCTTCTCGACAACCATTTTATCTTTCACCGCGTACACGGTCACAAGGTAGTTGCCGGGCCTGATAGGGCCATTCGGTTTTGATGTAATAATTCTGTTTGCCGTTTTCGATTGTGGTGGATATGTTCCCTGAAGATGCCGCGTACAGTTTTGAAGATTCCTTGAAGCGCACAAATTCATTGAACCATTTATTTTTCTCTTCTTCGTTTGAAACTGGAGTTATCTCAATGTGTTTTTCGAGGGCCGGATAACCGATAACGTATTTGTCCATCTCATCCCCCCGGCATTCTCAGGATGTAGACCATGACCGTCACCATCAGAAAGCCGCCGCCTACTCCCATTATCGCTGCAAGTATCCCGACAAAACCGCCGAATACTACCGGGATCAGAAGTGAATGTGTAACGCCTGATTTTTCAAAACGTGTTTGCAGAGGAAGTGACTTCAGAAGCTTTGTCATCGCTGATTCTTTATGGACGGGTTTTAAACCCGCCACTCCTGCCTCCTGCCTCTTTGATTTTTTCATGCTGGTCAGGCTCTCGATGAACATGTACGTGCCGACTATGCCGAGCATGAGCACGTAGGTCATCTTTATTACAAAGTCAGCGTTGCCCATTGCGTGCAGGACCTTGATGCCCTGAACTCCGATAAGCCCGCCGACAAAGCCTCCGGCAAGAAGGTAAAGCCCCATTTTAAAATCCACGTTGCCGACCTTCCAGTGGGCGTAAGTTCCTGACGTTGACGCCGCCACTATCTGGTTTGAATCCGTTGCCGCTGCTACAGTTGACGGGATGCCGAACATTATTAAAAGAGGCGTCATCAGAAAGCCGCCTCCGACTCCGAAAAGACCCGACAGCAGGCCTACTGCGAGGCCAAGACCGACCGGGATCAGGATGTTAATACTTGTTAATGCAACCGGTAAATACAGATACATAAAATTCATGAAACCATCTCCTCACTTCTTTGAAAAATTTATGCGGCATAGATCTGCCGCGCCATCGTCACAATCGGCCTTGAGGCCGTCCTGACAAGTTTTTGTAAATCACTTGATGTAATGCTGCCGTTGTCGGTTACGCTCGGGCTGAGCAGCACCATGTCAACGGTATTTTTTTCCTTCAGAAAATCTTTGATCGCCGAGATCGCGTCGAGCGCCACTGTATAGACCCGCGTTACGATGCCCTCGTTCTGGCATTGCTCAAGAAACTGATTGAGTTTGGTCCTGGATACCGCGTCCATCTTGTCCGAGAATATTTTCCGTGCCGTCTCATGTTCGCCGGACTCCGCGAATGTGACTGCGGACATGATGTCCTCAAGCCTTCGCGCCAAACTTTTCTTGTGGGCCATTAAGATGGTGAGGTCCTCTTTCATTGCCCTGGCAAGATCAACCGCGTAAGAAAGGCCTTCATCAAAATCCTCATTCTCATAGGTAACGAATAAAAGCTGTTTTCTCATTTCTACCTCCTGAATTTTCAGCAGTAGTAGAGCATGAATGGTGCCACGCGCAATCTCTCCGAAAGTAAAGGGAAATATTTTGAGGTCAAAAAATACGTTTAGAATATGAACAGCATGAAAGTTGTTATTGAGTTGAATGTTACAGAAGAAATGTTGTGATAGCCTCTTGATTTGAATAGGTAATAGATAGCGAGGACGGGAGGATTTGTGTGACGTTCAGAATATGAACAGCGTTAACAGTGAAAAAGCGGATGTGATTGTAACAGATAACAAACAAACTCTTATCTCTTCACTCATGACTCTTAACCCTATTTTTTATCTAATTCTTTTGACATCTACTTGTTGTTTTGTTAATTTAAGAGCAATTAATATACGGGTTTTTTATGACCATGAAACCTAAAGGGATTGGAAAGTTTTGCAGGGAGAATAATATTGAGCTGCTTGTGCTGTTTGGCTCAGGGGCCACTGAGACAACACATGCCGGAAGCGATATCGATCTTGCGGTTTTGTTGAAAAGGGGAAGCAGGATTTCGAAGCTGAGATTGATTGGCGGGCTTGATGAGCTCTTTAACGGCAAAAATATTGACCTTGTTGTTCTCACAATAGACACAGACCCTCTGCTTTTGTATGAAATATTTTCTCATGGTAAACCTCTGTATGAGAGCGCAGAGGCATTATGAAATCGAGCGTATTTTGGAACTGCTTGTGATGACGGCAAGCGACATGGTCTTCCATCTTATTGCAGCAAAAGGAGAACTGACACCGGCATCTTACAGGGCGGCCTTTTTAAGGGCGGGAGAAATGGGAATACTCAGTAAGAAGTTGAGTAAGAATCTTGCGCAGAGCGCCGGTTTAAGAAATATCCTTGCTCACGAGTATGAAGAAGTCGATTACACGATCGTCCATAAAAGCATTCCGGTCGCCATCAGGGATTTCACAACTCTCATAAAAGAACTTTCGAAATGATTGGTAAGTAACAGTCTTTTGAATAGGTTCTGGATGCTGCGATTACAAACTTCGGGCATGACAAAAATAAAAAGCAGACGGTGCTATTCTTCCTTCAATATCTTCCATAAGCTCGTGCGTGAGATGCCGAGCACTTCTGCTGCTTTTGAGCGGTTGCCGCCTAACATTTTTAAAACCTTTTCCGCGTATTCTTTTATAAGCTCGTCAGCGGTCTTCAGTTTATCAGGGTCGAGGGTCTCTATTTGCAGGAGGCGGATGCTTTGAGGAATGCTTTCAGGTGTGATCATTGGGGTCTTTTCGAGGATGATGGCGCGTTCAATAATATTTTCAAGTTCCCTGACGTTGCCGGGGAAGCTGTAGTTCATCAGGATATCCATCGCCTCTTTTGTAAAGCCGGTGATTTTTTTGTTGGACTTAGGGAGATGCTTTTGAAGGAAATACGCGCTCAGAGGTTTTATATCATCTATGCGCTCGCGTAATGGCGGGATATCTATCTCCATGACATTCAGCCTGTAGTACAGGTCTTCCCTGAACCTGCCGTCGGATATCAGTCGCTTCACATCCTGGTTCGTAGCGGCAATGAATCTCACGTCAACCTTGATGAGTTTCGTACCGCCGACCCTGTAGAATTCGCCTTCCTCGGAGGTTGCGCTGGGTCTTGTTGATAAAGGAATTGATCTTCGGCCTCTCGCCGTTTGCGATCCTGTTTGTTATTTCCTCAAGCTTTCCCCCGATGACCTGCAGGTCGTTTACCATTGAATCGCTCTTCTGGTAGATGGAAAAAAGATTCTCAATGGAGTTTGTATACTGGCTGCATTCAACGCAGAAGGGCGTGATGTTCTTTAACTGCGAAAGGGCGCTTTCCAATCTGCTGAATGAGTTTTTATCAAGGATACAATATTTATGAGTTTTGATAAAGTGAATGGATCAATGCTGTCATTGTCCGGCTTGACCGGATAATCCGGCAGGGGCGGTCCGCGAATTGCCCCTACATTTAAATTGCATAATAGGACATCTTTTAGTTATCATTTTTCAGGGACAAAAATGAGCATATTTAAAAAATCAGACGAGAAACTCCAGGCTGAGGCCGTAGACGAATTGCGGCGGAAAATAAATTCCGTCAAGCTGCCTGCCCACGCCCTGCGCGTTGCAGACAGCGAATTAGAGATGCTGTCCAAGATCAGCCCCTCCGTAGCGGAATACACAATAGGGCTTAACTATCTCGATTATCTCATCGGCCTGCCATGGAACAAAAAGACCGAAGACAACCTCGACCTTCAAAGGGCGGAGAGGGTGTTGAACGAAAGGCATTACGGGCTGAGCGAGATCAAGCAGAGGATATTGGAGCATCTCGCTGTGAAGATACTCGTGATGAATAACAAACCGAGGATACTGGTAGTGGATGATGAAGCTATCGTGATACGCAACCTCGAACACATGTTCAAAAAGGAAGGGTACACAGTGGTCACCGCCAACAGCGGGCAGGAGGCGTGCAATAAACTGGATGCCTCCGATTTTGACGTGGTCATGACCGATCTCAAGATGGAGCACATCAGCGGCCTTGACGTCCTCGAAAAGGCAAAGGGAAAATATCCCGACACGCAGGTCATCATGATAACCGGATACGCTACTGTTGACACAGCGGTTGATTCAATAAAGAAAGGCGCGTTCCATTATATCGCAAAACCGTTCAAGCTTGAGGACGTGCGCGCGACAGTGAAGAAGGCGCTTGAAAAGAAATTTTCAACACGCTCCACAAAAGGCTCAGTCCTCTGTTTCGCGGGCCCTCCGGGCACCGGGAAGACCTCGCTCGGCAGGGCCATTGCCGACGCGCTTGGCAGGAAGTTCGTGAGGATATCATTGGGCGGCATCAAGGACGAGGCCGAGATCAGAGGGCACAGAAGGACCTATGCCGGCGCGATGCCCGGTCGCATCATAGATGAGATCAACAGGGCTGAATCGTTAAATCCAGTGCTCATGCTTGATGAGCTGGACAAGATCGGCCAGGATTTTAAGGGAGACCCGGCCTCCGCCTTGCTTGAGGCCCTGGACCCGGAGCAGAACCATAATTTCATCGACCATTACCTCGATGTCCCTTTTGACCTCTCAAGCGTGATGTTCATCGTCACCGCCAATGTCGCGGACAACATTCAGCCCGCCCTGAGGGACCGGATGGAGATCATCGAATTCTCCGGCTACACCGAGGATGAAAAAACGCAGATCGCCCTGCAATACCTGGTGCACAAGCAGACACACGAAAAGGGGTTGTCGGACTGCCCGCCGGAATTTACTCCTGAGGCGGTAACAAAGATCATCCAGGAATATACCCGTGAGGCAGGCATAAGAAACCTTGAAAGGCAGATCGCCACTATCTGCCGGAAGATCGCGACAGAATATGTCCATAACAAGGATGCCGGGGGACACTTAAAAGTGACCCCGGAGACCGTGGAGAAATATCTCGGCGCGAGGAAATATTATTTTGAGGTCACTGATGAGGAAAACCGTATCGGCGTCACGACCGGACTTGTATGGACTGAGACTGGAGGCGCAATCATTTTTGTCGAGGCCGCGAAGATGAAAGGGAAGGGCGAGCTTATACTCACCGGCTCTCTTGGTAATGTCATGCGTGAATCCGCGCAGGCTGCCTTGAGCTACATCAGAAGCAACGCGGCATTTTTTAATATTGATGAAAATTTTTTTGAAGCACAGGACGTACACGTGCATGTACCAGCGGGCGCGATCCCGAAAGACGGGCCGTCAGCAGGGGCCACTATCGCGATGTCGCTGATATCCCTTTTGACCGGAAGGGCCGCAAGAAGGGACATTGCCGTTTCGGGCGAGCTGACATTGAGCGGAAGGGTACTGCCCGTCGGGGGGGTCAAGGAGAAACTGCTTGCCGCGCGCCGCGCAGGCGTGAAAACAGTGGTACTGCCTTCACGAAATAGAGTGGATATTGAGAACCTCCCGCAGGACGCAAAAAAGGGACTTGAGGTCCAGTTTGCTGAAAAGATCGGGGACATCGTGGACCTGGTGCTGGTGAAAAGCTGAACAGTGAGGGGGATCGTCATTCCCGCAGTCTGTTGAGCGGGAATCCATTTTTTTTGACAAGTTCTGGATGCCCGATTACAGACTTCGGGCATGACGAAATTGAAAACTTGCAAACTCTAAGATAGTGATAAGTGACGGGAAGAGGATATCATAAAAAATGAACAGCGCGAAATTATTGATCGTGGATGACGAGAAGATCGCATTGAGGAGCCTTGAGAATGCGATGAAGAAAGAGGGCTATGAGGTTGCCGCGACTATCAGCGGGGTGAATGCCCTGAAGCTTTTAGAATCCCAGGAATTTGATGTCGTGCTTACGGACCTGCGCATGGAAAAGGTCGACGGCCTTCAGGTCCTTGCAAAAAGCAGGGAGCTGTATCCTGACTCCGAAGTCATAATGATCACCGCGTACGCGTCCCTTCCGTCCGCCATTGACACGATGAAGAAGGGCGCATTCTATTATCTTGAAAAACCGTTCAAGCTTGATGAGGTCAGGAAGGTCGTGAGGGAGGCGGTTGAAAAGGTAATGCTGAAAAAGGAGAACGCGCAATTGAGGGAGCAGATCGAGAGTTTCAAGGGCAGGGTCAAGATCATAAGCCAGGACATGAAGATGCAAAAGCTCCTTGAGACCGCCAAGCAGATAGCGCCTACTGACTGCAATGTGATCGTCAGCGGAGAGAGCGGGACAGGGAAGGAATTATTCGCCCGTTATATCCACGCCCACAGCAAGAGGGGCAATGACCCATTCTTCGCGATCAACTGCGGGGCCTTTGCAGAGGGGCTTTTGCCCAGCGAGCTATTCGGGTACGAAAAGGGCGCGTTTACCGGGGCGGCGAATATGAAAAAGGGCCTGATGGAGATGGCTGACCGGGGCACGCTGTTCCTCGACGAGATAACTGAGATGGAGCCCGCGATGCAGGTAAAGCTCCTTCGGGTCATACAGGAAAAAGAGGTGCTGCGCCTCGGCGCGACTGAGCCGGTAAAGGTTGACGTGAGATTTATCGCGGCGACAAACCGCGACATTAAAGATTCCATAAAGGAAGGGAGATTCAGGGAGGACCTGTTCTTCAGGCTGAACGTTGTCTCATTTCATGTCCCCCCGCTTTCCGCGAGGCGCGACGACATCCCGCTTCTGAGCTATTACTTCCTGAAAAAATATTCCACCCTGATGAAAAAGGACGTGACCGAAGTGACCCCTGATGTGTTGGGCATTCTCATGAACTACGATTTTCCCGGAAACGTCAGAGAGCTTGAAAATATAATTGAAAGGGGCGTTGCCCTTGCCCACGGGAATACGGTTGAAGTTACCCACCTTCCTGAAGACCTCAGGGAGCTGAGCATCAAGACGTTCAGGAAGAAGGAAGGAAAGATCCCGTCCCTTGAAGACCAGGAGATGTCGTATATCCAATGGGTGCTGAAAGAGGTCGGCGGCAACAGGACCATCGCCGCGCAGACTCTCGGCATAGACCGCGTATCGCTTTGGAGGAAGTTAAAGAAGTACGGGCTGGAGGAATAGCCGGTCACTTTACAAGTTCATTCCAGCAATCGGAGCTCTCTACATACGCGTTTAATATGTTCACCAATTGCATCTGCGGCGCTGTGCCGTCATTCTTCACCGTATCAAGTAATTTCTTTGGAAGCTCCACCATGCACATCTTGTCCTTTTTAAATAACTGGAACCTGTAAGTAAAGGTGTCAAACATAAAGAACACCCTTGCAATCACAATGGTGTTGTCGATCTGCTCGATCTTTTCCTTGACGACCTCATATGCCGGGACCTTATCTTCTGAAAGCTGCATAGTATAACGCCTCCTTTCATCTATCAGCGCTAAGTCAATCTTATCAGATTTGAAGTTCGGGGGCCACTGCACTCTCTTATGTCATTTCATTTTTTCTATTCTTGCTTGAAGTTCCTCAATAGATAACAGTCTCCCCCCAGAAGATTCATGTTTTTGGGCCTTCTCTTTTGTCTTTGTGCCGCTATTCGCTATTATGCCTATTAAATATTAGATGCCTTCTTCTGAGTAATATTTCATTTTCTCCATTCAAACACCGCTGCGATGACAAAGGCCTCTGCAATAGCAATCGTTGCCCAGAATATCAATTCTAATCCGATCAACGGCAGAGGCTCGCCGAACTGGTTGAAAGGCGTGAAGAATTCCCAAAATAAAAATGAGAGAAAAAATACAAGGGCCGCCATGCGCCATGCCCGCGCTTTGGTCCCTTCCGGCCAGGAAGGCGCGAGCCATTGATAAACGAAAGCATGGCCGATGCCGAATAAAATAAGCCCCAGGATAATCGGGGCCGGGGCATTCACTACCAGGGGTAAGGGTTCGAGTTTAGTCCATACGGCGATGAGCTTCGGGCCCTGAACAGATGGATCGAGAAGTATCCCGCCGCCATTCCATCCAAAACCGATCAACCGGAATGTCAGCAGCATTACAACATTCAGCGTTATTCCACCAGCCAACCCGGCGACAATAGTTTTTGATATAGGAGTTTTTGTTGCCATGTCAATTCACCGATTATGAAGTAATTACAGAAGTCCTTCCTCCAATGATATCCCGGCTTTTTTGATGACCTGAAGAAGCTCCTCGAACTTGAAAGGTTTGATAATGAAATCGAAGGCGCCTTTTTTAAAGGCCTCAGCGGAGGTTTCCTTTTTGCCGAATCCGGTAATAACGATTACCTTCACATCAGGATTTTTATGTTTTGCGGTCTCTAATATCATGATGCCGTCAACATGGTCCATCTTCAGGTCTGTGATGACGATGTCGTACTTCTTTTTAGTTAATTCTTCGATTGCCGTAAAGCCATCGGTAAAGGTTTCAACGCGATAGCCTTCTTTTTCCAGCAGGCGTTTAAGCCTCTTGCCAACAATCGGCTCATCGTCAACTATCATGAGACGGAGTTTATCAGTCATGCTTTGTGCCTTTTAGCTGCTTGTCATTCCCGCTGGCCGGGGACAATTTAAACGCTCCCTTCAATCAACGGCAACCTGATTATAAAGGTAGTGCCTACACCTTCGGTGCTGTCAACGTCAATCTCGCCTTCGTGCTCCAGTATAAGACTCCGGGCCACCGACAAACCAAGCCCTGTGCCTTCCCCGACCGGTTTGGTGGTAAAGAAAGGTTCAAAAATATTTTTGAGGTCTTTCTGGGATATTCCGCACCCTGTGTCGCCGATCTCAATAAAGACGTTGTTAATTTCAGAGTCCGGCTTGATGCTTATTGACAGGGTCCCTGAATCCTTCATCGCGTGGACGGCGTTTACCATTAAATTGATAAAGACCTCTTCGAGCTTGCTGCGGTTCCCTTTAATAAATAAAATGCTGTCATGGAAATCAAGACGCAGATTTATGTTATTCACCTTTAGCTGGTTGGCAATGAGATTTATTGATTCCTGCACGACGCTGACTATATTGAGGTTGTTCTTGCTGGAAGACTTCCGCGCTCCCGCGAAGTCAAGCAGGTTTTCCACGACCTGCTGGGCGCGCTCGCACTGCGCGAGTATATCCTGAACGTATTCAGCCATTTGTTCGGGGCTTAGTTCTTTTATATCTTCCTTCATCGTCTCTGCTGTCAGGGAGATGTTGTTTAAAGGGTTGTTTAATTCATGCGCGACGCCTGAGACGAGGAAGCCCAGCGAGGCACGTTTTTCCGCCTCCTCCTGTTTTTCGCGGAGAAGCTCCATGCTTTTTTCAAGGGACTCCTGCGTAAGCTGCAGGTGGTCAAGCATTTTATTGAAGGACACGGCGAGAGTGAAGGTCTCGTCATGTTCTCTTATCGGCGCCCGCAGGGTTATGTCTCCCTCTGAAATCTTTCTTGTAATGTCGGCAAGCCTTTTAATCGGCGCCACTATATAGGTTGCGGTTTTGTAAACTATCAACGGCCCCAGGGTGCAGAGCAGTATAAGAGCCATCAGTAACAGACGCTGTGTATGAGTAAAAAAGTCGCTCACCTTCTGTCTTTCGCGGCTGGCTATTTTATTTGTAATCTCTTCAAGTTTAGTCCCGATTATCTGCAGGTCATTCACCTTGGTATCGATCTCATTGTAAACCGAGAAGAGAGTATGAATAGCTTCCGTGTATCGGGCGCATTCAAAACAGAAAGGGATGATGTTGTTAAATAAAGAAAGGGACAAGTTCAGTTTGTCAAATGACGCTTTGTCACGGAACAGCATGTAGTTTTTTTCCCAGCGCCTCATGTCAAGAATGAAGTTTATCGAAAGCTCTCTTGCGTGTTTGCCGCTTGCTACAAAGGTTTCCAGTTTTCTGCCTTCTTCCCTTACCCGTTCAATGACATCGGTCTCCTGCTGGTAATTTCTAAGAAGGGCGTATATAAGGCCTGAGTATGCCTGAGTGGAATGGCGCAGCAGAAGGAAATCATCTTTGCCGATCTGGTCAACGATTTCCTCAGATATGCTGTCCACCGAATTATTAAAACCGCTTATTGCGTCCTGGCAATATTTGTAATAGGGGTCGGTTTTGTGAAGAAGGAAGTTCTTCTCGTTACGCCTGACCTCAAGCGCGCGCCCTTTCAGGTCATCCGCTATTTCAACAAAGCCATGCCTGTGCTTGACGTCGTTTATGTATTCGTAGGTGAATATGCCGCCTGCCAGGGCAATAAGGGACGGGATTGTGATGCCGATAATCATTTTATGCCAGATCTTAAAGTTCATTCATTAGCCCCGGTATATAAGGATACAATATTTTGAATTCGGATGGAAGGATGTTGCAAACATTGGAACAGAGCTCACCATGAATATTGCGGGTTAAATCGGGATTGGAAATTATGCTTTTACGACGAGAACGGGGCAGGGGGCATAACCGATGACCTTTTCTGTGACACTGCCCATGAGGAGCCGCCGTATCCCGGTCCGTCCATGACTGCCCATGACTATGACATTGGAATGGAATTCCCGTGAGAGTTCCGTGATTACTTTGAAGCTTTCGCCTTCCCTGACAAATGCCTCTGTTTTTATTCCTTCCGCTTCCGCCTTTTCCCTGACATCACTTGCGATTTTCTTTGCCTGCCTGACAAGCTCTTCCACTGCGCCGGGCGCTTCGGCATGAAACTCATCCGTGACGTCAACAACGGAAAGGACCTTTAAATCTCCGGCATATGACTTTGCGAGGTCGACCGCTTTCTCCGTCGCGGCCTTATTGTATTTTGAACCATCTGTAGGAAGAAGGATATGGCCCCACCCGATAGACGCGTCCCCCGGAACAACAAGGACGTCCCGCTGGGTGTAGCCGATAACACGGGCTGTGACGCTTCCGACAAGGGCCTTTTCAATGCGGCCTTTACCGTGCCTGCCCATTACTATCAAATCATAATTGCCTTCGTCCGCAACGTCCGTGACAGTGTCAAACGGGCTCCCATCTTCAAGTCTTGTCCTTATATAGATGTCTTCCTCATTTGCTATTTTTTGAATTTCGGAGAGGATCTTTTGACCTTCGTCTTTGAGGGTCCTGGTGACTTTTTCCCTGGTGCTGAGGACTTCAAACTGGTCCTGGTAAATGGGGACCGAGGTGATGACGGTTATCCAGCTTTTGTCATCGCGCACTATCTTGCAGGCCTGCCTGAAGGCGTTCCTGCTTGGCTCAGAACCGTCAACCGCCACGAGTATTTTTCTGTACCGTCCCATGTGAGAAATCCTTTTGGAGTGTCAGTTTTCAGCGATCAGTGTCAGTTTTTTTGTCTAATCACTGACACTGATCGCTGATACGTATTTATGCCTCTTTTTTCACCTTTGCCTTTTTCATGCTGAGGCCGAGGCCGTCAAACATGTAGAATATGGCATAGCCCCACCACATTGTATAGGCCACATAGAATATAAGCAGCCCTGACATCATGCCTGCATGATCGGCGACCTTATTGGCATCGATCTTGTAGAAGTTGTACCCGGGCTCGACGGCTTTCTTAGTGACATCGTCAACTACCTTTGCCTCGGCTATAAGCTTCTCCTTCTTCAATTCTTTGCCTATCTTATTTAATGCCGCCCACCAGTTTTTCATTACCGTTTTTTCGTCATATCCGTATCTTTCTGAAACGGTTTTACCGTCGTTCTTATACATCGAATCGGAATCCGCGAGCGCGCTCTGCAGGATGGCCCCGAGGTCACCGTTTATCTTCAGCGTTGTATCGTTGGCCTCGACGTTAGCGCCTGCGGTTGTGAAAAGCTTTGAGGTGTTTTCGACATCTTCCGCCTTTTCGAGTTTAATGGTGACAGCAAGAGGCTTGCCGGCGAGAGGTTCAACCGACTTGGCCACTTTCGGGATAAAGTATGACGACCCTTTTGAAAGTTTGTTGAACATGTCATCCGAAAACACGAGACCGTTTTTGCCGTTAAAGACCGGCGAGAAGATCAGGGCCAGCACGGCCAGGAACGATATCGCAAAGACAACTCCGACGCTGAACATTTTTTTATTTCTTATTATCATGTTATGCCTCCTCCTTTACAAGGACAGGAGCTACACTTTCTTCCTCTCCTCTCAAGTTGCCGATATTTACAACAAACTTGCCTATGACCCATGTTGCAAAGGCCGCGACAACTATCCAGAAGATGACGTTGCCGGCGGTTTCGATGCCTTTAACAACCGGTTTGGACCAGTCTATTACCTCAAGCTCCACGAGTTTCTTCGGCAGTGTTGCCGCCCTGTTGATAAAACCGGCGAGAATTGAAACCGCGTAAAATCCCCTGATGTGTATGCCCTTAACAACCTTTGTTGTGAGCGCTCCCACCTGAATGCCGATAAGCGAGCCGAGGAGCATTCCCATTGCCAGTGTGTAGAAGACATAGCCGTAGATCGCGTACTGTGTTACCGCGCCGAGACCTGCTGTGAAGATGATCTGAAGGATGTCGGTCCCGACGGTTGTCATTGAAGAAACGCCGAATATATAGACGAACATGGGGAATGTAATGAACCCTCCGCCTACGCCCATGATTGCCGCCATGATCCCGACTACAACGCCCCCGAGGGCCACGATCACGCCTGAGATCTTTCTGCCGCCCGGCACATAGTCTTCATCAAACTTTATCATCGGCGGGACTTTTACCTTTTGGATCTTAATTGATAAATCCGTCATGCCTGCTGAGCCGCCGTGCGCGTCGCCGGTGTCTTTTGATTTTCTTGCCTTCAGGAAATCCGCAAGGGCGTAGACCCCCAGAAAGCCTAACAGCACAGCATAAACCAGGCTGATAAACGCTTCACTTAAATTGGGGTCATAATCGTAAAGTGCATGGTTGATGGCCCCACCGATGAAAGTGCCGCCCGCGGACCCGACAAGGAACGCGATTGCAAGCTTACCCGAGACGTTGCCGAGTTTCTTGTGAACGGCCGTCCCCATGATCGCTTTAGCGAAGATATGGAACAGGTCGGTCCCAACCGCGAGGATGCCCTTCACTCCTGCCGCCATCAAAGCGGGTGTGATAATAAAACCGCCGCCCGCACCGATACATCCGGTAATCAGTCCTGCGCACAAACCTATTGCTATTGAGATAAGAAAAATATTTGTGGAATAAAATGCCGGCGCATATGCGGTCTTGCTGCCTAACATATCTCCTGCCTCGACAAAGGCCACTGCGATGATTGGCAGCAGCATTACGCCGAGTATCCACAGCTTCTTTCTTTTCTTTAAAATGCTCATTGAGACTTCGTAGTCCCATTTGGCGTGCTCGATGGACGCCATTTTCAGGAATTCAAATACACGTCTTCCGATTCCCATTTTGTTTTCCTCCTTTTAAATTTTATGTAAGTGTCAGTTGTCACTGTCCACTGTTTTTTTATGCCATTGAAGGCGATGCGCCTTTTGAAACCAGGACCAGCGGACATTTCAATTTTTTCCACGCATCAGAAAGCGTCCCGTCGTCCTGCTTACAGTCGATATTAAGAACTTCCGATGATTCAATAACTACAAACTGTATATCCTTCCTCTTTTCTGTGTAATCAATGATTTCCTTTTTTACACAGCCTGTTTTTTCAGCGATTACATAATTGACTCCCTCCTTTTCAAGTGTGTTTTTGAAGTTATTCAATAAAGTCGCCGCGGATTCAGAGACGTACAGGATGTCGAGCCCGGCATTTATACGCTTGCACATGCTGAGCGCATATCTGAAAGCGTTTACGTCCGATTCATCTCCTCTTAGAGCAAGCAGTATCCTGCGTTTTCCTTTTATGATTTCCCTTGCTGTTTCAAATTCGCCTGCCTCTGCAAAAGCGGCTGCGGACATTATGTCTTCCAGTTTTTTGGTCAGCTTTTTCATCTTATTTCCTCGAGGCATCAGACATTTCTACCTTTCTCTTCCGGGCGCTCTCATTTCTTTCCGGGGCCTTTTTGTCGGTGTTATACGGTCAACTTTTTGCTCTTCATCTCTCATGATTTCTCTTGCCGTATCGTGTTCACCTTCTTCTGCATAGGCGGCTGCTGCATAGATGTTTTCTAATTTTCTTAACAGCCTTTTCATTTTTACACCTCCTTTACTTGTTTTACTTTCTTATCTCAATATCTATGCCAGCAGGTAAAAAACAGGTTAACTCATTGAATTAATAAAGTAATACACATTGACACACAGATGGGGTTCTGTGTGTCATTTGTTGCAATTTGCAATTGCCCTTTAGCCGGGAGAATTCTTAACTTTTGCTCGCATCCCTAAAAAAGTTGAAATTCAAGGGTGTTAGATGTGATTTTTAATTTCAAGAGACAGGCTGTTGCATCAGAAAGGCTGATGATTGCATTATGCAACAAATTTAAAACTATAAGGGCGTATTGTAATACCCTGCAAGCGGTGTCGCAACAAAAACATATCAGGGTGAACTGTATCATGGTATCAGGAAGGACCTTAAGTTTACAGATTAAGAGCCCGGCAAGGATAAATTCTTTTCTTGGATTATTGCTTTTTACAAATAACACTATCCCTATGATGGCAGCAACAACGCACAGGAAATGTATGCCACATTATTTGAGCTTGGTCAGAGCGAACACTGAAATTATGCGCTATCCATGAGGCTACTTCAAGGGGGAAATTCTTCACTACATCCGGTTTTTTAGAATGCGGGTATTGATTTGTTTAACTTTTTAGCCGTTTCTTTTTTATACGCACAGATTTTAGTCCCTTGCTGCGGAACTTGGGTTAGCTGGTCTTTTTGTTTTGAATTTGTCCTTTATCTTCAATAATTTTAAAGTAAAAACCCCCAGTGTAAATTTGTAAAGCAAGGTACATCAGATTCAGGATTTTTTGCAATCAGACACAAAATGTCATAATATATTTTATTAATGAACCAGCCCAACTATGACTATCATGAAAATCGCAGGAACTTCCTGCCGTGGCTGCTCCTTATACTGATACTTGCGGGCATCTGGTGGTATCTGTCCCGCCCCAAGCCGTTTTATGATCCACATGCGAAACCTCGCCCTGTTACCGCGAGAGGCGACCTTGCAGCAGATGAGAAAAACAACATTGAACTGTTTGAATCCACCTCCGCCTCAGTGGCTTACATTACAAGCATCGAGCTTCGGCGAAGTCTTTTCAGCATGAATGTCTACGAGGTCCCGCAGGGAACAGGCTCAGGATTTATCTGGGACAAAAACGGCATGATCGTCACAAATTACCATGTCATTGAAGACGCAGGCCGTGTAGAGGTGACCCTTGCAGACCATTCCACCTGGAAGGGGGTTGTTGTCGGAGCTGCCCCTGACAAGGACATTGCGGTCCTGAGAATTTCTGCTCCGGCGGAAAAATTAAGGCCAATTATAGTTGGCGAATCAAAGGACCTCAAAGTAGGGCAGAAGGTTTTTGCTATCGGCAATCCCTTCGGATTCGACCAGACAATGACCACTGGCATTGTCAGCGCTCTTGACCGCGAGATGAAATCTGCTACCGGAAGGACCATTCAGGGGGTCATCCAGACTGACGCGGCTATTAACCCGGGCAATTCAGGCGGCCCGCTTTTGGACAGTGCCGGACGGCTTATTGCCGTGAACTCTGCGATATACAGCCCTTCGGGCGCAAGCGCGGGGATTGGTTTCGCTATTCCCGTGGACATAGTCAACCGCATTGTCCCGGAGCTGATCAGACATGGAAAGGTAAGCCGTCCCGGTATAGGAGTATCCGTAGCTAACGAGAGCATCACCAGAAGGATGGGGATTAAAGGCGTCCTGTTAATAAATATTCAGCCGGGCAGCTCAGCAGAAAAAGCCGGTTTGAGAGGAACAAAAAAGATAGGAGACGAAATTTTACTCGGTGATATCATTGAAACAGTAAATGATAAGAGTGTGTCGTCTTTTGATGCTCTAAGAAATGAACTTGAAAAGTACCGCATAGGCGACGAAGTGACATTAGGATTATTACGTGATGACAGTAGAGTTAAAGTGAGAGTGAGGCTTGAAGACGCGGGGTAGCGCGGATTGCGCGGAGTTTCAATGCCGCCGGAAAAATGTCAAAGTTCACGCGCGATGTTAATAAAATGGCGCTGCTTAATGCTGCTGACATAATAATAATTATTTAATTTCGACTGTTATCCCTTCAAAAGTATTCCCCTGTTTTTAAACATCTTTTTCTGAATCGGGTTATTTTTTATTTAAGATTATCCGAATAGTAATACAGAGAGAGATACTTGTAATAATGTTCCCTTATTATCAGGGCACGGATATTGCAAATATCTTTTTAGAAGAGAGGTTGATGCAGTGCTAATTGAAAGGAGGAAAGAAAGTGGAGATCAACAATAAGTTTCAAAAGTGCACAATATGCAAAAAGGAGTACACGTCAACGCACGCTGAAGCAATGCCGGGTGTGGTTATTTATGTTTGTGATAAGTGTCTTGAAACGGCAAAAAATAACTTCATCTGGATATGCATGAATTGCGGAGAAGTCTATCTCAGGCCGAAAAGACTGGTGCTCGAAAGGCTTAAAGACGCTGAATTGCAAAAGGCGTATTTGCTGTGTGAAGACATGCAGATAATCCAGGGAATTGATATGTGCATATCGTGCGATCCCGAAGGCATATTCAATTATATGAATGATCAAAAGATGGCAATGGAGTGTTGAGTTTTTGTTTTGCAATTATTGTCAGCAATGACAGGATTTGGCATTTTCAAGACATAATTTGAGATCACAACTGTATAGCTGCTAAAAGAGATTTTGGAAGATTCAGGTTTTCTGGGTGTAGTTGTTGTAAGACTGTTTGGATAAGTTCCCCTCATTTTTTCAATCAGAAAAGATTTTCTTGCGTCCTTGAAATTATTTTCGTAGTATATTATTACGTTAAGGCAAGAATATGAAAAAAATCTTATTTTTACTCATAGTGTTATTTCCCGTAAATAATGTTTCCGCGCATGAAGCCGGCAAGGCCGGGCAGAGTATTGATGTTAATGAACAGCTCGGCGCGCAAGTGCCCCTTGATATCCCGTTCTATAGTGAAGCAGGCGGGACCGTCACCCTTAAGGAGTTAATTAATAAACCGACGGTCATAGTCCCTGTCTATCTTAGCTGCAACAATACCTGCCCTATATTGCTCATGGGGCTTGCTGATGTGATTGAAAAATCAAAACTGCAACCGGGAAAGGACTATCAGGTGCTTGCCGTCAGCTTTGATGAAAATGATACCCCCAAGATCGCGTCTGAAAAGAAACCCGGCTACCTCAAGGCGACAAACATCCCGTTCCCTGATGACGCGTGGAGATTTCTGACAGGCAGCCCGGAGAGCATACAGAAAGTTACACAGGCGGTAGGATTTCAGTTCAAGAAAGAAGAGATGGGTTTTTCACATCCCGTGGTTTTAATATTTCTGTCGCCGGAGGGCAGGATAGTGAGGTATCTCTACGGGGTGACGTTTTTCCCCCTGGAGTTTGAATTGGCGGTTACAGAGGCGGCACAGGGCATTCCTGTTTCCATAGCGAGGAAGGCGTTGATGTATTGTATGAGTTACGATACCCAGGGGAGGAAATACGTGTTTAATACTCTTAAGGTGGCTGCGACTCTGATGATCGTGACGATAGTTTCATTTTTTACTTATCTTGTTGTAACAGGCAGGAAACGGAAAGATAGGTTTAAATGATATGGCAGCCGCGGGCTTCAGCCTGCGTTTTATTCGCAGGTCCGAAAATGTCATTCCGGCTTGTCCGGAATCTTTCTTAAAGAAGGATTTCCGACTGGGCGGGAATGACAGAAAGACATGCTGTAAAAAGATAAATTCTTATGACAATAAATAGTTTCTACAATACACCCGGCAGGCATACGGGAATATTATCGTGGATACTCTCTACCGACCATAAAAGAATCGGCATTCTCTATTTGACATCGATGTTCAGCTTCTTCTTTGTCGCCGTAATACTGGGTGTGCTCATGAGACTTGAACTCATCGCGCCCGGCAGGACCATAATGTCCGCCACTACTTACAATGCCGTCTTCACGGTCCACGGCGTTATCATGATCTTTCTTTTCATCATTCCCGGTATTCCCGCCGGACTCGGCAATTTTATAATGCCCCTTCAGATCGGCGCGAGGGACGTGGCATTTCCCCGGATAAATCTCATGTCATGGTGGTTCTATATTTCCGGCGCGCTTGTTATCCTCGTGTCTCTTTTCACCGGAGGCGGAGCGCCTGACACAGGCTGGACCTTCTACGTCCCTTACAGTATTATGACGGGGACGAATGTGACGCTCGCAGTCTTCGGGGTCTTTCTGCTTGGCATTTCATCAACACTGACCGGGATAAATTTTGTGACGACGATCCACCGTTTGCGCGCCCCGGGCATGAAGTGGTTCAGGATGCCGCTTTTTGTCTGGTCTCTTTACGCGACCGGGTGGGTGCAGATACTTGCAACGCCCGTGCTCGCGCTGACACTTTTACTCCTGATAGCTGAAAGGCTTTTCGGCTTCGGTTTTTTTGATCCCTCAAAAGGCGGAGACCCGTTGATGTTTGAACACTTGTTCTGGATATATTCACATCCGGCTGTCTACATCATGATCCTTCCCGCCATGGGCGCGGTGACGGAGATAATCCCTGTTTTTGCGAGGAGGACGATATTCGGATATAAAGCCATCGCCTTTTCAAGCCTCGCGATAGCCGGAGCCGGTTATCTTGTATGGGGGCATCACATGTTCACAAGCGGTATGAGCGACATGGCGAGGATGGTTTTCTCTTTCCTTACCTTCATCGTCGCCATTCCGAGCGGCATCAAGGTATTTAACTGGGTGGCAAGCCTTTACAAGGGGTCCATAGAGCTTGTCTCCCCGCTTCTGTTTACCATTACTTTTATTTTCCTTTTTTCGATCGGCGGGCTCACCGGGCTCATCAACGGAGCGCTGGCGACAAATGTTTTTGTCCACGGCACGTATTTTATCGTGGCCCATTTCCACTATACGATGTTCGGAGGGACCGCGTTCGCCTTCTTTGCCGCCCTTCATTTCTGGTTCCCAAAGATCACCGGAAGGATGTACAGGGAGTCCCTCGCAATAAAGGCGTGGATCATCCTGTTCATCGGTTTCAATGTCCTTTATTTCCCCATGTTCATCCTCGGTCTTGAAGGGATGCCGAGGAGATACTATGATTATCTGCCCAGGTTCCAGCCAGAGCAGTTTATATCAACGGTCGGCTCATGGATACTCGCAGCCGGATTAGCGATAATGTTCTACAACCTCATCAGTTCAATTTTCAGGGGAGAGAAAGCGCCGGGAAATCCGTGGGGCGGAAGCACACTTGAGTGGACAACTTCATCTCCCCCGCCTCATGAAAACTTTGAAGACCTGCCTGTAGTGACCGGCGGGCCATACAGGTTCGGGAAGAAGGAATGATGTTCATGACCCGGCAGGTTATAAAATGCGATGAAAATAAAGACCACCCCTCTGAGTCCCCCCTTGCTAAGGGGGGAATTACTGGGGAGGAAGAAAAACATGATTACCAGGGGGCGAAGATGGGGATGTGGATGTTCCTTTTTACCGAGCTTCTCCTCTTCACAGGATTGTTCCTGTTGTATTCGACTTTCCGTTCAAAGTATTCACAGGAGTTCCACGCTGCCTCCGCTGAATTGAACAGCGCCATGGGGACATTTAATACGGTCATTCTCCTCTCAAGCAGTCTGACGATGGCGCTCTCGATCAGCGCAATAAAGGAAGGTAAGAAGCATCTGTCAATCATGTTTCAGCGTCTCACGATATTTCTTGGCCTTTTCTTTCTTGTCAATAAATATTTTGAATGGAGCGCGAAGATCCACCACGGCATCTACCCGAACTCTCCTGAACTTCTGCAGCGCGGCAAGGGCGAGACAATATTTTTCGGCCTCTACTATCTGTTAACGGGCATTCACGGCCTGCACGTTATAGCGGGCATTATTCTCCTAACGGTCATGATGGTCTTAACAAAAAAAGACAGGATCAACAGAGAGGTATTCATCAAGCTTGAAAACTCCGGGCTTTACTGGCACCTGGTTGATATCATATGGGTATATCTTTTCCCGGTGTTTTATTTGATAAGTTAAGGAGTGTAAAAGATGAGACTGGATTCCCGCCTTCGCGGGAATGACAATGAATCGTCATTCCCGAAGTCTTTATCGGGAATCCAGTGATAATTATAGATATGAATAAAAAGCATAACAACTTAATTGGTTCCAGGATGTACGTCATAGTCTGGCTTTGTCTTTTGGTGCTGACCGCGCTGACCGTTGCCGTTTCAGGCATGAAATTGGGAATATCAGGGTCGCTTACGTCTGTCATCATTGCGACACTCAAGGCATCTTTGATCCTCTTGTTTTTTATGCACCTGAAATATGAAAGGTTCCTGATTACCGCGATGCTCCTGTTGACGGTCATGACTATCGCCGTTATCATCGGCCTGACATTTTTTGATATTTGGTACAGGTATTAATTTATGTACACAACGTTTCTTGACAGATCAGCCAACGTCGATAATGTGATGTTTTTCATAGTCGGGATATCGGTATTCATGCTTGTGCTCGTCACCTTCCTGATGATATTTTTCCTCGTCAAATACAACAGGAAGAAAAATCCCGTTGCTGAAAACATCGAGGGCAACCTGAAGCTTGAGATCATCTGGACGGTCATTCCCACAATACTTGTGCTGGCCATGTTTTATTACGGGTGGATCGGTTTCAAGATAATGAGAAACCCTCCCAGGGATGCCATGCCGGTGAAGGTGACAGCGCGCATGTGGTCCTGGTCCTTCGCATATGAAAACGGGCAGAAGAGCGATGAACTGAACGTGCCCCTGAACAGGCCAGTCAAGCTGATAATAATTTCCGAGGATGTAATACACTCCCTCTTTATCCCGGCCTTCCGCATAAAAGAAGACGCGGTGCCGGGGATGGAGACATACCTCTGGTTCAACCCCGACAAGATCGGCACATACGACCTTTTCTGCAGCGAGTACTGCGGTGTGGGGCACCACTCCATGATATCTAAGGTCAACGTAATGTCCCAGGGGGATTTTTCCAGATGGTACGCGAAAAAGGAAGAGGCCGCTGCTCCCAAAGGCCGGGACGCGCTGGCGATCATGAAAAAGAACGCTTGCCTTGATTGTCATACCACGGACGGTACGGTCGAGATCGGGCCGAGCTTTAAAGGGATATTCGGCAAGAAAGAAAAAGTTATTACAAACGGCAGGGAACGTGAAGTTGTCGTGGATGAAGAGTATCTGAAAAGATCTTTGATAGAACCTGACGCGGATGTTGTGAAAGGATTTGACGCGATAATGCCTTCACAGAAAGGCGCGCTCACGGATGAGGAGATTTCTGTGATTATTGAGTACATAAAGGATTTAAAGTGAAGAAAATAATGCATAACGCAGGGGCTCGGCGCGCCGTGCCCCTGCTAAAACCATATCTCGAACTCTGCAAGGTGACGCTGTCATTTTTCTCCGCACTCTCTGCCGCAACCGGTTTTATACTCGCCGGCGCGAACTCTTCAATTCAAATTATATTTACGATAACAGGCGTGTTCTTTCTTGCCTGCGGCTCATGCGCCCTCAATCAGTATCAGGAAAGGCTCACTGACGCGCTCATGGACAGGACAAAGAACAGGCCGGTGCCTTCCGGCAGGATGAAGCCGCTTCACGCATTATATTTTTCACTGATACTCCTGCTCATGGGATTTTCCACGCTTGATTTTACAGGCAGTCTTTCCGCGTTTTTATTAGGCGCTTGCGCGGTCGTGTTATACAACGGGGTTTATACATACCTGAAAAGAAAGACAGCCTTTGCATCTGTCCCGTGCGCTGTGATCGGTGCGATACCGCCAGCGATAGGGTGGTTTGCGGCTGGCGGGAAGTTCCCCGACCATCACATATTAGCGGTGTGTTTCTTGTTCTACATCTGGCAGATCACCCATTTCTGGCTTTTATTTTTATCTCACGGCAGCGATTATGAAAAGGCGGGCCTGCCGTCATTAACAAACTTATTTACCGGAAGACAGCTTGAGAGGATCGTCTTCATCTGGCTTTTTGCAACAGCAGTTGCTACCTTGTTAACGTCTCTTTATGGATTGTTCACATCGCGCGTTGTCAATCTATTGCTCTTTGCCGTCACCATCTGGCTCATATGGAATGGGGTGAAACTGGTGGGCAGGAAGAGTGAAAATACATTCGTTTACCGTGCTGCTTTCAATAAGATGAATACGTACATTTTACTTGTCATGTCACTGCTGAGCATTGACAGGGTGATTTAAAGAGTAACGATTCCAGCTTCAGAACCTCCCCCCCACGTCCTTATCACCGGTTTGTGATGTGCGTCACTGGTTTTTTATAACTCTCACAATATAATCAAGGTAACTATCTTCCAAGACGAAGATAAAAGGAGGATGTTGGTTTATGAGATTGCTTGAAAAACTTTTTAGTAAAAGTGGCGACAAAGATAAAGAGACAAATTACTCAGGCATTGAAGGCTGGCTCTTTTTGCCTGCGGTCAGTATGGTTACTACGCCCGTGCTTTTGGTCAGTTTGATCTTAATGAATATTAAGCTGATGAATAATCCGATATTGAAAGAGACCTTTGCCCAGTTTCCCGGATTAAGGGCGGCGGTTATCTCTCAGACCTTGATAGTAGCAATGCATTTAGTCCTGGTTATATATGTCTCTTTTTTGTTTTTCAGAAAAAAGCAGGCATTGCCGAAAATGATAATCGCATGTCTTACTGTCCATCTGCTGATTATAGTCGCGAATGTGTCATGGATTTCTTTGATCTTCAAAGAACTTTCCGTAAGGGAAAACATCGGGGTTATCAGCACTATCTTCATAACGGCAGTGGGGATTCCGTATTTCATAAGATCCAAACGTGTCAAGGCGACGTTTGTTAATCCGTAAGTTTTGTATGGGCACGGTTTGCCGTGCCCATACATTTTATTTCTTTCTCTCGAACATGATACCTGCCAATACAACAAATACGGTTGAAGAGATTATCAACACGCTTAGGTCAACCCATAGCGGGAAATCGAATATCATGGTGTCCCGGAAGATCGCATGTTTCAGTGCGTCTATTCCAAACGTCAGCGGATTTAATTTGGATATCAGCTTTAATATCTCAGGGAGATTTTTTACTGGGTACATGGCGCCTGACAGGAAGAACATCGGCATTACGATAAAATTCATGATGGAGCTGAAACTTTCCATGTTCTCAAAAAATGTTGCTATGATAATACCAAGAGCTGATATACAAAATGCAAGAAGAAAAGAGATGGCGATTGTATAGGGGATGGAGAGCAAGCTCAGCTTGATGCCTAAAAACGGGAAGAGCATCAGAATGATCGCCGCCTGAATGACGGAGATAATGGTCCCGCTCAGGGCCTTTCCAATAACTATTGAGAGCCTCGACACAGGCGCAACGAGAATCTCTTTCATTAGCCCGAACTCCTTGTCCCAAATGATCGAGATGGACGAGAAGATGGAACTGAACAGGATCGTCATGCCGAGTATGCCGGGGAATATGAACTGAATGTATGAAACGCCCATACCCGGGGTAACAAGGCGCGACATCCCTCCCCCGACAAGGAACAGCCAGATGAGAGGCCGCATGAGAGTGGAGATGAGGCGGCTTTTCTCACGCACAAATTTTTTGAAATCCCTCGCGACTAAAACATAGACGGCATTAGCTTCTACCAGAACCAATCACCCCTTTCAATGAACTTTGAACTTATGTTTTTAAATTATAGCAGATTATGAACGTAAGGACTTTTGACAGCAGATTTGTATTGAACTGGGACAGCATGGTATGTTATCTTGTCAATGAGGGGCCAAGCAGAAGATGCTCAGGTTAGAAGGATGGAGAATAAAATGAAGATTGAAATTCCAGAAGAAGTTATTCAAAAGACGACCAAGTGCAATAAAAACTTCAGGTGCCTTTTAGGGGAGAAGGAAAATCTTTGCAGGATCATTTGCCACATGAGCGGCAATGTATATTTTGTGAAATGCGAGGGGAATAAGGATTGTCCTTACCTCGAGCCTCATAAGAAAACCGAACTATGCAATTGTCCGGTAAGAAACGAAATTTACCATCGTTATAAAATATAAGCATGTCGAATATTCAGAACTCAAAAGCATATCAGTACATAAATGACTTCATGTATTTTATATTAAAACCTGACAAGAGCAGTAAGGGCGCGTTTATTTATTGCTCGGGTGTTAACCTCACGCTTTTTCTCCCCATTACAAAGGGGCGGCACCGCCCGATGTCGAACCCTGCAATGAGGGGATTGCAGCTTGTAAATATCGGCGTCAGGGATATGGCGCTGTCATCAGGGGCAACTCCAAAGGCTGTGCCGGGAATTAACTGCACGGACATTGTTCCCGTCATGGATGGCTGGTTTACAGAACGGCTGCTTATCGAAAATGCCCCTGATTCACTCCCTGATGAGATGATCAGTTACTGCGTCATAAACCTTCTGAAAAAAATATTCAACGCCATTTATGTGCTACAGGTTGAACTGCCCGATACTTTACTCGCGCCGGATGAACTGCAAGTTTTTATTGACGGGTTGTGCAGGAAGTTCGGCAGTTGATTTGATCGCCGGTTCTCTTCTGTCAGTGTCATTCCCGCTTGCCGGGAATCTTTATTAGGAACGATTCCGAACAAGTCGGAATGACAGAACGAGTCAGATTGCCGGTTTATTTCGCGGCAGGGTTGGCGATTGAGCTGAAAAATTTATCGAGCGAGCGGGTCGAGTCCTCATCAATGTTAACGAATTTAAGCCCTGTCTCATATTGATGCGAATCCTTTGAAGACGACCATACGACCGCGCCTGTCAGATATATTTCATTTTTTATGGACGGAAAAATCCTTACCCCGTGAATGCTGTCAGAAGGCAGGGGGCGGGAAATGCCAAGGCGCGCTCCGCCGAGGCTTATGTCTTTAAGCTCGACCATCTTGGAGTCATTTATCTCCACGAGACATGTCCTGTCAATACTGAAACGTTTGTGCATGCGCCTGTCAGCTTCTCTGAGTGTTGAGGTAGTTAACTGCTCTTCCTTTTCATTTCGTTCCGTGAAGGTTTCAGGTTGGGTCTTACGGACGTTTTTGTTGACAGCAGTACGCGCAACGCTTTTTATATTTTCCAGACGCCACTCAAGGATGGTCCCTTTCAGGAACATGCTGAAGTGGTCCAGCCCTACAGGCACTGTCTTGCAAGGCAGGTTGAGAAATTCGGAAAATTGCTGAAGTTTTTTTGAAATATTTTTCTCAGTACCGGTATCAAGCAGCACTAATTTGGAAAAAGATTTCTTGAAGAATCTTCCGGCAGATTTCCGGTCCAGATCCATCTCTTTAATGCACTGACGCCACCGGATCAGAAAACCCGGGGTAAGAAGGTAAGCCTTTTCTTTCAAGTACGCGTCAATGATATTTTTATTTGCGAACATGTAGAAACACTGATCAGTCAGGTGAGGACGAAAATCCGCGCGGTCATTTCCCGGAAGTTCAAAACGGTCTGCGCAGCGACCCCCTAAGAAGACAGTCCGTCCGCACCTGCTTTTGAGCGGGGGCAGAAAACCGGACAGCGCCTGCGTTTCGTCTCCTGCGCTGTAACAGGCAGGAGGGAAGGTAAATAGCTTCACGTCCTTGAAACCGCCTGCTTCGATGACCGAGGCGGCTTCGCTTTTATAATTGTCGCATATTAACAAACAGAGATCGTTCTTTGCCATAGGAAAAATATTACAACAAAAAAGCGGTTATTGTATAGAGGCAGGAGAAAAATTTATAAGAGGCTACTTACTGAATCTTCTCCTGTAGGCCCGCACAGTTTCTTTTACCGTGTCATCCGAAGATACATCCTGCTCCCTGATCTGTTTGCCCGTCATCTTAAGGAAGACGTCATTGAGGGTAGGGCGCTGGAGCCTGACCGAGAGGACCTGTTCACCCACGGCCTTAATGATCTCCGGTATGCACGTGTCGCCTTTCAGGGTTGTCAGAAATAATTCGCCATTCTCTTCGGAGACCTCTAAATTGAATAGCTTTTCTATTTCGACTCTCGCTTTTTTATTGTCCGATGTCTTTATATAGATGACATCTCCGCCAACGGTCTTTTTCAATTCATCGGGCGTCCCGATCGAGATTATCTTCCCCTTGTCGATTATGGCGATCTTATTGCAGACCTCAGCTTCTTCCATGTAGTGCGTTGTCATAAAGATGGTCACGTTATGTTTTTCAGGAAGCTTGACTATGAAATCCCACAGGTTGGCCCTTGATTGCGGGTCCAGCCCGAGAGTTGGTTCATCGAGAAAAAGGACACGGGGCCTGTGGATAAGCCCGCGCGCCACCTCAAGCTTGCGTTTCATGCCGCCGGAGAATTTTTTCACGAGGTCGCTTTTCCTCTCATACAGGCCGACAAAATGCAGGGCATCTTCAACGCGGGTTTTGATTTCACTCTTCTTCACATCATACAGGTATGCATGGAACATAAGGTTTTCGTAAGCGGTTAAATCCTTGTCGAGCGTTGTGTCCTGAAAGACGATCCCGATGGCTTTCCTGACCTCTGACGGTTCTTTCAGGCAATCATATCCGGCTATAGACGCCTTCCCCGAGGTCGGCGCAAGCAGCGTGCAGAGGATGTTAATTGTGGTGGTCTTCCCTGCGCCGTTAGGGCCGAGGAACCCGAATATCGTCCCTTCATCCACCTCAAAAGAGATATCATCGACAGCGGTCAAGTCACCAAAGCACTTGGAAAGGTTTTCCACTTTAATAATCGGCATGAAAAGAGTTTAGCAGAAAATTTCCGTTGAGTGAAGACAGAGTTTCAGGAGCAGAGGGCACTCAACGTCTCATTGAGGCCCTTGGTGTCTTCTACGTTATAGATTTTCACATTGCCGTCTATTCTCTTTATCAGTCCTGAGAGGACTTTTTGGGGACCGGCTTCAACGAATGTATCCACGCCGCTTTCAACCATAGCTTTAATAGAATCTTCCCACAAGAGAGGCTGGTTGAGCTGGCGCACGAGCGATGATTTAATTTCGTTTAGGTCCTTTAAAAAAGCAGCATCAGCGTTGTTCACTATAGGAATTTGAGGTCCATGGAGCTGAGTATTATTTAACAATTCGGCAAGCCGTTCAGACGCGACTTTCATGAGCGCGCAATGTGAGGGAGCTGATACGGCAAGAGGTATCGCCCTCCGGGCGCCCGCGCTTTCCGCAAGCTTGATCGCCTCTTCAACGGCAGGCTTTTCCCCGGCGATCACGATCTGTCCGGGACAATTAAAATTTGCAGGGGCAGCATAGCCTGACTTCACAGAATTGCAGACTTTAGTGATTGCCTCTCTATCAAGACCGATGACCGCAGCCATCAAGCCTTTTCCCTCAGGCACAGCCTCCTGCATGAACTGTCCTCTTTTTTCCGAAATTTTCACCGCGTCTGCAAATGAAATAACCCCGGCTGCAGTCACTGCGGTAAATTCACCGAGGCTGTGTCCTGCCACGCAAAATGGTGTTAACCCTTTTGCGGAGATGACTTTAAATGCCGCATAACTTGCGGTCAGAAGACACGGCTGAGTCCTGAAGGTTTTATTCAGTTCGCTATCAGGGCCGTTAAAACTAAGCTCCGCGACATCGTATCCGAGGGCGTCTGACGCTTCTTTATATATCTTCCGGACCTCTTCAAAATTGTCATACAGATCCTTCCCCATCCCGATATGCTGCGAACCCTGTCCGGGGAACACAAAGGCGGTTTTCATTTTATAATCCTTTTATCTCTTTAATCTTCTTTGTGAGCATCGGGACGATCTCAAACATATCGCCGACGATGCCGTAGGTGGCCACGTTGAAGATAGGGGCTTCTGGATTTTTATTGATCGCGATAATAATGTCGGAAGACTGCATTCCGACAAGATGCTGGACCGCTCCGGAGATCCCGCAGGCAAAATATATCTTCGGGTTTACTGTCTTGCCCGTCTGCCCCACCTGATGGCTGTACGGTATCCAGCCCTCGTCAACCGCTGCCCTTGATGCGCCGACAACTCCGCCTATGGCCTGTGCAAGCTCCTCAAGCATTTTAACGCCTTTTTCACCGCCTGCTCCTCTGCCGCCCGCAACAATGATCTCAGCCTCGTGCAGGTTAACGCTGATCCCGGAGACTTCTTTCACGGACTCGATTACTTTTGTCCTTGAGGATATATTGCCGGGCTGAACGAGTATGATCTCGCCTGTTTTATTTTCATCATAAGTCCCTTTCTTCATCACGCGCGGCCTGACAGTTGCCATCTGCGGCCTGTAATCAGGGCAAAGGATCGTCGCCATGATATTGCCGCCGAACGCTGGGCGTACCTGAAGGAGGTTCCTTGTTTCTTTATCGATCTCTAATGAAGTGCAATCTGCTGTCAAACCTGTCCTGAGTCTTGCGGCAACGCGCGGGATGAACGATCTCCCTATCGGGGTTGCCCCCGCAAGAACTATCGAAGGCTTCTGTTCACTGATAACTCTTGAGAGGGCTTCCGCGTATGAATCATCATTGAATTTCAGAAGGCTGGTGTCGTTGTACAGAAAAACTTTATCAGCTCCCCACTTAATAAGCTCCTTTGCCTCTGATTCATCAGCGCCAAGCAGTACTGCTAAAAGATTTGTCCCGAGTTCATCCGCAAGCCTTCTGCCAACTCCGAGTAACTCAAAAGAAACAGGGGCAGCTTTTCCTTCCCTCTGCTCCGCAAATACCATCACATCTTTGTAATCTTCTGTTTTTTGCCCTTTGCCCCCTGCCCTTTGCTCTTCAGTCTCATAAATCGCACCTTCAGGGCATACTGAAATACAGGTCTTGCAGTAATTGCAATATTCATTAATAAAAGCCTTACCGTCATTCATTACGATCGCGTCAAAGGGACACGAATTCAAACATGTTTCACAGCCTGTGCATTTATCAACTTTGACAACTATAGACATTTGGTATTTCCTTCTATTTGCCTCCGGCTCATACGCATTTGATCTTCCTCATCTCTTCGATCAGCGCGTTCACCTGTTCTTTCGGCGTGCCTTCGATCAGCTTTCTCTCAGCCTTTATTTGCGGGGCAAAGATATTCTTGACCTGTGTCGGGGAGCCTTTCAATCCGAGGTTGTTTTCATCGGCGTCAATCTCAGCCTTGCCCATCTTCTTGACCTCCACTTTTTTTGCGGCCATCTTTCCCTTTAAAGAAGGCATTCTCGGCTGGTTCAATTCCTTGACAACTGTCAGCAAAACCGGAAGTGAAGATTCCACGACATCATATCCTTCATCCATAAGACGCTGGACCCTGATGTAAGTATCTTTTACCTCTTCTACTTTCCTGATGTATGAAATATGCGGTATGCCCAAGAATTCCGCTGTCTCCGGGCCGACCTGCGCGGTGTCGCCGTCAATGGCCTGCTTGCCGCAGAATATAACGTCAGCCCCGAGCTTTCTGATCGCCTGAGCGAGTGTATACGATGTCGCCCAGGTATCGGAGCCGGCAAAGGCCCTGTCCGAAAGAAGAACAGCTTCATCCGCGCCCATGGAGATCGCTTCCCTGAGGGCGGTTTCCGCCTGCGGGGGACCCATGGTCAGAACAGTCACCTTGCCGCCGGTCTTTTCCTTTATTTGCAGCCCCGCCTCAATCGCGTTGAGATCAAAAGGGTTGATGATGCTCGGGACACCTTCCCGCATGAGGGTGTTCGTTTCAGGATTGATCTTAATCTCTGATGTATCAGGCACCTGTTTTATGCAGACAATGATGTTCACGTTGTATTTGTCCTCCGTGCTTTGCGTTCAAAACAGAAGCGGCAGGGGCGTACTGCACGCTCTTACCAAAATCAGATTGCTATTATACGATATTGGATTTGGATAGGTAAACCGGTTTCCTACCTGGGGTAAAAAATGAAAAAGATGATGCTCGCCAGTAGAACAATCAGCATTGCCATAATGATGTGTTTTTGCTTTTCAAGCTTTGTGAAAAATACTTCTTTCATCTGGTCTTCCATTGCCTTCATCCTGTTCTCGATCTCATCAGGTCTTTTTTGCAATTCGGTAACGGACTTCTGGATCTCTTTCAGGACCGGCTCGACCTTTTCAAACATCTTTAAAATTCCCGCATGATTATCTTTTAAAGCGTTGATCGATTGATCGTGAGAGTCAATCATTTTTCCCATGTCTTCAAAGGAAGACCGTATTTGTTCGTAAGCGCCTGCGATCTGCTGAAGTTTTTCCTTTTGCTCGCTGTTAACACGGGTGTTGTTCAGTTCAAAGATGTTTTTGAGATCTGAGATGCTGGTCTTCACTTCGCCGGCGAGATTTTCGGTTTTCTTTTCCAGATCGAAGAACAGACCCTTTGCCTGTTCCTCAAAGGTTATCAGCAAATTACTTGTGGAGGACATCAAATTCTCAATTTCCTTCTTTTGATTTTCCATCTCAGTTTCAGTCTGTTTCAATTTCTCCGGAAGCTCAGAGACCGAATCCCTGATGTCCCTGATCTCTTTTAATGACTTGAAAAATGCACTTAGCTCGCTGTCCAGCTCCGCGCATTTTTTGCGCACATTTTCAAGTTCCTGCCAGTCTGCGTTCATTATAGTCTCCTTAATGCCAAAATTATTGAAGTATTATAACAGTAAACGTTGCTGTGAATGCAATATGATTTGAATTCCATTCATTCTCGATTTTCAAAAAAAATCTTGACAACCCCGCATTCCCGCAAGTATAGTAAACCAACCTGCAATTTAATCAAGAGGGGATTAAAACATGGCATCAATCCTGCGACAGACAGAATTAATATCTTTAAGGAATAAAACAGAGATTAAAAGGCATGGCCGCATTTATGGCGGTCATGCCCCTTTTTTATTCCCCTCTAATAAGAGGGGTTAGGGGTGTGTTTAATAATTTACAATAACTATAAAACATGGGGGGACAGCATTATCAGAAAAACGATTTACGCCTGCTTTTTGTTTTTCACGTTTTTACTTTTAGTTTTGGTAGCACCGTGTGCGGCCCAAACCGATACTTTTACGCAAACTCCTAAGGTGACAGCTTTCCCGGAAAATGCATCAGACAATCCGAATGCCGGCGACAATGCAGCAGATAATATTCCTGATACACCTGCAACACCTCCTAATAATGCGGATTCAAACGGCAATGCCCCGGTCACTGATCCTGGCAATCCGGCTGATATGACAACACCGGATAATTCAGGGGATAATGCAAATGCTCAGAACGGCAACGGGAAAAACAATCAGAATGTCGACTCGTCAACAACGTTGTCGACTTTATCGGCCTCTGGCGGGGAAAGATCAACTTCTGGAGCAGCCGCCTCATCCGGCACATTTACGTCAATTCAGATTTCTCCTGCGGGCAATTCAGGCGCGGCGGTGACGAGCATACCCATTGAAGTGCCGCCGGGAAGAAAGGGAATACAGCCTAATATTGCGCTGAATTATAATTCAAGCGGCAGGAACGGCTGGCTTGGGGTCGGGTGGAGCCTTGACATGGGGGCTATTCAAAGGAATACGAAATGGGGAGTAAATTACAGCGGCAATGATTATATATATAGCATTGCATAAATAAAGCTACATAAAGCATAATGACACTATCCTTTAAAAAGGAGGTGTCATGAAATCTGTAAAGATATATGGGACAGTCAAGAAGATACAAAAACTGGTTCAACTCAGCAAACAAGCCCTCCGG
>JACQZF010000049.1 GCA_016213945.1 Nitrospirota bacterium | reverse complement strand
TTGTATTGGGTGTTTCAAAATTAAAGTCATTGAGCGTATATTTACCGGCCCTGATCTCCTGGGTCATATCAAGGACCGTGATCGTGTCTGCTTCAAGAAGGCCTCCTCCGCTTAGCTGATAGCGCGCTGTCTCCTGGTTCGGACAGGGTTGGTGCTCCTCAGGCGCGTCCGCTATGACAAGCGTATGCTTCCCATGCTCGTGCTTGAAAAAATAATATATGCCTTCTTCCTCCATGAGCCTGGAGATAAAGTTGAAATCCGTTTCGCGGTATTGCACGCAATATTCCCTCTTGGGATGATTGCCTTTTGTCTTTGATTGAAAATCGAAAAAATTATTGTCCTGTATTATATTCGCCACTATATCGGGAACGGTCAGGTTCTGGAATATCCTTGAATCCGCTGTCCTTGTCAGGAGCCAGAGCCACGGGACTAACTCGGCTGTGTAAGAAGAGAAGCGGGTGTCTCCGCCGGTCTCACCGCCTCCGCGTCCCTGAGAAAAGCGTGAGATGATGCCGTTAAAAAAACGTTTTTCCCCGTTTGCCAGCATGAATGAAACCGTAACATTTTGCCCGATGATGTCCTTAAAAGTTATGTTGTGATTTTCAGAATAGAAGCTAAGATGAAAATGGAAAAGGGAGGAAATCTCTTCAGTCCCGGAGAAGTCTGTAAGCAGTAATACGTCCTTCCCCAGAGGAGTATCGACAGCAATAAGCCTGTTGTCCTGTGTGAAAGGCATATTGTTCCCCCCTATGGTCTCAGTTACAGCGGACTTGCTTTATCTCCATAAACCAAATTACCCGATTGTCTCTCGAACTTCATAAAGGAGACTTTTCTCAGAATGTTTTAACTTTAAAATTATAGCAGATTCTAAAATAAATGTTAGGGGAATAATCACGTGCGAATTTTAATGGCCGCAGAAATTATTTTAAAAACTTGCAGGAGTCTTTTATGTCTTTTCCCTCTATCGGGCCATATACGGTCAGGGCAAATGAGTTTTGGTCTGTAAGCCGGCCTGCAAGGTCTTTCAGATTTTCAAGGGTGACGGACTCAACTATCCTGATCACTTCTTCAGGCGGGAAATACCTTCCATAATATATTTCCTGCTTGGCTATGTTAGTCATC
Source organism: Nitrospirota bacterium (assembly GCA_016213945.1). Classification (GTDB taxonomy): domain Bacteria; phylum Nitrospirota; class Thermodesulfovibrionia; order UBA6902; family UBA6902; genus SURF-23. The sequence goes on along the minus strand of JACQZF010000049.1, from coordinate 3,880 downwards.
TTGTTGCTTGTAGATTCAAGGGCCAGGATGAGGTTGCCTTTAAGCTGGGCTTTTGCCCGCTGCAATTCATCAGATGTAAGGGTGTTCGAGAGGTTCCCTATCTCATCTACAGTAATATTGATGACCTCGCTGATATGTTTCTTGTCGGTCCCCGCATAAACCGCCCATAGCCCGGTGTCCAAATACGATATGTGATAGGAATGTATTGAATACGTCAATCCCCTCTTTTCTCTTATATTCTGAAAAAGTCTTGAACTGTATCCGGAGCCGAGGATGGTATTGAGCAAGTGCATCGTGTACCTGTCCTCGCTGCTGTAAGACAGGCCTTTGACCCCCAGGCATAAATGTACTTCAGACAGGTCTTTGGTCACTATATTTAACCCGCTTCTGAACCAGGGTACGACTTCACTTCTCTTTTGAGAATTCCTTTGCAGCCTTCCGAGGGTGCGGTTTATAGAGTCTATGAATTCCCCTTCCCGGAAATTACCGCTGCAGGCTACGATGATATTTCCTGAGCCGTAATATTCCCCCACGTGTTTTACAAGATCATCCCGCGTAAACGACGCGATAGTTTTGCTCGTGCCTAAAACAGGCTGTCCCAGTCCGTCTTCGCCCCACACATTTTTACTGAAAAGTTCGTGGATATAATCGGAAGGCGTGTCCTCGACCATTTTTATTTCTTCGTTTATGATGCCTTTTTCTTTCTCTAAATCTCCCGCAGGGAAGGTCGAATTGAGGAATATGTCTGTCAGGAGGTCCACGGCTTTTTCGATATATTCATCAAGGGACTTAACATAAAAAAGCGTATACTCTGAGGATGTGAGCGCGTTTAATTCGCACCCGAGGGAATCGGTTTCCATTGCAATGCCCTCTGCGGTGCGCCTGTCAGTCCCCTTAAAAAACATGTGTTCGAGGAAATGTGAAATGCCGTTCTTCTCGCTGCTTTCATTTCGCGCCCCAACCTTTACCCACATGCCGATGCACAGGGAACGCGCCTCCGGCACGGTTTCCATTAAGACGGGAATACTGTTGTCGAGGAGAACTTTTTTGAACATTGTTGCTTATTGGAATTTATCTGGAATGCGAAGCCAGGTTACCGGAATTGTAAATTCCACTTGAGTATAGAGCCATATGCCCCTTGGGCTCTTTTACCTTCCTGCGCTGCATATTAAGCCCCGGACTTTGTATCCGTCTGCCCTTGAATGGCCTCTTTTCTGCTTAGGCGTATCCTGCCCATCTTGTCTATTTCTATTACCTTGACAAGGACTTCCTCGCCTTCATTAAGAACGTCAGTAACTTTTGCAATTCTTTTGTCGGAAATCTGCGATATGTGAAGAAGCCCCTCTGTGCCCGGGAATATCTCTACAAAAGCGCCGAAGTCAACTATCCTCTTGACCTTGCCCATGTATAATTTCCCGACCTCGGCTTCTGCGACTATCCCTTTAATGATGTCTATTGCTTTTTGGGCAGAGGACTCATCTATTGATGCAATATTTATAGTGCCTGTATCATCAATATCTATCTTTACACCTGTCTGTTCAACAATGCCTCTGATTACCTTACCGCCGGTACCAATGACTTCTCTGATTTTGTCGGGCGTTATCTTCATGGTAAAAATTCTCGGGGCATGCGTTGCAAGATGATCTCTCGGGCCTGAAAGGATTGCCTTCATCTTGCCCAGGATATGAAGTCTTCCCTTTTTTGCCTGCTCAAGAGCATTCCCCATAATCTCTCTGCTTACGCCGCTTATCTTCACATCCATTTGAAAAGCAGTGATGCCATCTTCTGTCCCGGTCACCTTAAAATCCATATCTCCCAAGTGGTCCTCAAGACCGAGTATATCCGTAAGGACAACTGTCTTTTCTCCCTCTTTTATAAGCCCCATCGCAATACCGGCAACAGGCGCCTTTATGGGAACACCAGCATCCATAAGTGCAAGAGTGCCGCCGCAAACCGTAGCCATTGATGATGAACCGTTTGATTCGAGGATATCGGAGACTATTCTTATGGTATACGGGAAATCAGACTTCGCTGGAAGGACCTCCTTCAGCGCCCTTTCTGCAAGCATGCCATGTCCTATTTCCCTTCGACCCGCAGAACGGAGGAACTTGACCTCTCCCACACTGAATGGCGGGAAATTATAGTGGAGCATAAATGCCTTTTTGGACTCTCCTTCAAGGGCGTCAATCCTCTGTTCGTCCTCTGCTGTGCCAAGAGTAAACACCGCAAGCGCCTGGGTCTCTCCCCTTACAAACAGGGCTGACCCGTGTGCCCTTGGAAGAATCCCGACATCAGCGCTTATCTTTCTTACCTCATCAGGCTTACGGCCATCAGCTCTGACCCCTTGATCGAGGATCATGTTCCTGACAAGGTCTTTTTCCAGTTTATTGAATAAAAATGTAATATCTTTTGAAATGTCCCCTTCACCGGTATTGAGTTGTATTACAACATCCTTCAGGATATTATTGAGAGTATCCTGCCTCAACAATTTATCAGGAATAATGATGGCCTGTTTTATCTTGTCGAGTGAAATGGCTGAGACTGATCCCATAAGCTCCTCGTTTAATTGCGGAGGCGTAACAGCCCTTTTGGTTTTACCGATTAAAGAGACTAACTGTTTCTGTAGATTTACAACATTTTTTATTTCCTTATGCGCTATATCAAGGGCTTCAAGCAGCACGGATTCTGTAATCTCAAGCCCCCCTCCTTCAACCATCATTGCTGCTTCTTCCGTACCTGCCACAACAAGAGTAAAATCACATTCTTCAATCTCCTGAAGGTCAGGGTTAACAACAAAAGAGTCCTTTAATATACCCATCCTGACAGCGCCTACCGGGCCGTCGAAGGGGATGTCGGATATACAAAGAGCAGCAGACATACCTATAATTCCCAGGATGTCCGACATATTTTCATTGCCAAATGATAATACAGAAATGATACCCTGTGTCTCAGAATAAAAACCATCAGGGAAAAGAGGTCTGATAGGTCTGTCGATCAAGCGGGACGTAAGGACTTCTTTTTCACTCGGTCTGCCTTCCCTTTTAAAGAACCCTCCGGGAATTTTACCGGCAGCGTATGCCTTTTCCTGATAATCAACAGTCAGCGGGAAAAAGTCTACGTCTTCTCTTGCTTCTTTCTTAGCAACGGCTGTTGCCAATATAACGGTATCTCCATACCTGGCAATTATTGAACCATCAGCCTGTTTAGCAAATCGTCCTGTCTCAAGGTAAAGAGGTTTTCCTTTAACATCAATTTCAACATGCGTCATTCAAATCACTTTCTCAGTCCGAGCTTCTTGATAAGCTTCTCGTATCTGTCTTTATCGGTTGTCTTTAGATAACCCAGGAGCCTGCGCCTTTGACCTACCAGTTTTAAAAGACCTCTCCTTGAGTGGTGGTCTTTTTTATGGGTTTGAAAATGTGTGGTCAGGCTGTTTAAACGCTCGCTTATCAGAGCTATCTGAACCTCAGGCGATCCTGTGTCTCCCTCATGCAACTTGAAACTTTCAATGATCGTTGCTTTCTGTTCTCTTTCTAAAGCCATAATGCCACCTTTCTTTTTTCTATTAAGAAAAAAAATTCTAACACAAACATAATCAGCAAGTAAACCCCATGATAAAAAATTATGCTGCAGCTATAAAGCGTACGTTACTTACACCTGAAAACAATCTCTTGCCACTGATTGAAAAAATCAATTACTGTCCATGAAACGTCATCAATCTATCGATAATTATACCAAAATCAAATGACATACTCCCCGAGGCAAGCCTGCGGGGTATCTTAAAGAAAAAGAGACAACTGGTCTTTATGTAACTGTTGGTACTCATTTGTACGCCCTTGTTCTTTAACATATTTGCTGATCGTATTTTCATTGCCTTGCT
>JACQZF010000058.1 GCA_016213945.1 Nitrospirota bacterium | reverse complement strand
TATTTCAAGTGTGAAGAGATCATGGAGCAGCATGTAAAACAATAACGGAAGACATAATGCATCTTCCGTTATCGGGTACGCAATATCTTTATAATAATTTTACTTCTTTAATCCTCTCCTACTGTAAATACCGAGACCTAAAAGCCCGCTGCCAAGAAGCAACAGGGTGCCTGGTTCCGGGACGGGAGTTCCGCCTTGAGAAGTCGCATCATGTGAAGGCGGGTTCCAGAAGCAATTGGATGAGAATACATCAAAGTGGACTTCTGAAAATCCTGTCCATGAGATGCTTGCTGAATTGGATCTTTTGGGGTTAAGGTCAAAACCGAGATTGGCAATTACATATCTGCCGTCATGAGTTCCGGACGGGTCATCGTAAACACCGTGATTTCCGCCGCCATACTGTGAGGGCAGGGTTGTCCCGGTGAATAAAGAATAATCGGTTCCATCAACTGTTACTGTTCCACTTTCACCAGCATGAATAGCAATGAGAAGCTGAATGTCTGTTGCTTTTTTACTCTTTGAAGCGTTGTATATGTACAAGTCAAATGGGTTGTTTACAGTTACATAGCTATCATTAAGCCACGAATCTCCAACATTTCCTATATATCCAGTACCCCCCTCATCAAATGTTGCCGGATCAGTACTTAACCAGAGATGAGGGCCTCCATTGCAGCATGAGTTATTATTATGAGAGTCATTATTATTGTGAGAACCTCCGTATGAAGAGTGGTTACCAAACGAAATAGGTTTTCCAAAGCTAAGTACAGGTAGCAAAATGAGGCTTATTACTAATATCCCACAAATTTTAAAATGTTTATCCATTGTTGCCTCCTTATTCTATTTATTTCAAATTTCAGTTTCGCTTTTCCTTATTAGGACTAAAAGCAATATTCGTGCTCAAACTGTAACCATTTGATTTTACAAGAAACATAAAACAAAGAAAGCGGAATAGCGTAAACTATCTCGACAGTACTGTAATAAATATCGACATCAATGAGGTTTGCAGGTAAATTTCAATGAAGAAACAAAAAGTTATAGCTTAAGCTCATTTTTTATATGTAAGTTACTTTAATATAGCGATTTATTTTAAGATGCTGGGCGGAAATCATTCTATGAAGTTGCCTCTAACAAGTGATGAAATAATGAGCAACCAGTAAACTGTAAAATATAATTTTTTTATGGTATAAAACTTGATGTCTAAAATAATCTTTTAAGGAGGCTGAATGAAGTATCAAACTGGCAAACCCGGACGGGTCCTTGTGGCAAAATTTGAAGATCATGACGATGTGCTTGCAAATCTCGTTGGCCTTGCAAAGACGGAAGATATCAGGGCCGGAATTTTTTACCTTGTAGGCGGAATGCGTGGAGGGAGAATTGTTGTCGGACCTGAGATAGATGAAGTGCCGCCGAAACCGGTTTGGAGAACCCTTGGCGAAACTCATGAAGTCGTTGGACTTGGGACCATCTTCTGGCAGGGTGACGAACCGAAAGTACACTTTCACGGGGCCTTCGGCAAGAAGGACATGGTGAAGGTCGGATGCCTGAGGGAACAATCGGAGACCTTCCTTGTGCTTGAGGCGGTGATAATTGAGATGGAAGGGATCACCGCTACGAGAGAACTCGATCCCGTTACCGGGTTGGTGCTGTTGAAATTGTGAAGAACCCTGCGGCAGAGACCGCAGGGCGTTCATTATATGAAAGTTTATTATTGGTGTCATTCCCGCAAGCGCGTCGGGAATCCTTCTGGAAAGATTCCCGACAAGCCGGAATGACAGAAATTTGGAACTGTGGCAAAGACCACAGGGTGTAATAATTTATAAACTTGCAGGGGCGGGTTTCAAACCCGCCCCTACTTCAAATCTTTTAGTTTTATCTTCAGTGTCCTTATCTTGCTTCTCAACGTGTTGCGGTTGATGCCGAGTATCTTTGCCGCCTTGATCTGATTGCCTTTTGTTTCTTTCAATACCATTACCATCAGCGATTTTTCAACTTCCGGTATCACCATGTCATACAAGTTGAATTTTTCAAAACGGTTTATATTCTTCATAAAGCTTTTAAGCCGGACCTCGACAAATCTACCGATAGATTTTGCCTGCCTCTGCTTAAAATCAAAATCCTCTATCTGAAGCATCGTTTCATCTGACAGTATACAGGCCCTTTTTACGGCGGTCTCAAGTTCCTTTTCCCCGCCGGGCCAGTCGTATGTTACGAGATGCTCTTCTATCTCTTTTGATAGTTCCTTAGGCGCGGTGCCGAGCTGTTCTTCGGACAATTTAATAAACCTTCTTGCAAGCGGAAGTATCTCAGCCTTGCGCTCTTTTAACGGAAGGGGCGCTGTTGAAGAATTCTGAAACAATTCGGGCTGTGGGTTTTTTTCAGTCATAAAAAATCGTTAGTTGTCATGCTGAATATATTTCAGCATCTAATTACTACAGGAATTGCCACGAGACCCTGAAACAAGTTCAGGGCGACAGGTCAGGACTTCCGCTGAAACCTATCGACAATTATATTATCGATCAATCTTGTCTTTCCAAGCTTCACTGCAAGACATATTGCCACAGGTAATTTTATTTTTTCCACTTCTCCAAGATCAGCAGCAACTATCTCTACATAGTCTATGACTGCAAGCGGTTCGGTATGAATGAGCATTCTCAGCTCCTCTTTGATCAATACCGCGTTAACCATACCATTGGATATAATAAGCTCCTCCCCAAGCTTTAGCGCCTTATATAAAATCAGGGCCGCCTTTCTTTCTTCGCTATTCAAATACGTATTCCTTGAACTCATGGCAAGCCCGTCAGGTTCTCTGACTGTCGGGCAGACAATAATGTCAGTGGCAAAGTTCAATTCCCTTGCCAGTTTATTAATAACTACAGTCTGCTGAAAATCCTTCTGCCCGAAATACGCCCTGTCAGGCGTGACGGCATTGAAAAGCTTAGCGACCACCGTCGCAACGCCGTTGAAATGTCCCGGTCTTGACGCGCCGCAAAGTATTGTTCCAATATTGCCAATATTGATCGAAGTGGAAAAGCCTGCCGTGTACATCTCCGCGGCATCAGGAAGAAACACAGCGTCTACTTTAAAAGGAGAAAGTTTCTGCAAATCCCCCTCCGTGTCGCGCGGATACTTCTTGAAATCCTCATTCGGCCCGAACTGCGCAGGATTCACAAATATGCTGACAACAGTAAAATCATTTTCGTCTATTGAACGCCTGGCAAGACTCAAATGCCCTTCATGAAGCGCCCCCATCGTAGGGACAAAACCGAGGGACTTGCGCTCTGCTTTTAATCTTCTGCCGAACGCCTGCATGTCTTTTATGGTTTTAATAAGCTGCATATAGGGAGAATTTGGGAATGAAGGATGTATCACCATTATCTGTCCCGTGCTCCCAGCTTCTTTATCAGCGAATCTTCGGTAAGCAGCTTCATCTGCTGGATAGCAATTTTATTCAATTTCAAAAGGCGTTCTCCCTGAGGCAGGCCGTCATTAATAAAATGAGCATTCAGATTTTCAAGATTGGACAGGCAGACAAGCTGTGAGACATTGGCATAATCCCGGATGTTGCCCTTATTGCCTGCATGAGTATCCCTCCACTCCTTGGCCGTCATGCCGAACAATGCCATGTTCAGCACATCGGCTTCGGATGCGTAGATGTTGTTGATCTGTCGCATGGTAAGTTCAGCAGGGACCAAATTTACTTTGATCGCATCCGTATGTATCCGGTAGTTTATTTTTGTAAGGTTGCGCCGGATATCCCAGCCGAGCTGTTTCAGTTCCTCATCTTTTAATCTCTGGAATTCCTTTATCAGGTACAATTTGAATTCAACAGAAATCCATGATGCAAATTCAAAAGCTATGTCTTTATGAGCATATGTGCCGCCGTAACGCCCTGGTTTAGAAACGATGCCGATAGCGTTAGTTTTTTCAATCCATTGCCCTGGTGTCAAGGTAAAACTGTTAAGCCCGGCCAGCTTTTTAAACCCGTCGAATTCGACGGGTTTAAAATCAGGATTGTTAAGGTGCTCCCATATACCAAGGAATTCGATGGTGTTGCGGTTTCTGAGCCAGTTCCTGATCAGATCGTCAGTTCTTTCTGCATTCTTGTATCTTGCAATGTCAGTCAGCGATATATAATCCTGATCTTTTTTGGTAACTACTGAGATTTCTTTTCCCTGTACATTCATGTTGACCATTTTCTGTCCCCCTTTTTACTTGCATTCCCATGTTAAAATTACGATTTGTAAATATACGCCACACTCAGCGCCTCAGACCCCCACCTCCACGATCTTCATCGTATCATTGCCGAATATGTCCACCACCTTGACGGCGATTTTATAGCATCCCTTCGGGCATTCGTGAAAAGGGGTCTTCATTTCGAGCGTCCGGTCTTTCTTTGTGCGGAAGCTCTGCCATTCGTTTTCAAACACAAAGTCACCTGTCCATACTTCTTCAATCTCTCCGGTCTCATCTTTCTTAACTCTAACGATCTCGCGCTTGCTTTCAAAGTTGAAATCCACGCTCCAGTAGTCTATCCAGTCCGTCCAGTTTTTGGTAAGAACCTCTTTGGTGACAATGCCGTCTTTGCCCCTCATGCAGAGCACCCATCGTAGGGACAAAACCGAGGGACTTGCGCTCTGCTTTTAATTTTCCGCCGAACGCCAGCATGTCTTTTGTAGTTTTAATGAGGTGCATGTAAAAATTTTATCCTTTAGCCCCAAAATATTCCAGTGGGATCTTTGTCGATTTCAGTTAAAATTATATCTATATCTTTTGTCGGCTTGATGCCCATGTATTTATGCCATCTATCATTTCTGTCCGCGCAATAAAGAGTCCATTCGCCTGTCTTGTTATCGTATCTCATCTGTGCGACCGGCATGGACGTCCATTCTTTCATATCAGGATGCCACGGCGCCCTGTTTTCAAAGATGGTGACACTGTTACCGCGTATGTTATAGGAGATTTTCAATTTATCCAGGACATGAGGCGGCGCTTTTTTCGTGCAATAGTCTCCAACCTTTTTTTCAATCAATGTTTTTACCAAAACCGGCAGCGGCATCTCTTGTCCTCCTTTGTTATAGTCAACCTTCTGCTACGGCATAAGTAAAATATTCTGAACCACTCCGTCATTTCCAGTGTTTCTGTCGCAGTAAAATGTCACACTAAGAAAAGGCATGGTGATGTTCCGCTCATGCAACAAGCTTTTCAATATATTTATCACGGTTGCTCCATGCCATTGGTTCTATCTCATAAGCTTTTAAAGCATGTATTTGTATCTGGCGTAATTTCTTTATCCTGATCATTCAGCACGGCTATCGCAATAGAATTCGCCGATCTAACTTTGCTCTATAGAATTGCGTCTTGTAAGTTTTACCATCCGAGGCAGTATGTTCCAAAATGGAACTAACTGAATCCTTATTTAACTCTCCTGATTTAAATATATTATTGAGGTGCTTGGTTATTGCCGGTCTTTGAGTGCCAAAAAGCAAAGCGATCTGGTTTTGAGTCAGCCAAACAGTTTCTTTCTCCAGTTTAACTTCCAACCCTACCTCATTTTTTGAGGTCTGGTAAATTATTATTTTGCCTTTTTGCAGATTATCTTTTCTCATAATTGATCTTCCCTGCAGCAAGACCGTAGGGAATCTAATGTAAGGAATTGTTTTTTATTACATTTGCTCGCTAACCCCGTAACAATACCACGGGGAATACGCTCGCTATCCATTTATTTCCAGAAAGACAATTTTTCGCTCTTGGCAAACTCAATAAACGCCTCGGCTATGCCATCCGGCAATTCTCCGCCGTGGTTGTGTAAATCATGGTCAACAATCAAGTGGCCGTTTCTATCAAGCTTGTATTGCCCGTTGCCGTTCTTCACATAGATATAGTCGCCTGAGTTGTCCTTGCTGTTCTTCTTGCACAATAACTTTGCCGATATGTCAATAAGCATTGACCATTGCCGAATTAACGGCCCTGAAGGACTTTGCCCGCGCCTCTTCCAGAATCAGCTTTATGCTTCTATATACAGTTTCAACACCGGCAACAGGTTTGTTTTTCATGAGCATCTTCCCCTGGGTTCTGCCTTTTCATAAATCCTTTTTTCTCCCCGATTCGCATTGAGGAACCCACAGACGCGCTCGATTTCAACAAGGGGCTTGTTGATTCTTGATGTTATGGCAAATTTTGGGTTAAACGGCATAGTTATCCCTTACGTGGAACTTCCTCTTATTCATATTAAAGCAATTTCGCATATAAATAGAATCGTCCCATCTATCCTTATTTCTGGTTGACATCATCCTTGTGCTCGATCCCTGCAGCCTCTTCCAATTGTTTCTTTAATTCCTCTTTCGACGGCAAATAGAGCTGGTATTTTGATGCGAAGATATTTGAGTCCTTGGGCAGGGTCAATTCGACCAGCGCATCATGTTTGCGGTGGCAAAGCACAATCCCAATGGTGGGAAGCTCGTCTTCGGTTTTGACATGGCGGTCAAAATAATTGACATACATCTGCATCTGCCCCAAATCCTGATGGGTCAGCTTATCGCGCTTGAGATCGATGAGGACATAGCAGCGCAAGAGACGGTTGTAAAACACCAGATCAACATAGAAATGGTCATTATCGAAAGTGAACCGTTTCTGTCGTGCCTCAAACAGAAACCCTTTACCCAATTCAAGCAGGAAGTGTTCAAGACGATTGATGATTGCGGTTTCCACCTCGTACTCGGAATAGGCACTTTTCTCTTCCAAATCCAGAAATTCAAGCACGTATGGATTCTTGACTACATCGGAAGCCTTCTCAATCACCAAGCCGTTTTGCGAAAGTGCTTTGATGCCTGCTTTGTCACGGCTTAAGGCCAGCCGCTCAAAAAGGGAAGAGGCGATCTGTCGTTCCAGTTCACGGGCGCCCCAACTGTTTTCACGGGCTTCAATCTCGTAGAACCGGCGTTCGTCAGGATTGGAAACGGTAAGCAGAGCGACATAGTGCGTCCACCCGAGAGTGAACCGGCTTGCCAATTCAGTGGAAAGTGTCTGCAGCGTGATGACAGCGGCAGACACGGAACCCGTAGATTCGTCAGACAGTGCCTTTCTAATCTCCTGCCAGCTTTCCAAAGATTGCGCAGGCACTGCCTGCGCAATCTCTCGATAACAATCGTAGAAACGGCGATATTGTTCCAAAGAGCGCTTGGAAAATCCCCTACCCAATCGGGCAGTCAGTTCATCTGCAATACGCTCGATCAGCCGTTTTCCATACAATTCAGCTCGGTCGGCCCCTCCCTGCTCAAACTCTACAATGTACCAGCCAAAAAGCCAGTTGCGAATCACAAGGGCGATATCCACCGACCGGGCGGCCCGTTTCTGCAATTCCAGGTGGGTTTCTTGAAAAAGGGTCAGTAACTGTTCAAATTTCATGTTCGCTTTCCTTCCAAAATAGCAATATCGTACGGAACGAAGTCGTTCCACATTCCGCCGATGACCATAGTCAGTTTTATGCTTCTATATTCAGTTTAAACACCGGCAACAGGTTTATTTTTCATGAGTATCTTCCCCTATGTTCCGACTTTCCATAAAATCTTTTTTCTTCCCGATTCGCATCGAGGAACCCACGGACGCGCACGATTTCGACAAGGGCCTTGTTGATCTTCGGGGTTATGAGGTAAATAACATTATCGATTTTCTGTTTATGCGACAAGCCTTTCAAGATATTTATCACGTTTGCTCCATGCTATCGGTTCTATTTCATAAGCTTTTAAGGCATGTATGGTGTCAGGAGTAATTTCTCTATCCTGATCGTTCAGCACGGCTATTGCAATAGCATTCTCTGACCTAATTTTTCTGGCGTCGTCCCATGAGAAAATCATTGCAGAGACATTATTTTTTGTGGGGCTATTGATTGTCCTTAAAACTCTTTCAGGCTCTTTCTTTGACGGAGGGATTACAAAATCAAAGTGATGATTGAAACCACTCTTGCCGATAAAATTAATATCTTTCGTAAACCGAATATCGTGTAAAGATAAATATTTCTCAACATCCTCTTTGAAAAAACTTGCAACCTTTTGAGGAGCTAAAACAAAGAGGTCATTCACTGCAAGCATTGTCTGTAAAAGGTTATGTTTTTTGTGCGCGAAATTATCAGGGCGGGCCTCCACTTCAAGGCTATCTCCACAAAGAGTGACCCCAAGGCCATTCAAAATACTTTTAAGCTCGTTCTTTCTACGGTCGGTATTGAATTCAAGGCCGCTCATTTCCAAATCCCTGATCGTGTATCCGTCATCGGTCAACAACATCCCTGAAGGAGTGGCCTTAACATATATCTGCAAATAATCATTATGCCGGTCAATAAATGGGGTCGTAAGCTCACATATGTCACCAATTGTCTTGAGTTTTACTCTCTCTTTAAGCCAGTCTGCGTACAGATTAACCAGTTGATAGCAATCCAATGCGCTCATATATTATGTCTGATAGTTATCCTTTGTGAGCCTCAATTTCCTTTTTAAGATTTTCGGCAAAATCCTCTGCTTCGTCTTCCTTGATAAATTCATGCGGGCAGTTCATCCGGTGCATGATATTTTTTGCCTTGATAAAGGCAGGCTTTAGTCTTTCATCCTGTGGGGAGCCTATGAGGATATTTATCTTGAACGGTTCGCCGCCATCCATTAAACTTGTAATTCGCCCAAGCCAGACATTTGCTTTGTCCGTTATTGAACCAGCCTCCAGTAAATCAAAAGAGACAGGTTCATGTATACGCCACTGCTCATTTTTCCAGCAATATTTGAATTCATGATCATAGTTATTGCCTGTAATCTGGTGGGGTACAAAATTAGCAAGGATACGCCTTTCCTCCAGGGGTTTCTTATAAACCTTCCATACATCCTCGTCGCTCCTGCTTTGCCTTTCTGTTTTTTCATAATACTTTTCTACGTAACGGTTATAAATCTGTTCAAGAGTTTCCTGCGGGTTTTCCGTTAATCCATATCCTTCAGGGGAGAATTGCAGCGAACTGTCATCTATCGGCAAGACCTTGGGGGTAAAGTCTTTCACGCTGACCGGCATTTTCTCAAACGGGAGTTCAGTAAGCAAACGCTCACCTTCTTCCTCAAGCCTTGCCTGAATGTATCTGGACACCTGCCGGAAGTGATCGCCGTTTATATTTGAGAACATCTTCGAAATGCGGCCATATCTTGACGTGCAGACAGCGCTAAGAAATCTGGCCTTCGGAGCATATAGTACAACTCCTACGTTGATGAACTCGCCTGATACAATATCATGAATATATCTTAGGACTGAAAAACTATACGGTATCTTCATTGCAATGCCCTCCTTATTTCGTCGACGAAATCATTGCTATGATGAACAATCTCGTTGATATGGGTTGTTATTTTTGATATGTTATCACTTCGCCAATCCTCCGGCACATCTGTAAGAATTGTTTCTATGACATTATCGGTCAGCAGTTCAAGCGCTCCGGCAAATCGGTCGAGATTTGCTGTCTGCCCTTTCAGATTCCCGTAAAACAAGTGGTCTTTGATAAATCTCAAATCCGTTATCTGCCACGGATTTGGCATCGGCATTATTTCATATATAAACATCAGGCTCATTTCGTGGTCTATGATGTATAACTCGTCACCTTTCCAAAGTATGTTCGGCTTATTAACCTTTCTATCAGGGTTTTGTATCAATGCATCAAAGGCGAATATCTCTGCCGCCAATGTTCTCAGACTTGAAGGTATTGCTTTGCCTACAGGCCATGTTTCAAATCCGCCTGTAATCACCCTGCTGCCGAAATTCAGGCCGGCGCTTTCTTTGATTTTCTGTGAGAGATCAGGATCGGGAATAACCTCTGCTATCAACGGGTCTAATTCAATTATAGCAGGTTCAGGAGTAGGGATATCAAGAACAAGTGCCAGTTGCGATGCAATCAGTTCTGCCGCAAGACCATTCACCCCATTTTCCATTCCTGCCTTGAGCTTAACAACATATTCGATGTTGCTCTCACCGCTTTTATTTTCGCAGAAAAAAACACAGGGCTTGGTTCTGCCGGATGGCAGTACCCGTTGCAGTGAAGTTGCGCTCAGCATTGGAATAGTCATGGTTATAGCTCCCCTTAAACGCCTTATCAAGAAAGACTGCTAACAATATCCTGTATTATTTTATTTCTATCAAAGTCCTTTCTTATCCAATCCGAATATTTGACTCTATGAAAACACCCACGATAACCCGCATCTTCAAGTATACGTTGTCGCTCCTCATCTGATTCAATGTAAATGCCGCATTCCTCGTCAATCTCGTCATTAAAGTGCATTGGCCCATCACATTCCACAGCTATTTTCTTTCCGTTCCGTGGATTGCTTATAACAAAATCAATTTTGAAACCGCAACTTTTTACCTGATTACGTATGATGTATTGGGGATTTTGTAAGCTATTATTAGCAATGTGATAGAATTCTTCTTCAAAGTAAGAATCAAAAGGTTTTAACTCGGTTGCATAAAAGTCAATTTCACCATGTTTCTCCACATGTTTAAGGAACTTATCAATCCAAATACCTTCAGGAAATCTATCTACCGGCATACTAATCACACAATGGATCTGCTGTCTTGCCCGTGAGAAGGCAACATTCACTCGTCCAGCAGCTATATCTTTGTTAATCTCGCCTCCCTCGCCGGTTAGTGATATATATCGGTTTTTCTGATCTGAGGCAGATATAACAAACGAATAGATCACTACATCTTTTTCATCACCTTGTATTCCCTCAACTACTGACACTTTTACATCATCGTCCTCTGTATATCCAGCACCTTCCAGTATCTTTCTCATATAAGCCGCTTGGGAATTGAAGAAGCTAAGTATTCCTATAGACTTGCTCCTATAACGTTCGTCATTTTTGAGACTTCTAACAATCTCCAAAACTTTTTCCGCTTCGGAAATATTGATCCCATCCGAAAACTCTTTATTCCAGCTTACATCAACCTGATGAATCAACATTATCCTATTTGTATCCTTGTAAGTCAGATAGTTGGTATTTAATGAAATCAAGCCTTTCCCTTTTGGCTCATAAAAGTGTCTGTTACTGAAGCCGATTAATTCTCGGGGAGATCTATAGTGGTATTGAAGGACTTTTGAGAGGAATCCCTGCAAATGTGCCATATCTAATATTGATTGAACCGCTTCTTGTGAGGGCTTTATATTTAGATCGGATGGTATCTTGTAACGACTCGCCAACTCCTCGAAGGCTCTGTTGGTCTTAAACCGGACGGTCGTATCTCTCATCTGCTCACTATCACCAAAGAAGACACAGAGGGTGGCGCGATACATTGAGGGCATTGCATAAGCGAGATTACACTGGGAAGATTCATCAAATATCACATAGTCAAAGATAGCTGATTCCAAGGGTATCAGTCGGCTTGCGTCCTCAAGCTCCATGATCCAGACAGGAACTAACCCTAAGATAGTTTTAAAATTTTCGGAATCTCTTTTTAAGGTATCGAATGTCTTATAAGCCTTTCTTGACTTACCAAAAGCCTTTGCAAGTTTGTTTATAATCCGTCTAATTTCAATATTGCCAAACTGCTTTTTGATGCCATTATTAATAAGGTTTTGTAAATATATAACAACCCGTTCCCGGCGGGTCTTTTCAATGTGCGTCAGTTGCTGGCTTATGGTATTGGGGTCTTGGCACTTTAATTGTCTTACAACATCCCCTAATTCATTCCTTCTAATGATTTTATGTTTAACGTCTGTGAAATTTGCTTTTGCAATGAGGACGTGAACAGCATAAAACTCGTCTAAGGATAGACCGCATTCCGCTAAGGTTTTATGCAACTCCGATTGAACATCGTCAAGCTCTTTCTGTTGTTCATAATATCTGCAATACGAAAACAGTTCATCAAGAAATGCTGTAGCCTTCGCCCTGGAGATATCCTGATCCAGTGTCAGACTGATGTAATCTCTTATCTCTCGCGGCAGTTCTGAAAAAACACTTCCCTGAGTAAATAAGCGGCGACGGATGTTATTCAGCTTGCGGAGAAATTGTAGATGACCGTCATAACCTGATATCTGAACATCATCCCTGACTCTCTTAACCAACTCCGAATATTTATTTTCTTTAAGTTTTAAAAGAGCGAACTTCTTATCAAGCTTTTCGCGTGGGCCGCTATAGTTGCTAAAGCTCTTTTGCAATATGCGTTCTTTCGAAAGTAGAGAATCTGTTCTTTCTTTTACTTCCTGTGCAAAGTTTGTCTTGAACTTTGTTGCGCTTGAAATGTGGACAGCATAATCGTTTAATGCTTGTGCCTCCTTAACACACTGATAAAGCAACCTTTGTTCCTCTATGGCTTCATTAAAAGATTTGCATGTGCTTTCTTTTTTTTCAACTATTGAGCAAAGATCATCTGTTCGCTGCTCTCCCTTATGATGTTCAAGCTCTGTCAGGTATTGGCTCAAGCCAGCCAGTTGCGGGGCGATCCCATCCATCTCATCACTTTCATCTAACTGTGGAGAAGATAGATTTGGGATATAACCATACAGATATTTGAGTTTCCTCCCATTTATCTTTAATTCGTTTAACTTGTCTTTGACAACCTTTAATGCCTGGGCCTTTTGGCTCACAAACAATACTCTTTTACCATTAGCTGCCAAGTGGCACAATAAGTTTGCGATTGTCTGAGACTTTCCAGTTCCGGGAGGTCCTTGAACAACGGCAGCTTTGTTATTTATTATTTTTAAAACTTGTAATTGATAGCGGTCATAGGGAAAAGGGAAGTAAAGTTCACGCTCTGACGATACATCGCCGATGTTTGACAAATCAGTGTTGTCAATCCAGCTTGTAAGGGAGGTTCCTTTCAATTTATCCTCTTCAAGCCGCGAAAGCTTCAGAAGGTCTTCTGCTAAGAAGTGATTGACCTTTGGGGTCAAAGAAATACGAACCTCATTTAACTGGAAAGACGATTCACCAAATTTGGCATCAGTAAACTTCAGTTGCGCACAAACGCTGTTCCATAACACGGCGAAAACGCTATTGTCTTCAATAGGCAAGGTAAATTTACCATCGGTTTCATAACGACCAAATTCTTCTATCACCTGTAAAAGTCTTTCCTCACCTATAACAGGTTCAAGAACAGTAATATTAGGCTGTATTTCTGGGTCGGCAGGCCGGATATGATATTTACCGCCTTCTTTTTCGACAACGGAATATGTCAATGACATTGAGACACCCCTTATCTGCATTTAGTGTATTTCATCCTCACTCACTGGCAGCAACTTCGGCTTATTAATCCATACTGCCTCGGGGAGTATCGGCGGCACAGGCATTCTTTTAACAAACC
>JACQZF010000057.1 GCA_016213945.1 Nitrospirota bacterium | reverse complement strand
GCGCCAAAAAAACGGAAATATTGATGCAGCGGGCTGCGAAAGTGATCCCGTGTCTCGATGCAACGGCAAAGAACTGGGAAAGATGATAGAAAACTGCGTCCCCGTCGAAAAAACGACGGTTTATAAACAGACTCTAAATAAACCATATTATGCCCGGTGTCTGTCAAGGAAAAAATACGCTTCAGGTTTTGTTACGCCTTTTGCAATTTATTGGCGCCGGGACTGTTGTCTGACTCCGGTATGTTATGATATTTAAATTTGTTTACAGTATATTCAGCAATATGAATTTTAATTTTTTATCATGACTACTGATTTTCAAAAATACGACTCGACCGTAAGTTACTTGTACAGCCTTCAAAAACACGGGATAAAATTAGGGCTGGAAAATACAAAGAGTCTGATGGGCCTTCTCGGCGGACCTCACAAGGCTTTCCGCACGGTGCATATAGCAGGGACTAACGGAAAAGGTTCAACTTCCGCAGCTATTGCATCCATTCTCAGGGAGAACGGCTTTAAGGTCGGCCTGTTCACTTCTCCTCATCTGGTCAGCTTCACGGAAAGGATACGGATAAACGGTCAGCGCATTGAGGAATCTGAGGTCATTAATATAGCAGCGATGATTCGTGACCTGCTAACAGGTACTGATCTGAACCCGACGTTTTTTGAGTTTGTCACTGCGATGGCGTTTTACTACTTTGCGCAAAACAAGGTTGACTGGGCAGTGATTGAGACCGGGATGGGCGGAAGGCTCGACTCTACGAACGTCATACTTCCAGAGGTAAGCATTATCACCAATATAAGCCTCGACCATTGCGAGTTTCTCGGCGAGAGCATCTCTGACATTACTTTTGAGAAGGCAGGCATTATTAAACCCGGGGTGCCTGTAATAACATCATCGGCAAACCCTGAGGTTGTTCAACAATTGTCTGAGATCGCTGGCAGCCTCGGCTCCGCGGTCCATGTCTACGGCAAGGATTTTAAAGGCGTGCTTACCGCGATGGATTACAAACAGATCGACTTTGATTACAGCGGCTACAATAATTACGGCAATCTCTCGATGTCGCTGTCCGGGAGATATCAGCTCTACAATGCCTGCACAGCGGTGCGAGCATGTGAGATATTAAGAGAAAAGGGATTCACCATTTCAGACGGTTCGATCAGGCGGGGCCTGCTCAATATCAAACTCGAAGGCAGGCTCGAAAAGGTCTCGGATTCACCGCCCATTTTCATTGACGGCGCCCACAATCCTGAGGCGGCCGCTTCACTTGCTGAATCAGTACGGGAACTTTTTCCTGATAAAAAAATTATCCTGATCGTCGGAGTCATGGACGACAAAGATGTCAATGGTGTGCTGGGACCGCTTGTCCGGATCGCTGAATCAATAATACTGACAAAACCCCGGTATGACCGCGCGGCTTCGCCTGAGAGGCTTGAAAATATCATTATCGGTCTCAAGGAATCAGGCATGAACATTACCAGTTCGATAACGAAAACGGATGACATTTCCAGTGCCCTGAATATTGCAAAAGACCTGTGCCGTGATGACAATATTATTCTCGTAACCGGGTCGTTCTATACAACAGGAGAAGTGAAAGAGGTATTGGGCACCACAGGAGTTTTTACAACGTTGAGAGAACAACTAAAAAGTACGGAAGTAAAAAAATGAAGAAGCGGGGATCACCTTTACTCCTTGTCCTCTGCACTCTGCTCTTCTTAACTCCCTCTGCATCTGCTGAAGGTATTGCTGATATTACCGCTGACCGTATTGAGCACCTCGCTCAAACCAATACGTATATAGCAAACGGCTCTGTCAAGATAGTCTTTGAAGATACCACGCTGACCGCTGATGAGATGTTCCTTGACGGAAATACATCTGATGCGGTTGCCTCAGGCCATGTGGTCCTTCAGGACAAGGATTCTGTTATAAAGGCAGATAAGATTGAAATGAATTTAAAGACCAAACTCGGCGTTGTTTACAACAGCAATATTTTTTACAAGAAACGCAATTTCCACATTCAAAGCGGGAAAATTAAAAAAATCGGAGATAAAACTTTCTATCTCGATAAGGCCTCGGTTACGACTTGCGATGCGGAGGTGCCTGCATGGAGTTTTTCAGGGAGAGACGTTGAGATCACGCAGAACAAAAGTTTAAGCGCGTGGCACGGCACCTTCAATGTCAAAGACTTCCCTGTCCTGTATTCTCCATATACATGGGTGCCTCTTCTTCAAGACCGCCAGACCGGGCTTCTGCAGCCGTCCTTTGGTTACAGCAGCACGAGAGGGCAGTCTTACAAACAGGGGTTCTTCTGGGCCATACAAGAAAACCAGGACGCGACTATTTATCTTGACTATTATTCCGAGCTGGGATTTGCTGAGGGCCTTGATTACCGTTATGCGTTAACACCGGAAACACACGGCGAATTCTGGTTTTACCGCGCAAGAGACAATGAACCTGTCAGAGACCTCTCGGAATTCAAGTCCTATCATAACGTTGAGCTTCCGTATGATTTTTCAGGCTATTTGAAAGTGCACACCGTGAGCGATTTCGATTACTATGAGAGGATGGATTCAACGTCTTTAAACAGGTTCGGGCTGTCATCATGGGGAACAACGAATCCATTCGGATTTGCCTCAGAGGAACGATGGCAGAAATACCTTGAATCAGACTTTCAGTTAGCCAGGCCTTTTTATAACGGAAGGGTGTACCTGCTGGCCCAAACCAGACAAAGCCTCGAAGGCAGATCCAATGAAATACCCCAGAGCCTTCCTGAAATAGGCCTCGTGCTCAATACGCTGTCAATGGGAGATTTCTCTTTCAACACAACGCTAAAGGGTGTAAATTTCTGGAGGAGAGACGGTCAGAAAGGCCAGAGGATTGACATAAATCCGAACCTGTATTTCAGCTATGGCAGGCTGATAAATGTTACCCAGAAAATAGGGCTGCGTGATACAGCGTATTTCCTTGAAGGTCCTGCCGCAAGCGAAAACAGGTTCCTCTATGACCTCAGCACGACATTAACAACAAAGTTTTTCAAAAAATACTCTTCATTAGTCCACCTCATCGAGCCGTCTCTGGAATATGCATACATGCCTTCAACAGCCGATGAGGACATCTCCTTCTTTGATTCTACGGATTCCCTAACGAAAACAAACAGTGTCAATTACGCGCTGACTAACAGGATCTCCGGGTCGGCCGCTTTAAATCTGGAAGCCAGATTCAGGCTTTCGCAAAGCTACAGCCTGTTTAATATTGACAAAAAATTCTCTCCGGTGCTTGCGGAGGCGGTAATGTCAAGCAACAATGTAACGCTGCAGCTTAATGCTTCATATGATGTCGATGAAAGGCGGATGTCGGAGAATATCGCCTCTTTAATACTGAGGAACTCGAGTGGTTATGTCGGTGTGGGGGAAAATCTCAGGGAAGCCACACAGCTTGATCAAATTACTTTTGAGACAGGCCTTAGTAATCCGATAAAGTTCTTCAATATATCTCTTCCAATAGATGTAGGAGGGAAAATATGGTATGACCTGAACGGGCACAACACCCAGGAATATGACATCCAGGGTGTTTATTCTCATCAATGCTGGCGCCTGGCGCTTGCTTATATAAAAAGGATCACCGATTACCAGATAATATTTACTATCGAGTTTAAAGGATTAGGCACCATAGGCACTTCAAGCACTACAGGAATGGAAGGTTCAAAGATAGAGCCGATAATGCCGGTAGGACTGCCGATGGAATATTAAGCTGTAGAGACGGCCCGGCGGGTCGTCTCTACGTAATGTGGATTTATCAGCCGGCCTGGAATATCTTTCCTGGATTCATAATACCGTTAGGATCAAAGATATTCTTGACTGCCTTCATCATCTCAATACTTGTTTCGGAAAGCTCCATCCCTAAAAATTGTTTCTTTGTAAGTCCCACACCGTGCTCGCCAGATATTGTTCCTTCCAATTTGAGCGTGGCTTTAAAAATATCCTCAACTGCCTTCCCTGCCCTTTCGTATTCTTCCCTGTCATTCTTGTCCGTCATCACATTCACGTGAATGTTCCCGTCGCCTGCGTGGCCGAAGTTTACTATTTTCAGATTGTACCTTTCAGAGATTGCCCTCAATGACTGAAGCATCTCAGGGATCCTTCCGCGCGGCACAACGATGTCCTCGTTGATCTTGGTTGGTTTAATGCGGTAAAGCGCTGGAGAGATCGCCCTCCTCGCCTCCCAGAGGCGCTGCTGGGCAAACATGTCCTCGGCTATGCTGACCTGGCCGTTTTGTGAAGTGCAGATCTTCGCGATCTTTTCAGCGTCCTGCATGGCAGCGGCATGTGAGCCATCCACCTCGACAAGCAGCATTGCCTCAGCATCAAGGGGCAGCCCGAAATTTTTGTAATTTTCAACCGCGCGCACAGACTCTTCATCCATGAATTCAAGCACCCTGGGAATTATTCCCGAAGAGGTAATTTTTGTTATTGCAGACGCGGCCTCATCCAATCGTGAGTATGTGCATAAAAGTGTCACCGTTTCCTCGGGCATGGGAAGTATCTTTAAAAAGATCTTTGTCACAACGCACAGCGTCCCTTCAGAGCCGACGATAAGGCGCGTCAAGTCGTATCCGACAACGTTCTTGTAGGTTTTCCCGCCTGTCATCATGACCCTTCCGTCAGGAAGGACAACTTCAAGCCCAAGCACGTAATCCCTTGTAACACCATATTTTATCGCCCGCGGTCCCCCTGCGTTTTCAGCAACGTTTCCGCCTAAAGTGCAGAAGTTCATGCTCGCGGGGTCAGGTGGATAAAATAGGCCCTTCCCTTCAAGCTTTTCCTGCAAGTAGCCATTGATCACACCCGGTTCGACAACGGCGATCATATTCCTGTCATCAATATCGAGTATCCTGTTCATGCCGTCAAGGGAAAGGATGATAGCGTCGTTCAAAGGCACAGAGCCCCCGGTCATCCCGGTCCCTGCGCCACGGGGCACAACCGGCGTCCTTTGCTTGTTCGCGTACGCAACCACCTTTGATACCTCATCTGTACTCACAGGTTTTACGATCGCGGAAGGAGCGCCCTGCATTGAAGACGCGTCGAACCCATAGCAGAAGAGGTCTTCTTTGTCAGTTGAAAGCCTCTCCGGCAGGGGAAAAACGTTTTCGTCTTTTTTCCTGAAGATGTTAAAATCCATGATGGTTTAATTATAACTGAAAACGGCATGATCCTGAACTATATATTGCGATTGGGTAAAAAGTTGTCAGCGTAACGCCAGTAGGATTTCTTCGAGGAAAGTGCCTTTTGCATATGAGCTGTAAATTACAAATTCAAGGGCTGCCCCCTTTTGCATTCCCTGAAAGTCATGCAGCGTATTCTTCTTCATGTGCCAATCGTTTTGCTGCATACAGAAGCGCAGCCCTTATATCATCTACTTTCAGAAATGGATACTCCTTCCTGATATCTTCAATAGACTCACCATATGCAATCTTCTCAACGATAATCTCAACAGTGAGTCTCGTCCCTTTAATAACAGGCTTCCCAAGCATTATCCTGGGATTCACTGCAATCCGTTTGAGTAACTTTCCCTCTGTCATTTTATGTCCTCCAAAGGTATAAACCTGATCTTTTTGTCCGTTATAACGACAAATCGGCCTTTCCACATTTACATCTGCGATAAATTTATTAACGGTCATTTCAGGACTGACTTTCTATAATCTGATGACTAAATTTAAGCATAATATTGCCATTCCTGTAAAGAATAAAATCCGAAGAGAGGAAAATTCCAAACTCAAGGACCCTTCGCGCAGGAAGCAGCAGGAATCTCCTCCCTCTGTTTCTTTAAATGTCATTTATCAAGCCTGACTCCCCTACTTCATATAACTTTTTTACAAAAGATCATTACCAAAATTTAAGAACTGGACCTGTTAGTCCTTCCCTCCTTGCCTGATATATTCTGTCTGTGATAATGTAAGGCATCAAAAGGGATGGTCCATCATGGATAACGATAATGAAATAGGTCCTCTGAAGCAGGTATTAAATACTTTAAGAGCGGAAGGTAAAATTCTGCTTGCTTACCTTTACGGCTCGTATGCGGAAGGAACTCAACACAAGAGGTCTGACATTGATTTGGCCGTGTATATCAATGCGGACAGTGAGGAAGAAACAATAAAACTTATCGATACCATTCTAATGTCAATGGATACTCCCATCGAAATACTCAGACTCGATGATGAGGATGAGTCACCTTTTATTGTGCAAACGGCTTTAAAGGGTACACCTCTTATTGAACCCGACATAAAAACATTTTACGAGGTCAGCCACCGGGCCTTGCATGAGACAGAAGGCATAAGATTTAAAAGAGAGTATGCAGGGTTATAATGAACGACAGGCATAAAAAATTGGTCCTTTTCCTCAATGAGGCCATCGAATATTTCACTCAAAAACTCGAAGGAGCTGATAAAGATAAATACTTTGCAGACAGGGACGTAAGGAACATCCTCGATAAGACCATCAATGACATCATATTATGCATCGTTGACATATCCGAAGAACTTCTGAAATCACGCAGGCGGAATATCCCCGAAACATACAAAGATACAATCCTTGCATGTCATGAATTTGTCGGTGATATAGTTTTAAAAATTGCTCCCCTGACAAAGCACAGAAATGAGACCATCCATCAGTATTTAAAGATAAACTGGCAGAACATCATAACCGTTAAAAACAAAATCCCGGATATCAGGGAATTTGCCGGGAAAGCAGAAACAGAAATTATAAAAAAGTAATACCGGACTGCCAATCCTTTGAAAATCTCCCCCTTAAAAAAGTAGTTTCCTGCAAGTGAAAGTCAAAAGGGCCTGGGATTACCCAAGCCCTTTTGATAAGTGCTAAAAATCAAGACCGGACCAAATTACCCGCGCAGCCGCCTCAATCTCTTTCTGAACCCGACGAGCGCTGCAAGACCAGAACCCAGCAAAAGCAGAGTGCCTGGTTCCGGAACAGTGGATACATCTCCGGGACGCACGGCAATGGCATAGACGGGGCTGGCGTTATTCCAGCCGCCAACCTGCAAACCGTCGTCGGTCATGAAGAGCCATGCTGCGGAGATGCTGGCGTCTGAATACTCCGTACCCGACCAGTAAATGCCCGACATGTCCGGCTGCAAATGCTGAAAGAAACCTTTGTTAGTTAAGCAAGTCGGATTCGGGAAACCGCAGCCTGTTAGATTTCCGGATGTATCATACTGCCCCTTATTCCCAAGCTCTTCATAAAACAAATGCCCCAGTTCGCTGTTTGTTATGTTGTATCCAACCGTGGTTGTTCCGTCATAACCATAAACAGATGGGCCATCCACTGTTGTCGGCAGACGCCAGTCATCATAAATTGTCCCGCCGAAATCTACCGTCAATCCGGATGCCCAGTTCACCTGATTCTGCCATGAATCAATAGATTTCGTATAATCGTACCATGTTATATCGAGGTCGCTGTCATAGATCAACCGGTTGCCGAGGCTGTCCGTGCCGAGGTTTGTCAGCGTTGCTTGCGCCTGCATCGAACATACCAAGACCATCGCCATGATCACTGCTAAAATAAATGTCCTTTTCATCCTGTTACCCTCCTTTTCCATGTTATTTTTTTTAAAGACTAAACACCCCTCTTATTGAATTCACAAGTCGAAACTTTCAGCTACAGATTTAATAAATCTGCAAGCTATATGCCTGACTGCAACTTGTTGGATTATATTGAAACCGGATTTTTTGTTTCTGCCAAAAATGTAAAGTTATTTTGCGCGAGTAAGATTTCCCGACACGATTTTCATACTCACGTCAGCGGCAGGGGCCGAATGCGTGAGCGCGCCGACAGAGATCAGGTCTACACCTGTCTCTGCAACGCCGTGGATATTTTCCAGGCTTATATTGCCTGATGCCTCTATCAGCACAGCTGGGTTCTTTTTGCGGATTATCTTCACGGCATCTCTCATCTGACTGACGTTCATGTTATCAAGCATTATAATATCTGCGTTTACTGAAAGCGCTTCATGTACTTCAGCGATATTTTTCACTTCAACTTCGATCTTTAATAGCTGATGCGACTTTGAACGCGCAAGTTTTACAGCCTGCCATACCCCGCCTGCTGCCGCGATATGATTGTCTTTAATAAGCACGCCGTCAAAAAGGCCGAAGCGGTGATTTTGTCCTCCACCCATTCTCACGGCGTATTTGTCAAAGATGCGGAGGCCCGGCGCAGTCTTTCGAGTATCGACAATTTTTACCGGCAAACCCTTTACCTGCTGGACGTATTTATCTGTGAGAGTGGCGATGCCTGACATCCGTTGAAGCAGATTGAGCGCGACCCGCTCAGCTATTAAAAGACTTCTCGTGCTGCCGCTGATGCTGGCAATAACGGTTTGTGTCTTTACCCTGCTGCCGTCTTTTTTGAGGGGTTTAAATTTTATGTTTTTGTCTATTAATTGAAAAGTCCTCTCCGCAAATGGAAGTCCCGCAAGGACCAGATCAGACTTGGCAATTATCGCTGCGCTGGAAATATACTTTTCAGGAATGAGCGCCGATGTTGTCACATCGCCATTACCTATATCTTCATGCAAGGCGTTGAGTATAATTCTGTCTGTGAAATTGAAATTATTCATTTTCATTCGTCTTTATTAACTCTTACTAACCACAGAGGCACAGAGACACAGAGAAAACAAGAAAAATTTTTTTATTACTTCAAGTCTTTTTTCTCAGTGCCTCCGTGTCTCTGTGGTTTCCTATCATTTCTTCGACAACAGCTTCACCAACCCGAACACGCCGCCGATTGCGGCGCCGAAGGCGAGAGCGGACTTCCAGTCAAATAGAGTTGTTACATGGCCTTCAACGTTATTGGCGACCACGATGAGCGCTGAAGTATTTTCTGAAGTTATATTGTTGGCCACCATGACACCGACATTGCTCTTGCTGACCTCATCAATTCCGTCGGCAATAGTGACCAGGGAACAGGATGAATTCAGAGAGGCATTTTCGGCAACAGCAACAAGGCTGATGCTCTTCTTCATATTTAACGCCTCGGCTTTCACAACGCAGGCAGCGCCCTGATTGACATCGATATTCTCTCCGTCTACTGTCATAGAGCACACACGCTGCATCTCAACATGCCCGCCTTCAACCGTCCTGACCGAACTGTTCTTTATGTTAATAAACTCGCCTTCCACGACCTGGGCATCACCTTTTTCAAGTTCCACTGTTTCCCTGCTCATCAGATTTACCTCCATTGATTAAGCTTATCAATATTACCCTGTATTGATTTTAACTTTTCCATATATTCATTGTACTTGTTTTTGTTCTCCTCAACCACCGCTTGCGGGGCCTTACTGATAAAGGCCTCATTGCGGAGCTTCCTGTCAACAAACTGAATGTCCTCTTCGACCTTGCTCATCTCTTTATTCAGCCTGCTGATCTCCGCGTCAAAATCGAACAGGCCTTCAAGCGGGACAAATATCTCAAACGCAGGCTTGATCGCAGTGGCCGCGTGTTTAGGCGCCTGGATGTCGCTTCCGATCTTTATGTCCTTTGCCTTTGCAAGTTTGGCTATATAGGTAATGTTCTCATTCAGGGTTGCCTCCGCGTTATTGGATGCCTTTATCAAGGCCTGAAGTTCAAGCGAGGGTGACAAGTTCAATTCGCCCCTGATGTTCCTGATAGCGGTCACAGCATCCATCACGATGTTAAGTTTTTCCTCCGCCTCTTTGTCCTCGATGCCTTCTGCGGCAGAAGGATATTCGCGGATGCAAAGGCTGTCATCATTCTTTTTGCACGGCAGTTGCTGCCAGATCTCCTCCGTGATGAAAGGCATAAAGGGATGAAGGAGTGCAAGTGATACTTCATATACATGGACCAGAGTGCTGATCGCCGCTTTTTTCGAGTCCGCGTTTTCGCCGTACAATTCAGGTTTGATCAGCTCAACATACCAGTCACACAGCTCGTGCCAGATAAATTGATAAAGGTAGCTTGACGCGTCATTGAACCTGTACTCTTCAAGTGATTTATTAATATCAGCACAGACAACCGAAAGCCTGCTCAGTATCCACCTGTCGGCAAGGCTGAGGCTTTTGACCTTTATTGAAAGCGATGCTGCCTCTCCTTCCGTTACGTTCATGGAAATGAATCTCGCCACATTCCATATCTTGTTCAGGAAATGCCTGTACCCCTCGACCCTCTGCTCGGAAAACTTTATGTCCCTGCCCTGCGCGGCGTACGCGGCGAGCGTGAACCTGAAAGCGTCCGTGCCATACAGCTCCGTCATCTTGAGGGGGTCCACAACATTGCCCTTTGACTTGCTCATCTTCTGGCCTTCCGCGTCCCTGATGAGCGCGTGGATATAAACGTGCCTGAACGGTTCTTCTTTCATAAATTTAAGGCCCATCATCATCATACGCGCAACCCAGAAGAAGAGGATGTCGAAACCCGTTATCAAAACGCTGGTCGGGTAAAACGTTTTCAGATCGTCAGTGTCCTCAGGCCAGCCGAGAGTGGAAAACGGCCAGAGCGCTGACGAGAACCATGTATCAAGCACGTCCTCGTCCTGGACCAATTCCTTGCTTCCGCATTTGCACCCGGCCGGTGTCTCCCTTGATACAATGACCTCCGCGCATTCTTTGCAGTACCAGACCGGGATCCTGTGTCCCCACCAGATCTGCCGCGATATGCACCAGTCTTTTATATTCTCCATCCAGTCGAAGTAGCTGTTCTCCCAGCCTGTTGGAATGATCTTGACTTGTCCTTCTTTTACCGCCTTCATCGCCTCTTCAGCAAGCGGCTTTATCTTCACGAACCACTGGTTTGAAAGATACGGCTCGACAATTGTTTTACATCTATAGCAATGGCCGATTGCCATCGCGTGGTCAGTGACTTTCTCAAGATGGCCCATGCCTTCGAGGTCTTTCAGTACATTCTTTCTGCACTCAAATCTGTCCTGCCCTTTGTACGGGCCCGCCTCCTCCGTCATCTTGCCGTCACCTGTTAACAGGTTGATGAACGGAAGGTTGTGCCTCTTGCCCATGTCAAAATCATTGGGGTCGTGCGCAGGTGTCACCTTCACCGCTCCTGTGCCGAATGATGCGTCGACAAATTCATCCGAGATGATCGGGATGTCCCTGTTGATTATCGGCAGACGCACCATTTTGCCGATGAGGTTTTTGTATCTCTCGTCCTCGGGATTCACTGCGACAGCGGTATCGCCAAGATAAGTTTCCGGCCTTGTCGTTGCAACAGTAATATGCCCGTCCTGGTCCGCGAAATTATATTTGATGTAGTAAAGCTTGCCCTGCTTTTCCTCGTGCTCCACTTCGAGATCGGACAACGCGGTGTGACACCGGGGACACCAGTTGATGAGATATTCGCCCCTGTATATCAGCCCTTCTTCATAGAGCCTGACAAATACCTCCCGCACTGCCTTTGATAATCCTTCATCAAGCGTGAACCTTTCCCTGCTCCAGTCGCAGGAAGCTCCCATGCTTTTCAATTGATTTATGATCGTGCCGCCGTAGAGCTTCTTCCATTCCCAGACTTTCTCAATAAATTTCTCCCTGCCAAGCGCGTGCCTGTCAGTGCCCTGCTTCTGCAGATCTTTCTCGACAACGTTCTGTGTTGCGATACCGGCATGGTCTGTTCCCGGCAGCCACAGTGTGTTAGACCCGGACATCCTCTTCCACCTGATCATGATGTCCTGAAGAGTGATATCAAGCGCGTGTCCGATGTGCAGGGAGCCGGTAACATTCGGCGGCGGGATGACTATGCAGTAAGGAGGCTTGTCGCTTTTACCCTCTGCCCTGAAATATTCATTCTCAATCCAGAAGTCATACCACTTCTTTTCAATGTCTTTCGGCTCGTATCTTTTCTCAAGCATCTCTGTTCATGTCTCCTGTGAACTCTATTGAATTATCTCAAACGCAACAACGTAAGTCCAATAATACTTCAAGCGATAATTGTGACATTTTATTAAACCTTATTTCAATGCTACAATACAGCCGCGCTGATAAACGCAATGAACCACAGAGACACGGAGGCACGGAGAAAAATTAAACTGAGTTAATCCACAGATTGCACAGATTCACACAGATCGATTTAGTGCCTGTTTATAAACTCAAACATTGAACTGTCATTCCCGCAGTCTGTTGAGCGGGAATCCAGCCTTTTCAACAGTTCTGGATGCCCGATTACTGACTTCGGGCATGACGAAAATAAAAAACAGTAATTTATGGGCTTTCTTTAATCTGTGTCATCTGCGAAATCTGCGGATAAAATCTTTTCTGTGGTTATTCAAAGGAGACTGAATTGAAAAAACTGCTTTTAATATTACCGAAGAGTGAACGGGGTTACTGGGGAAAGGTATCAAGATCGGGCAAGGCCGGATTTGTGCGCCTGAGCCTTCCGGCAGTCGCCGCGCTTACCCCGTCAGATTGGGATGTGGAAATATTGGACGCCCGCACCACACCTGTTGATTTTGACAGTAAGGTTGACCTTGTCGGGATCACGGCCTTCACCGCCGAGATACCGAGCGCGTACGCTATCGCCGACGGCTTCAGGGAGAAAGGCGTGACAGTGGTCATGGGCGGGATCCATGTCTCAGCCCTGCCCGACGAAGCGCTTAAACACGCTGACAGCGTAGTCGTTGGCGAAGCAGAGGGCGTGTGGGGGCAACTGCTTCAGGACTTTGAGAATAGAAAACTGAAACCCGTTTACCACGCAGAATCTCTGATCGATATGAAAGGCATGGCTGTTCCACGCAGGGACCTTCTCGACAGGAATATTTACACATCTTACAACACACTACAGGCAACACGCGGGTGTCCGTTTAACTGCGAGTATTGCGCCGTCACCGCCTTCTTCGGAAATAAATTCAGGACACGGCCACTTTCCGAGGTCATTCATGAGATAAAAAGTTTTCAGGGCAGGGACTTCTTTTTCGTTGATGACAACATCACCGGACATCCGAAATTCGCGAAGGAACTTTTCAGAGCGCTCATACCGTTAAAGCGCATCTGGGGAGGACAGACCACGATCAACTTCGCAAAAGATGATGAGCTGCTTTCACTCTATGCAAAGAGCGGGGGCAAGTACGCGTTCATCGGTTTTGAGACACTCTCGGAAAACAATCTCAAGAAGATGAGCAAATCATGGAACTCCCCTGACGGCTACAAAGAGGCGATTAGGAAAATACACAGGGCAGGCATCAACGTGATCGGCAGTTTCATTTTCGGACTGGATGAAGACGACACCTCGGTATTTGAAAGGACCTTCAACTTCATCATGGAGAACAATGTAGACGCCGCGCAGTTTCACATACTCACGCCTTTCCCCGGGACTAAACTTTATACGGCTATGGAAAAGGAAGGAAGGATAACAGACAGGAACTGGGCCAAATATCACACCGGCGAAGTCATATTCAAACCAAAGAACATGACCGCCGAAGAACTCCAGCAGGGCTACTTCTGGATATTCCGTGAGACATACAGGTGGAAAAATATGCTGAAAAGAAGTCTGCGAAGCCCGCGGAACCTCCCCATCAGGATCGGAACAAATTTCAGCTACAGGAACAAGGCCAGAAAAATGCCGGAAGTTTGCGCGTTGTAAATTTCCTAACTGATATCTGTTAACACGCTGAAACTGTATGCCAATACCATCTTGACAGTGCATGTCATACAATGTAAACATATACAATGATTCATTACGAAAGTGAGGTCAAAAAAGCTGTAAAGAAAGGAATATTGCCTAAAGAGATATTTACACGATTCAATAATGCATTTATCGCACTTGAAACAACCGGAGATTTAGGATTATTCGATATAAAGAAATTAAAGTCATCGGAGAAGAGAACGTACTATCGTTTGCGAAAGAGTAAATACAGGGCAATATTTTACATTGAGGATAATGATTATTATGTTATCTCTATTGAAAATTTGATCATGTCCCTATGACTTGTTGAAGTAGGAAGCGACCTCCGATTAGAATTGATTGTTCTAAAAACCAAAACAAAAGGAGATCGCAACCTATGAAGAAAAGATACCGCAAGATGAAGAAAAAGACAAATGGAAAAAT
>JACQZF010000073.1 GCA_016213945.1 Nitrospirota bacterium | reverse complement strand
CTCCTGTCACTGAGAGTGGATTTGGTGACCGGAAATATAGCCGCCTTTACGAAAGGCGGAGAGACTATTGAATTGAAACGTCAGAGCGTCAGAGGGAGTTGCAAACGAAGACGAACACTGCGCGAAGCGCTTAGTTCAACGGCGGGCTTCAGGCGCGGCGCTGGAGCGAAGCGGAAGCGCCGTCGCCTGCAAGCCGTGTTGGGCGGCGGTGGGGTTTCAAGCTCGCTCGCCATATTCAAACAGCGCGACTATCTCACTGGCTAACCCTACACACGCTTTGCCACAATCGATCAAGTAACGACTGCTATGTGGTACCGGTGCGATGGCGTTCTTGGCCTGCTTGGTCAATCGCCATAAATTTTGTTCAAAACTCCACTTATTTGACCGAGGCATCTTATTCCAACGCTCCACCCCAATTCGATCGGCGTACCACCGCAGATCCTCGACAATGGTGAATAAGCGCTGTGCGTCATCATGGGCGGGCGGTTCGAGTTGGATGAGTTTATGATAGGCGGCCTCTAACTGCTCTAACATGATGGGCACACTCGGGCGCGGCTCTGGGTCAAGGATGTGGGTTATTCGACCCAGAATATCATTTCCACCGACCCAACCATTGACCTTGCCTAAACTATTGACGATCAGAAACTGGTCGCCCTGAATTTCTCCCACTAAATGGAAGATGTCGCCTTTATGCCATTTGACGAGGACCAGGTCGCCCACGTGAATTTCGCTGGCGTTAACAACTGGCGACATCGTGAGCGTTTGTCCATGTTTGACAGCGGCCCGCATCGAGGCGAGGTCGCCCCCATCCGGCACTGTCCAAGTGTAAGAGCGGCCCTCCTTTAGCGCTTCAAGTAAGGGATCCTTCTTGGGTTTTGACATCTGATCCTTTATTCATCGATACTTCGTTGAGCCGCCCAACGTTCCGCGTCAGTGGTTTTGCTCCGCGCCGTTTGCGGAGCAAAATCCACTGCACGCGGGGGTTAGCCTGCGCCCTGTTTTTGAATGCGCGTTTTAAGTTAAGAAGGCATACCTATCAAGATAGAGACTATCTTGCCCGCAAGTTCAATTACGGGTTTGCCAATTGCTCCTATGTTCTCAGCGGCTTTCTTTAGACCATCCACACTCAATTGCCACCATGCTTTTCGTGGGGCTTTACTGGTGGCTTCCGCAACAAGTGTATCTAAGTCACGCGCCGCTTGTTGAGCGGTTTCTTTTGGTAAAGACTCGCTCATTTTGCCTACTGCTGTGGCAAGTTGTTTGAGCAAATCCTTCAAATCATCGGGGATTTCAGCAGATGCGGCTTTGTTGAAACTGTTTTGTATTGAATGTGCCGCGACAACATCGCCATAGATAGTAGCGTTGTCGCCTATCATTATTTCGTTTGTTGACATAGTTAAGTCTCCTTGAATGATGAGTTTCGGGGTTGGGGAAAGTGCTTCTAGTTTCTCGTTGACAACTATTTTTGCCTCAGCGCAAATGTTTGGCAAGTCCTTTCCTTCTGCAATTTGCTGAACGATTAACTTCGTGATGTCAAAAACATCAGTGTGAGAAAGTTTTTCGAGAGGGATAATGCAATGGTCTGAGAGGCTTTGCTTCCATATGAGAATAGCAGGAAGTGAAGTGGCTTTTACCGTTAGGCTTCGGAATTCATTAACCGTGTCGAATGCACTTACTTTTCGCTCAACATCTTCAAAAGAATAGTAAACATCAAGATGGTCTCCTGTGAGGCTGTTTAAATCTTCCCAATATGTTTGGATGAACTTTGGAAAGTCACCCACAGAAAGAAACAAATAGACTGCATGAAAAGGTATGGTTTGATACCTGCTAAATGGTGAAACAGCCGGACGATAGGTCTTATTTCTTCTCTTTATTTGTGTCCCTATGTCTATTAGGCGTTGCAGTATTTTCTTTTCACCTTTACCGCCCATCCATTTCGTTACTTCGGCTGAAAAACTGGCGGCGTTTTGATAATTCTTCGCTTCGCAAAATTCAATAACAAGTTGCTGAATTTGGTTAGTAGGAATGCTTGCAAGGATGTCTAACTTGGAATGCCTATCTTGAAGCCAAGAAATGAACTCTATCGCTTGTATAGAGTGTTCCGCCATAATTCCCAGCGCACGGACGAGGCGTCGAAATTCAGGGTGATTTTGTATTTGGTTTTCATAAAAGGAATTTTCCATTGCAAGACGGACACTATCTGCAAGCCGTCTTGCTTCCATTTCAACATCGTTTCCATGCGCCCAAAGCGGTGAAGTGCCATCATCGGAGCGAGACCGTTCCCTATCACTTGAAATACGGTTTCGTTGACTAGCCCCTTCTCGGCTTTGTAGGTAATCTTGAATTAGCGATTGGGGCGCTTCACGTTGTAGATAATCTTTGAATATCTGACCGAACTCAGCGCCAACTTCATTAATGATTTGCCGAAACACATCATCTTCTTCTAGCCTACGCGAGGTACGAGGCTGAATTGATGAGACTCTTTCTCTAACATCGCGGGTAAAGCCTTGTCTTTCGGCATAACGCGAAAACTCCTGTAGTAAAGGGTGGAGTTGTGCTAAACGTGGATTTATATTTTTCTGGCGTATATATTCTAAACACTGCCCGCATTTGGCATAATGCGCTATTTGCCCTTGAATATCTCCCTCTGTAACCATTGGGCAAGATTGAAATATCTTCAATATGTAAGTCAGGTCGTAAGTTGTGGCTGACTCTCCTCGATTATCACGAAGATATACCAATGCCATCTCATAAACATATTGTGGGTTTAGTTGATTTTCGCGATGATGTTGTCTTGTGTTAAGCCAATCGAGGAAATCAACAACTTGAAAAAAAGGAACAGGATTCATAAATAAACACTCCTGAGTCTCACTGGGTAAAAGAACAAACCCTTATTCACAACAAGCAGGCTAACGGCGCACATCAGCCGCACGCGGAGCGAGAGAGCGAAGCGACCGAGCGGAGCGTGTCGGCTGCATGTGCTTGTTGGGTGGAAATTCTTAGGATGAGATTCTTTCTAAGAGTGGCACAATTTTGCCAACGAGTTCAAGTACGGGCATTCCAACCTTTCCTAGTTTTTCAGCCGCTTTGCTCAATCCATCAATACTCACTGACCACCATTTGCGTTTTGGTTTTTCAGAAGTGGCTTTATCTATTAGAGTACTTAAATCTTCTGCAACGTCTTCGGCTTCATCTTTTGGAAGGTGTTCGATGATTTTACCTATTTCGATTGATAGTTTCTGAAGTAATTCTTTGAGTTCATCCGCCAAATCCGATGAGGCCACCTTGTTAAAACTGTTCTCTATTGACTTTGCCACCACAAAGCCGCCCGAAATATGAGCCTTGTCTCCAATCCGAATTTCAATGTTTTCTTCCCTGCTCTGGTTCATAATCTTGTCTCCTTGTGTCTTTTCAATGAAAACCTTATCTTGAAACAGGTTCAGATTTCCAATGACTAGGTTTTCCATTTGCCTTCTTAAGTTGGGTAGATAAGCGGTATCCATTCCTTTTTCTCGTTCAATGATTTCAAGCGTTTTGATGGATACATCACACATTCGCAGAAATGCTTCATGCAATTTTACAAATATATGATATTGCTCGGGCATCTGACTCATGCTTCCTTCTCCTGTTCCGCGTTTGAGTCAGAAACTTTCTGTGCTAATGCTTCCCACCCCGCTAGACCTTCAGGTAAACCAAGTTGTGGAGCAAGGCTTGCTAAAGCCCGCAATGCTTGGGCTAGATTGATTTGTTTAGCAATTAAGTAAGTTGTTACCCACGCACTTACGGCTTCCTGGACTTGATTATTCTGTGCCTGAATATTCCCTATGGCGAGCGACTGTTTCAGGTAGGTCAGCGCCGTCTCGTAGTCGCCTTGTGCTTTGAAGATTTGCGAAATATTGTTGAGCGTTGTACCTTCGCCCGCTTTGTCACCGATTTGCTGGCTAATAGCGAGCGCCTGTTTCAGGTAGGTCTGTGACGTCTCGTAGTCGCCTTGCGCGTGATAGATGTTGCCGATGTTGCCAAGCGTTGCCCCTTCGCCCGCTTTGTCACCGATTTGCTGGCCAATGGCGAGCGACTGTTTCAGGTAGGCCAGCGCCGTCTCGTAATCGCTCTGTGCATCATAGATTTGCGAAATATTGTTGAGCGTTGTGCCTTCGCCCGCTTTGTCGCCAATTTGCTGACGGATGGCGAGCGACTGTTTCAGGTAGGTCAGCGCCGTCTCGTAATCGCCCTGCGCGTGATAGATTTGCGAAATATTGTTGAGCGTTGTGCCTTCGCCCGCTTTGTCACCGATTTGCTGGCTAATAGCGAGCGACTGTTTCAGGTAGGTCAGCGCCGTCTCGTAGTCGCCTTGTGCTTTGAAGATTTGCGAAATATTGTTGAGCGTTGTGCCTTCGCCCGCTTTGTCACCGATTTGCTGGCTAATGGCGAGCGACTGTTTCAGGTAGGTCAGCGCCGTCTCGTAATCGCCCTGCGCGTGATAGATTTGCGAAATATTGTTGAGCGTCGCTCCTTCGCCCGCTTTGTCACCAATTTGCTCCTTAATCGCTAATGATTTTTTCAGATAGGCGAGTGCGGTATTGTAGTCACCGTTGGCTCTGAATATTTGCGAAATATGGTTAAATATCGCACCTTCACCCACCTTATCACCAACTTGCTCCCTAATAGCGAGAACTTGTAAAAAACCGTAAAGTGCTTTCTCATAATCGCCTTTGAGAAAGATGTCTTTCGCTGTTTTCTCAAGTAACTCTGCCTGAGCATTCCTGTCAGAACTTAATTTCTTGTCCATAAGATACGGTTTGTGCCTACTGGAATATTAGTGGGCCAACATTTACTTTGGAGTAGATGGCATTCCACCCAACGGTCGGCGTCAGTTGCGGCGTAGCGAAGCGAAGCCGTCAACTGGACGCCGGTGTTGGGCGAAAGACCGGCCCGACGCGGACCGGCCCCAGCCGATATTTTGCAGTTCACAACCGCTTGCCTGTGACTCATTGATTGTCAAAGAGTCAAACTGGCCTGGCATTTTACCTAGCCTACGCTCGACGCTGACCGAAAGTGTTTTGCCTGCTTTGCGATTCGTTTGCGGCCAGAGAGTCAAACTGCATCCTGAGCTTGTCGAAGGGTTGACCGTGATTGTTTTGCTTGTCACCTGACGCCGGCTACATCCTGAGCTTGTCGAAGGACGACAGTGTTTGGCTGGCCGTGCGACTCGTTTGCGGCCGCTACGCGAGAGTCCAACTGACCCGGATTGTACTTCGTCTTTCGCCTGACGCTGACCAAAGGTGTTTTGCGCCCGCTAAGGCTGGCGGTGGTTGCGGATGCGCGGGCGTCCCAACAGAGTCAAGCTGACCGGCGAAACCAG
>JACQZF010000047.1 GCA_016213945.1 Nitrospirota bacterium | reverse complement strand
AGGATATTGAATTTTAAAAAGAAGATAACCCCTCTTTGTCCCCCCT
The DNA here is from genome assembly GCA_016213945.1 of Nitrospirota bacterium. Lineage (GTDB taxonomy): Bacteria > Nitrospirota > Thermodesulfovibrionia > UBA6902 > UBA6902 > SURF-23. The sequence goes on along the minus strand of JACQZF010000047.1, from coordinate 26,043 downwards.
TGCCAAATTATGAAAAGCACGCTGAACTTTCTTTAGCAATTTCAGATAAAGCAATTACACTTGTGAAAGATACGCCGGGGTTACTGCCGGTCAAAGACGTTCAGGATGTGAGTCTCATATTTGCGGGAGATGAGGATATACACAAAACATCGCCGCTCAGAAATTTCATCCCGGATGTCTCCGTAGGGGCAGGTTTTAAACCTGCCGGCGAAAGGGGATTAGTCATCGTTGCCATCTTTACGAGCGTTGCTGCATGGAAAGGAAGCTCAGGCATTAAAGATGAGGAGATGCAGGCCATACGGCAAATTATGAAAACGGCGCAGCGCTCCATTGTCATTTCATTCGGCAGTCCCTATGTGCTCAGTCATTTCGCTGATGCCGGTGCGCTTATCGCCGCATACGATACGACCACACAGGCTCAGCTTTCTTTAATCAAATGTTTGAAAGACGAGAGGGATTTTCAGGGCAGACTGCCGGTGAATTTAGCATAGGGCAAAGGGCAAGGGGCAGAGAGTTGAGATGTTTCTGCTTTCATGCTTGCAACTTTCTTGAAGGCGGGGCGATTTTTATCAGAAGCAGCATCCCGGGAATTGCGATCAGAGTGCAAAATACAAAAAAACTGACCCAGCCCATATTTTTCGCAAGATAGCCTGTAGGCGCGGACGCGATCACCCTTGGAATTCCCATGAGGCTGCTCAAAAGTGCATATTGAGTTGCGGTAAATTTCTTGTTCGTAATGCTTGCCATAAATGCGGCATACGCGGCAGTACCCATGCCGCCGCTTAAATTCTCAAAGGCAATTACGCAGGACAGGGCGGGGATGCTGTGCCCGATAAGACCGAGGACGGCAAATCCGGCGGTTGATATCGCCTGAAGAAAACCGAATATCCAGAGAGAGCGGTTGATGCCGAAACGCAGCATCATGATGCCGCCTGTCAGACTGCCGATGATTGTGGCCCAGAAACCGAATATCTTGACGATTGCGCCGATCTCTGTTTTTGAAAACCCTATATCGAGATAGAACGGTATAGTCATCGCGCTTGCCATGGTATCGCCTATTTTATAGAGGAGGATAAATACGAGTATCCACAGGGCGCCTTCCCTGGAAAAGTATTCGATGAGCGGATGCAGCACAGCGTCCTTCAGGCTCTTTGGCGTCCCGGCGGAATTTACAGGTTCAGGCGTAAGCATAGTTGTCACGACCCCGGGCAGCATACAGGCGGCCATGATCAGATAGACCATCTGAAATGACATGTGGTCTGCCATGATAAGCCCGCCCCCTGAGGCAAGCAGCATCCCGACGCGATAACCGTTGACGTACAGGGAAGACCCTAATCCCAGTTCAGCATCCGAGAGGTCTTCCCGCCTGTAGGCGTCAACAACGATGTCCTGAGAGGCGCTGAAGAATGTCACAAGCATCGCCGCAATGGCAACCATCCACGGATTCTTTCCGGGACTGGTAAGGCCAAGACATATGATCGAACAGATCAATGTAATCTGCGCGATCAGGAGCCAGCCCCTTCTGCGTCCTAAAAAGGGCAGGGTGAACCTGTCCATCACAGGCGACCAGAGGAACTTCACCGTATATGGCAGGCCAACGAGAGACATTATTCCAATTACGGTAAGGTCAACTCCTTCTTCCTTCATCCATGCTTGTAAAACCGTTATGGTCAGGAGAAGCGGCAGGCCGCAGGAAAATCCCATGGAGAAGGAAACAAACATCCTGCGGCTGAAGATGGTTTTAAGCATTTGCATAGGTGTCTTGCTGCTGTCATTCCGACTTGTTCGGAATCGTTTTTCAAGAAAGATTCCCGACAAGCGGGAATGACGTTTAACTAATCTATTGGCTTATAATTGCAATTATTTTCTTGCCCTCAATACAACTATTCCCGGTTTACCTGAAATATATTTCCTGAAATCCTCATCAACGACTTTCCTGTTCTTTGCTGATGAAGATGCGTGCCTGAAATAGACAGCATCTTCCTTCTTAATAATGATTCCCACATGTGAAACATCCAGCCCCTGTTTATCCGAATATATCCCGGCATAATCGCCTGTCTTTAGATTGCCAACGATAATATCATCCACTGATCCCGAAGGGACATAAGTAATCTCCCTTTCTCTGATTGGGATACCCGGAAGATAATATGTACCGTCAGCTTTCCGGTTCAGCGTTTTCGTGATATGCCTGCTTTTCCCCGCGCTTATTTTTTCAGTAACGTCTTCAACCAGATCAGGGTTGTATTCCCTCCAGTCGGTGAAGAAGTGGTTCCTGTCCTCATAGGAGATTTTCCCTGATCTGTATCTTATTTTTCCAAGATTGTCTTTGAATCCGGCGAATGATTTTGAGGTCCTCGTTGCCTCGATGTAATCAAGAAAGGTGAAGCAGTCAACTCCTTCGAGATCGATGACAAAAACCTCCGGCGTATTTACATCTCCTGTTAAAGTCGCTTCTTTGTATTCGATACCGAGGAACTGCGCCGAGAGAAATTCTATCCTTCTGTCAACATCGCTGATCGCTGAAGATTCATTCAGCAGCCGGTCTAACTGTTCTTCCGTCCATTTTCCCAGGATTATCCGCTCTCTCATTTTTCCGCCATCATTTTAACATTTTCAATTTTCTTCTGAATGGTTTTCTACCGTTATTGTTTACAATCTCCCTTTGCAGTAATATAATTAAACATTAAAAAAAGCGATAGGGACATGAACTTTGAACTTCCGGGAATAGACCTGTTAAATTTATGCATTAATGGGGACAAAGACACATGGGATTTGTTTGTCGAGAAGTATACCGACCTTGTGTATCACGCAATTCATAAAACCCTCAAAATGTATTGTCCTAACTTCTTATATCAAGACCTTGAAGATATTCATAACAGCATTTTCCTTTCTCTAATTGAAAATGATTACAGGAGATTGCGGCAGTATCAGGGTATTAATGGCTGCACAGTCGCAAGCTGGCTTATGGTAATAGCTACGAATAGCACCTTGAATTTTATTAAAAGGAACAAAATATCCATTTCACTGGATGATCCTTCAGGCGACGATCAAAAAAACTCTAAAGATATTGTCCAAGACCTTCAACCGTCAGTAATTGACCGGATTTCAGAGTCAGAGCAATCTGAATTATTGAGAGAACTTATAGAAGGACTAAACCCCGATGACAAGCTGTTTCTTAAATACTGTTTTGAAGATGAACTGCAACCGGAAGAAATAGCAAAAATAATGAATATTTCGGTAAGCGCTATTTACAGCAGGAAAAGCAGGATCATTGATAAGCTGAGGAAAATAGCAAAGAAGAAAAATTTATTGCAAGAAAAGTGAGGTCGAATTGTCATTTATCAAAAAAGGAAAATTGTGGACGATTACGAGAGCATCTTAAAGGGCATTATCAAGAAGAAGTCTGACGAAAAAGTTACTGAAGGCAGTTGTCTTTCAGAGGAGATATTCGGCGCTTACCTTGATAATCTGCTTGATGGGGCTGAAAAAGAACGGGTGGAAGATCATCTTTATCAATGCGACGCCTGCCGCAAGCAGAGCATAATTTTTCACAGGATAAAGCAGGGTATTGAGAAGGAAGAATTAATGAGGTCGCCTAAGGGACTTACTGACAGGGCAAGGCAACTGGTAAAAGCGAAGACTTCCAAACCCCTGTTTGAGGTTGTGCTGGAATTTGCAAAAGATACTGTACGGATCCTCAAAGATACAGGCGCAATGTTCACACCTTTATTAGCCGAACCAGCAGCCAGATATGGCACATCAGCAGATACAAAAAATACAGTTCACTTAAGTAATACATTCGATGAAATCAGGGTTGACCTGATCATTGAAAAGACTGAAGATGGTGCTTGTGAAATAAACATAAAAACGTCAGACAGTACTTCAGGCACGCCGGAAAGTGATGTAAGAATTAATCTTCTTTTAGGGAAGAGGGAACTTGCCTCATTTGTGGCCAGTTACGGACAGGTTTCTTTTAAGAATATCCAGAATGGCATTTACGAACTGCATATTGTTAAAAGCAAAGAAGTCATAGGCAGAATATCGCTGGAACTGGAGTCTGTCAAATGAGCAAGGCGTCTGCTTTTATACTCGATATCATTAGAGAAGGAGAAAAGCTGAGGGTCAGCGCCTATGAGAAAGCTCCTGGAGACGAGCGGACTCTGAGGAATTATGAAGAGCACAGTGTTGACTTTGATGATATAAGCAGGCTCTGCAAAGAAGTCGTTGCCCTGCTGAACAGGGCCAACAGACGGGGTGATATCGTTTCTGAAGTGATCAGTGACTTGAAAAAGACATGCCAGAATCTCTATGACGAGCTTCTGACTTCAAAGGCGAAGAACTTTTTGCGCTCCACCTCATCCGATACACTTGTTTTATATCTTGACGACCAATTAGTCCATATCCCATGGGAGCTTCTCTTTGATGGGGAGGAATTCTTCTGCCTGAAATTCAGTATGGGAAGGATCGTAAGCACACGGCAGAGTATTGCAGGGGTGCAAAGAGTTCGGAAAAGCGAATCCCTTAATGTGCTTATCATGGCGGACCCTCAGGGGAATCTTGAGGCAGCGTATAAAGAGGGGATAAAAATCCGTGACGAGCTTAGTGAAAACGTTGATAAGATCAGGGTCAGCCTTGTCAGCAGCAGCGTTGATCGGCAGTATGTCAAAAAGAACATACGCGACTTTGACATAGTCCATTATGCGGGACACGCAGCCTATGACCTGAAAGATCCTTCGCAGAGCGGATGGATCATGTCTGACGGCAAACTTTCCGCTTCAGACGTTACTAAGATGGCGGGAGGCGCGCCGTTGCCTGCCCTGATTTTCTCAAATGCCTGCCATTCAGGACGCACCGGAGAGTGGAATATCAATGATGCTTTTGAAAACGAGATTTACGGTCTTGCCAATGCCTTTCTCATTTCCGGTGTCGCTCACTATATCGGCACATTCTTTGAGGTGCTCGATTCCCCCAGCTCGGTCTTTGCAATTGAATTCTACAAAGCGCTTGCCGGGAATGCATCAATAGGCGAGGCTGTCCTAACGGCCCGAAGACAGTTGATTAATATTTACGGCAAGAACAATATCATTTGGGCCAGTTACATGCTTTACGGCGATCCGGTCTCTAAAATCCTGACTGAAGAAACAGCAACGGACACTGGAAATATGTTGCAGACAGGGGGTGTCAGCAAGGCGGATTACATGAATGAAAAAGATGCGCTTCGTTCCCCGAAGCCGGTATCTCGTAATCATACAAACAAAGCTTTTACAAAAGCTGCTTATGGAATCATTACAGCTCTCATTCTCGTCGCACTTTTTTTCTTCGTTAAGAGTCCCCAGAAGTCTCTTGTACAGCAAGTGCCTTCGGTTGAATCTCAGCCTGTCACAAACACAATGCCGCTTGAACTTTCCATGAACATTATCGGACAGAGGGAAGAAGACGACGGCTCGGTTTCTGAGGTTATCATCCGGGAAGGCGGCATATTGCATTCTTATGACAATTTCCAGTTGCATTTCAATGTCAACAAGGAAGCATACGTTTACATTCTTATCTACGACAGTAACAGCGAGGCCAGTCAACTGTTCCCTGATCCGAAGATTCAATTGAGCAATAAAATCGTAAGCGGTAAAGATTATTCCGTTCCCTCAGAAGGGCAGTGGTTTTGGCTTGATGAAAATGTTGGAACAGAGACTATTTATGTGCTTGCATCGGAAAGGCCGTTAGACAATATTCAAAAAATGCTCAAGGAGATGGAAGGAGTGAATGCGGAGCAGAAAAAGGCTCTCTTAAATAAAGTCAGAAGCGAGATCCAGTTTGTTGAAAGAGGTGTTGGCGGCGTTACGGAAGGCAAGGCAAAGGGCTTTCATCTTAAAGACGGCAAGTCAGTCCAGAGTGTTACTGAAATTGTAAAAGGCACAGGCGCAGTGGTGCGGGCTGTCAGTTTCCGGCATATAGATAATAAACCATTGAAGATTGGAAGTATCACCGGGACAGGCAAAGAGATTTCAGCCCCCGACAATATTCTGATAGGAAGCAGTGAATTATCCGTGAAGAATTTGTCAAAAACAAGGGAACGTTCTACGAATGAGAAGACAATAGAAAATAGCCTGAAGAATATAAAGAATAATATCATGCTTGAGGAGAGCAGGGGAGTCGGCGGAGTTCATGTTTACAAAGAAGCATCTCCTGCTGTAGTCCTTGTTGTTACCAATGAAGGATTTGGCTCCGGCTCCGTTTTAGATAAACAGGGCAATGTGCTTACCAACTGGCATGTTATTAATGGTTATGAAAGGGTGGTTGTGTTCTTTAAACCGAAAAAGGAAGCCGCGCTCAATAAAGAAAATGCATTTACTGCAAAAGTTCTTAAAGTTGATGAGATAACCGACCTTGCCCTTTTGAGAATTGAACAACTGCCTGTTGAAGTTCCGGTAATTAAAATTGGCTCAATGGATGAAGTTGAGGTAGCTCAGGAAGTCCATGCGATAGGTCATCCTGAGGGAGAGATATGGACCTACACAAAAGGGATAATCAGCCAGATAAGGCCGGATTATAAGTGGAGTTACACTGATAAGATTGAACATAAAAGCAAAGTCATCCAGACACAGACTCCCATTAATCCCGGAAATTCGGGCGGGCCTTTATTGAATGACAAGGCCGAGCTTATCGGCATTAATTCATTTGTTAAAAAGGGAGAAGGTTTAAACTTTGCCGTCTCTGGTGATGTGATCAATGAATTTATGAAAAGCAAGGAAAGCCGTTTTGCTCAAAGACCTTCCGTACAAAAGGCTTCCTTTGACAAAGCTCTCGAAAATGCAAAGTACTATGAGCTTGATCTTAACAATGATGGAATAACAGATGTGATAGGAGTTGACCTGAACGGGAATGAGAAAATGGATATGTACATCGTGGACTTAAATCATGATAAAGTGGCGGACTATATCGGCATAGACAGAGACGAAAACGGGAAGATAGAGACAAGGGCGTACGACACCGATAATAACGGCAAACTGGATACATGGGCTTATGATAATGACGAAGATAAGAAAGTTGATCTTTACGGAATAGATCATGATGAAGACGGGAAGATAGATGAGTACAAGGGACCGTAAGTCCTAACATAGTGGGTTTGATTACAAAACGTTTTTTAACAAATGATATAATTAATAACGATGAAAGAAGTATTTGCTTAAGAATAAAACTTTCAGGAGGTGTTAAATGCCGAAGATTGTTGCACAGGTTTCGGAAGACGTCTTGAAAAATATCAATGAAGAGGTAAAGCTTGGTATTTTCTCGGATGCCTCAGACGCAGTGAATTCCGCTCTCAGAAAAGTCTATGCACAGAAGAGCCGGACATATCTTAGATGGCTGATGAAAAAAGAAGGGATTGCTGAGTCTGAAATGCTGAAAGAGCTTGCGGCCCTCCGTAAATGAGATACAGGGTTTTCCTTGATACAAATATATTGCTCTCCGGGATATTTTTCGATGGGAATGAATCCGAAGTTCTGGATTTGGTAGAGATCGAGCTTATTACAAGCGAGGATGTGGTTGACGAGTTGTTTAACGTCGTAAAGAAAAAGCTCAAATATCTCAAAGAGAGGAATCTTGAAATTGCCCTCAAAGAAACTGAAAGGGCATTAAGTGATGTTACTATCATGCAGAGAACAAAATACATGAGGAAAATTCAGGAAGCTGAGAGTCTTATTTCGCACAAGAAAGACGTCCCTGTCCTTGCTGCAGTACTCTCTGCAAAGCCGGATTTTTTTCTGACTGGGGATTCCCATTTTTTCATCAATAAGATCAGAGAAGCAGTTACGGTTATGACTGCAAAAGAATTTCTCAATACAATCAAAGAGAAATAAACAGGGTTGTCCATGCCCGCCAAATACTCCATGAAAATCCTGCTGATACTGTTTGTATCTTTGGTTTTTGTTTCCCTGTCTTTTGCGGAGGGGGGCGAGGAGGCGCAGAAGTATTATGAAGCGAAAAAATATTATGACGAAGGGATACTGCTTTATAACAAAGGACAAATTGAAGACGCAATACAGTATATGAGAAAAGCGATAAATCTATATCCTGATGCGGCGGGTGTTTATATGGATATAGGAGCTATGTATTTTCTTTTAAATAAGTTTGAAGAAACAATAAAGCATGAAACTATTGCGTTACATTTATACAAAAAGCTTTCCAATAAAGACGGTGAAGCATTAGCACAATTTTGGCTTGGTCGTAGCTATGCTGTGACGGGGCAACATGAAAAAGCAGTTGATTTTTTTAAGGAATCAATTAAATTGAAACCTGATTTTGCAGATGCTAACTATTGGTTAGGATATACCTATATAGACTTAAAACAATTTCAGGAGTCGATTGAGCACTATAAACAATCTATAAGGTTAGATCCTAATAATATATTTGCTTTTAACGACTTAGGTTTTGCTTACCAGAACTTAGGTGATTATGAGAATGCCATTCCATATTATAAAGAGGCCATCAAGAAGAAGCCTGATAGTTATGTTGCCTATTTTAATCTGGGGGATACTTACCGTGAGTTAGGACAATATGAAAATGCAATTTCTTTTTATAAGGAAGCGATAAGACTTAAACCAGATTTCATCGCTGCCCATACTAATTTGGGGGTTGTCTACTATAAGTTAGGCCAATATGAGCAAGCTATAGATTCTTACAAACAGAGACTCAGAATAAAATCCGATGGTTTTCTCACGTATTTAAATTTAGGGGATACGTATAGAAGTTTAGGCCAATATGATAACGCTATAGATTCTTATAGAGAATCAATAAAATTGAGACCAGATTCTCCAGATGCTCACTATATGTTGGGCGTTTGTTATATGTTAATAAGTGATTTCAAGAAAGCAATTGAATTCTTCAATGAGACTATAAAAATTAATCCCGATTACGCTGATGCACATCAGGATATTGGAGGAGTTTACTACGCTATTGGAAAGATAGATAGCGCTATTGAACATCAAAAAATTGCTCTAAAGCTGTATCAAAAGTTCTCTAATAAAAATGCTGAAGCTGCTTCGTTATTTTTGCTTGGAAAAATAAACATGACTAAAGGCGAGGACATTTTTGCTTTAAATAATCTTCAAAATGCCTTGAGCATTTACAGGGAATTGAAAAATCTTAAAGGAGAGGCCGAAGCTTTAAATGCAATCGGGAATCAGTATGCACTTCTTGGCGACGACTCTACCGCTTTGGAATATCATAAAAAGGCTTTGACAGTTTCGGAGAAGATAGGGGATGAAGAATTACTTGTGCGCACTTTGGGCTTTATGACAGTTGCAAGCTTTGAAGCATTGGATTCTCCTGAAAACTATAACGAAGCAATTAAATACGGCAAACGAGCTATTGAAATAGGGCGTAAGAATAGCTTGAGCATTTACAATGCGTATCGTGGGCTTGGATATGCATATTGGTCTAACGGAGATTATAAGAATGCTCTATCCTTAGGTAGAAAATTCATGGAAATTTTAGAAGAGTTGAAACACCAAGAAGGATCAAATTCTATTATCAAATACTATGAAGCGAGTACTTATTCTATTGTGGGTGGAGCATATGCAACGCTTGAGAATTATCAGCAAGCTCTGGAGTATATGCAGAAGGCAATTGTTCTTTTTGATGAATTGGGCGATTTTGATAAAGGAGCGAAATGGGTTTCATTCTGGAGACGTGGCATCATAAATGACAAGCTGGGGAATATTGCTAAAGCAAAAGACGACTACCTGCGTGCCATAAATATCCTTGAGACTTTAAGGGATAACAAGCAATCATTGGAATCAAAAATGGCGATGAGTGTTAATGCAAGCGAAGTGTACGGCAATACTATTTTGCTTCTCCTAAAAACCAACGAACCCGACGAAGCCTTCAACTATATGGAGCGTGCAAAGGCAAGGACATTCCTTGATCTTGTGGGGAGCAAATCCGTGTTGCAGGACAAGGGGGTTTTCGAGGAAGAAAGAAGGCTGCAATTCAGGATCAATTATCTCTCTGAAAAAATCAGGGAGACCAATGAGAGACCTGATAAGAAAGCCTCTCCTCAAACAGAGCTTTCGCTGGAGAAACAACTCAACGATACAAGGTCGGAATATGCGTCACTGATTGAGAAGATCAAGAAAGATAATCCCGAACTCTCCACTTTTTTGACCGTCAATCCTCTCAATCTCAAACAAGTGCAGGAACTGCTGGACGCTGACACTACTTTGCTGGAATATTTCATCACTCCCGACAAAACACTCCTGTGGATTGTGGATAAATCGGCTTTAAATGTTGTCGAGATAGATGTGAAAGACAAAGACTTGAAGGCTAAGGTAAACGCATTCAGGGAGAAGATTGCCAATTTAAAACCAGAATACAGCAAAGACGCCGATGAACTCTACAACCTCCTCGTCAAACCTGCAAAGCCGTACATCAAGACAAAGCGAATCGGCATCGTGCCGCATTCTGTTTTGCATTATCTCCCGTTCCATGCATTGCTGAACAATAATAAATTCCTCATTGAAGAATACGAAATGTTTTATACTCCGAGCGCAAGCGTGCTGAAATTTGTCTATGAAAAGAGGAAGGAGCTTAAAGGCAAGGTATTGGCATTTGGCAATCCCTCTCTCGGTGATGATACGCTCAATCTGCCTTTTGCCGAGGATGAGGTAAAAATGATCAAGGCTGCTTATCCTGACACATCGCTCTATCTCAAAGAAAAAGCGACTGAAGACAAGGCGAAGACATTATCATCCGGTTACGACATCATCCACTTTGCAAGTCATGGTGAGCTGAATCCGGCTGCTCCGATGTTCTCAAGTATCAGGCTTGCAAAAGACAAGGACGAGGACGGCAGGCTTGAGGTTAATGAGATTTTTAACCTGAATCTCAGGAACACCTCGCTTGTAACATTAAGCGCCTGCGAGACCGGGCTGGGCAAGCTAACAAACGGAGATGAATTAACCGGCCTGAGCAGAGCATTCATCTACGCTGGCACCCCTTCAATCGTTGCCAGCCTGTGGAGAGTCAATGACCAGTCAACATCCGAGTTGATGCGAATCTTCTACAGGAATCTCAAATCCCATCCCAAATCCGAATCTCTGCGCATGGCGCAGCTTGAGATGATAAGGGGTAAAACCGGGAAAGGCATTGTCAGGGGCGTCGGCGGGATTACACCTTCAAAGGAGAACAAGCCTGAAAGCAGGGAAGAGTCTCGATCATCATTGACCGTTGATGGCTCGCACCCCTACTTCTGGGCGCCGTTTATTTTGATTGGCGACTGGAAGTAAAACCTTACAATACCCCTACAACATCCTATTTATTATTTATAGCTTGTCCATAAACCCAACATTTGAACCGTCATTCCCGAAGTCCTTAATCGGGAATCCATCCTTTCAATAATTTCTTTAAAAAAACCTGCAAGGTTTTCTTACCTCCGTTGTCTCTTATCCCAAGAAGTAAATAAACAACACTCAAAAAGGAGGAAGAAAGATGAAGAAGTTAATCGCATCAGCAGTACTGGGAGTCTCTTTATTAGCAATCGGGGGCAGTGCCTTTGCAGGACGGGTCAACGGTTATTACCGCAGTAACGGGACTTATGTCCAGCCACATTACCGTTCAAACCCGGACAGCTCCAGGGCGAACAATTACGGGCCGTCCAAGTCTTACTCAGACAGAATCAATCCTTACACCCGGGACAATGACCGGGACGGCACCCCGAACTATCTTGACACCGATGACAACAACAACGGTATCCATGATGACAACGACAGCAATCAATATGGCAGGTAAAAGGACCATTAAGTCCATCCTGTGGCTGTTACTCATTGCAGAAGTCCTGAGCGGTTTTGTTGCTGCTCAGGACTTCTATCTCTGTACAAGAGTTATTGACGGCGACACTATCGTTGTCGTGATGAACGGTAAAACGGAAAAAGTCCGCCTCATAGGCGTTGATACACCGGAGACAGTACATCCCTCAAAGCCCGTTGAGCACTTTGGCAAAGAAGCCTCAGCATTTACAAAACACCTGGCAGAAGGCAGGATGCTCAGGCTTGAATACGACTGGCAAATAAGAGATAAGTACAAAAGACTGCTTGCCTACGTATATCTGGAAGACGGAACATTTCTCAACACCGAAATTATCAGGCAGGGGTACGGTTTTGCCTACACTAAATTCCCCTTTAAATATCTTGACGAATTCAGAGAGTATGAAAAAGAAGCAAGAGAGAACAAGAGGGGATTGTGGCATTAAAATATGCTATATTCGTTTTGACCTCTGTGCTATCATATCGCAATGAAATTGATCGACATTCACACTCACGGGATCGGCGGGTTTGATACGCGGACTGCTTCAGAAGATGACATTCTTCAGATTGCAAAAATACACGGCAGCCACGGCGTTTCAGAGATCATCCCCACGGTTTATCCTTCCACGATTGAGGCAATGCGTGAAAATATGCTTGCGATCAAAAAGGCAATGGAGAAACAAACAGAAGACAGAAGACAGAGGACAGAAGTCAGAAGTCAGAAGTCAGTAGATTCAGTAGATAGTAGACAGGAGACGGAGGACGAAGAGAATAAATTGCAAGCCCAAATAATCGGGATACATCTTGAGGGGCCATTTCTGAATCCAGTTAAATGCGGGGCGCTTGATGTGCAATCGTTTCTAAAACCGGATGAATACAATCTGAGAAAACTCCTGGACGGATTCGAGGATGTTGTGAAAATAATAACTGTTGCGCCGGAGATTGACGGTGCTTCGGGAATTATAAAGATGATAACCGGAATGGGGATCATCGTAAGTATGGGACATTCAGACGCGACATATTCCGAGGCAGAGGCCGGATTTAACGCAGGCGCGAAAGGCATCACTCACCTCTTTAATGCAATGCGGGGAATTCATCACAGAGAACCGGGGATTGCCGGTTTCGGGTTGATGAATAAGGAGATTTACATTGAAGTCATTGCAGACCCTTTTCACCTGGACCAGAAGATGATCGAACTTATCTTTTTAGTAAAAAAGCCGGACAGGATCATTATTGTCTCAGACACAATTAAAGGTGCGGAGTTGAAATTCCGTTCACAAGGAATACGGGACTGCGAAAATAAGCTTCTTGGCGGTTGCATGACAATTCAAGAATCATCAGAGAGGTTAATACGGATTGGTTTAGACAGGGAAATCGTGATGAAGGCTGTCTCGGAAAACCCGATAAGATATTTGCAGGTTAAATGATTGTTTTCATAAACCCGGTTGAGTGCCAGAATGGCAATGTGCCTGTCAATGTGGCAGTAAACTGGATTTTGTTTTATTAAAACTATTTGATTTCTAAGGACATATTTTCTGGCAACTTATTTGCAGTTCTTATAATCAAATTACAATACCTTTTTATGGTATGATATTAATCATATTAAATAATGCTTTACAAAGCTAATGTGGTTAATGATAAAATAGACTATTCCAAATTAGGAAACCGTTAAAATTAAACGGAGAAAGAGAGGCTATTATGAAGGAGCAAATCAGAAACGTAGTGCTAATAATCTGTATGGTTGTATTAGCTCTGGCAGGTAGTCCTGTTGTTTCATTTGCAGAAAATAACATAAATCTGAAGACTGCGGCGTTTGAGGGGCTTACCGATACGGTTAATTCCCTGCTTGCAAAGGGCGCTGATGTCAATTCAAAGGATTCTGATGGAGAAACAGCCTTGATGGCATCGTCACTTATTGGACATGCGAAAATAGTAAGCACTTTGCTTGCCAAAGGCGCGGACGTCAATGCCAAAAATGATAATGGAGAAACAGCGTTAATGGCTGCGGCATTTACCGGGCAAAGTGAGATCGTGAATATATTGATAGCAAACGGGGCTGACATAAATGTGAAAAGCAATAAGAAAAGCTCCGCCCTTATTGAAGCGGCTGTCGGGAACCACAATGATATAGTAAAAACTCTGATCGCAAAAGGCGCTGATGTCAATGCAAAGAACACTAACGGTGAAACACCTTTAATGCTTGCGTCATTAGCCGGCCATACCGGGGTAGTGAATACCCTGATCTCCAAAGGCGCTGACATCAATGTTGAAAATTGTAAGGGCAGAACAGCTTTAACTTACGCGGCGCTGAGAGGCCGTACAGAAACAGTTAATACACTGATCGCAAAAGGCGCTAACGTTAACGGAAAAGACCTCTTTGGAGAAACAGCTTTAATGGCAGCGTCATTCGGAGGTTATACAGAGACAGTGAATACGTTGATTGCCAAGGGCGCTAATGTAAATGCAAAAGACAAAGAGGGCAGGACGGCCCTTGTTTACGCGGCAGCTAATGATAACACTGAATCAGCAAGCGCATTAGTTGCCAAGGGCGCTGATATGACTGCGAAGAAGGCTGAGGGCAAATCAAAGATAATGTATGCGTCGCTTGTTTGTGAACGCTGATAATTAACTTTCATTTTCAATCGGCTTATTTTTTGTATTTTTTACGAACTCGAGGTCTCTTTTACTTCTCTCTGTTATTCTGACCTCGACTTCTTCTTTGCTTACTCCCATTAAAATTCGGTAGGCATTGTATTTAGTCTTGCAGAAGAAGATATCAAAGGGGTCTTTCCTGCCTTCCGTCCTGAAAATCCTGATGCCTGGCACATCTTCATTCTGAATGTATTCAAACTCCGTATTTATAAGCAGCGGCTCAATGTCGTGTTTGTTCTGCCACGGGATACACGCGCCTTCCATTGTGAGGTCAATGTCCATTATGGATCTTACTTTCTCTGTAACTCCTCCCACCGCCAAAATTATCTCGCCGGTCAGGGAACCTGTTATTCCATACTTCTGACTGACGGGTTGCTGTATGTAATCCGATATCAAACCTATGTTCATTGCTACGGACGCGCTGTCGCCTTCCACCCCGCCGTGCGCCTGAATATATTCGATATGCATCTCATATCCCGCATAAGGCGCTCCGACCCGGCGAAGTAGTTTTTTTATTGAGGCCCTGACATTCTCTGCCGCCGCCTTTGCAATTTCTCCAAGTTTCCCCGGCGCGGTAATTACGTCTGACCCGCCGACATTAATCTGGCAATGAATAGGCAACGGCTGTCCGAACATCTGTCCGCTTGAGACGGAATGTATTACCGCAAGCCCTACAACATAACCTATGGAATCCGTCATGGACGATATGTATTTTTTCAGGTCTTTTTTATGTTCAGTTATTTCTTTGGAAATTGCGCCTTCAAGGCTCAAGTGTTCAGCCAAAGCGCTCCTGACATGATGAGGTTCCACAAGGTCCGAATTCCCGCTTATAGCCTCAAGCTCCGCTGTCTTTATGATCCCGTTGACCGGTCTTAATATGCAGCTTAATTTGCCGTCGGAGCTCCTGCACCGCAGCTCCTTTACGATCTCGGCAACGGCATCACTTGTGAACTCACGCACCTTCAGCTTGTAGTCAAGCGGTAGTTTCTTTCCGTAGATCTGCTCGCATCTCCTCCTTACCCCGGTGTGCCCTTCTTTTTCCATCACAGCTCCCCACGTATTTTCAAACTCCCTGCCGAGGTTGTCTATCTCCTGTTTTATATACTGCACAACCTGCGCAATGTTCTCCTTCGTTTCCGGGACAGCGCTCTGCATGTGTATGATCTCTCCCTTGTCCTCTATCCTGCTGAGGAACGCCCCGTCGCCTTCTTCCTGAAGATATTTCAATGTGTCGTGGTTGCAGCAGGCGATGACCATGTTATCTGCTCTTAAATAATTCTCCGTCCTGTCGGCGGCGCCGCTGCCTGTGTTGCTGCCCCCTTCGAGGATATATTTTTTGTTCTGCATTATCTCAAGAAGGCCCGACATGTAGCCCTCTTTTATAAGGGTCTTAAGTTCGTCGATATAAATGACCGGAGCCTTTGCGTGTGCCCCGATATAAGCCCTTTTATGTATCGGCGTGTGCAGGTTGCCTGACTGGTAAGGGTCATGCCTGAAACCGCCTTTCATGTTTTTTGAGTTAGGCTCGGATATCCTTATCATAAGGTTTGTGTCTTTTCGAGGGTCATGCAGTATCTCCGGGACCATATCCGACAGATGCTTGGCATTCACCGATTTACCGTGCTGCATCTCCTGCTGTATTTTCTCCTGCACTTTGTGATTGTTCTCCTGCATGAACATAAATATGGCGCCTATCCCAGATAATCCGGTTATGACAAACGCGGGAGGGAAAAAAATCCCCGCGATGATACTTATTCCCGTGGTCCATAAAAGTATTGTTTTAACCTTACTGACAGATTTAATCTGACATTCGAGCGAAAAATCCTCAAAGCTGTTTTTTGCCTCCTCAATGGCGTTGTTTACTATAGAGATGAAATTCTCTACCTTTTCAGGTTCTGCGTATGCGATTCGCATATGGTTCTGGTCTTTTCCGGGATATGCAACAATTGATTCCTTCGGTCTGATGTAATCCCCCAGCGATTTGTCAATGACATTGTTAAACAGGTCAGCCAGCAGTGACTTTCCTGTTCCTGGTTTGCCGACCAGAAGCAAGTGCCCCTTATTCTGCGCGATCTTCCTGATGGCTTTTTTTGCCTTGTCCTGGAAGATTACTCTTTCAATAGGGTCTTCTGGTATCTTAATTTGAGAGGTGTCTTCAAAAGAACTCAGGTTCTGCTGAAGGGTCTGAGGATAGGACATCAGCTCTTTTATCCACTTATAATCTTCGTCCCTGTAAATGCTATACATATTGAAATCCTCTCATGGAATCTAACAGGTACAATTTCCCGGCGTCTGACGGCGGGGCTTTTTTGTCTATCTCCGAATATAAAAGCGGCAGTTTGTTTTTTATTGATTCAAGCGCCTTCATATCATGAAGCACGGAGATGTTTATAAACAGTTTTTGCTTTTCAGTCCAGTCCCGCGGCACATAATTGAACGAGACCACCCTCTGATAGTTATTTAAGATATTTGTGATGGCATCTTTTTCGTCCTGTTTGATGTCATACATGCAGAATGCTCTGCGGTATGTCATGGGGAGATGCTTTTCAGAGTATTCATGTTCCAGCTTTTCCGAAAAAAACAATTTCAGCGGCTTTGCCTCTCCCTTAACGCAAAGCGCAAGGGCCTCACGCAGTTTAGGGTCTGTCTTGACGGACTGTTCAAAAATGTGCATGAAATTTACAAGTGTATTGTCCTGAACCCAGTATTCCAGCTTGTAACCGGCATCGAGCACGCAGTATTGAGGGAGGTTGTTTTGAACAAACTTTATCAAGCGGTAATAATTGTGCGTATTGTATGAACGAAAATTAAAACCCCTCATCTCAAATAATCCCCGCGACAGATAAACTTTACCGAGGACAACCTTGACTTTTCTGGATACTGACTGTTTGATATAGTCTATCTTGTCACTTATATTCCCCTGCAGGTTCAACTGGTAGCGGTTGCCGCCGATGTCCTCGCATATCGCTGTTATATCTTCTATTGCAGCACTGTCCAGCCTCTCAAGTTTTTTCTGGACAGGGTCATAGGGCCTGAGCAAGTCGCTGATCTTTACGAAATGCGTGTTGAGGTCTTCATCCGTAAAGGCAGGCGTGCCGATCTTTGACTTAGACGTGATCTCTTCTATATTGGGGATGTCGCTGTCGGGAGATGCCTTTTTTCCGGGCAGGATCTTCTTGACCAGACGTTTTATACTGCCGGATGAAGAGCTGCGGTAACGCACCTTGCAGCCGACAACTTTTTCGTCTATTGCTACCTGTCCCGGATTCAGTAGATACCTTGCCAGTTCTGAGATCTTGTATTCCGTGACCAGTTTTGAAACAGGCTCTTTACATAGATTGCTCAGGTCCAGATTGGCAATTCTGCCCTCGGAAATTATCCAGATATCAGTTGTCTTTTTTCCTTGCATATCCTCAGTAACTTTCATTTCGTGTAATTTTTATAAAGCAAGGCAATGCGTCACCTTTCTTATATCGGCTAATGCGGTGGAAAAATTAACACCGGAGGATAAAAAATTTTCATTCTCGTGCCTAAAGCACCTACTGTTGGCAGTCTGTTGAGCGGGAATCCAGAGTCTTGTCATAAGGAACTGGATTCCGGCTTAAGGACTGCCGGAATGACGGAATCGAGTCATAAAACATAAACAGCGTCGCAGGTCCCTCAAGTTTTCACATCAAACTACGATAAGATAATCAGAGGCTGATCATGTTGAAAAGACCTGACATTGAAGCAGACCATCCGCTTAGAAAACTCTTCAGGAACGCCCTTGAGTACGGGTTTGAATTAAATCCAACAGACAAGATTGAGGTTGCCTATTACATTGAAGAGCAGATACTCTGTGAATTCGTTCAGTTTGACAGCTTCTACAAGATCAGGGATTCCGAAGGCGGGATCGTTGAAGATATGGCTGACATGCTTGCGGAGGGAGATGTACTTATGAACGCGCAGAGTTTTGACCGCGAATTCGAGGTCCACAAACACATAGGAGACTATACGCTCTTTATGTTAGGCATGTTTCCCGGTGCGCTGTGCGGCAGGAGAGGAAAGGAGCTTTTATTAGGCAGTGTTATTGTGCCGGGTTCAAACCTTTCCGATCTCTACATACTGCAGGGCCAGCGTTCATACAGGATCGCGTCTGAATTCACGCACAGGGAATTGTTCATGGAGCTTTCCATGAACTTTCAGAAGTACCGGGCCATTATCGAGCTTGTAAGGACCTACCTCGAATCCCTGAGAAACAGCAGGTCCCTGAAGGCCAAAAATATTATCGGCGGGACAGGCTAAATCTTTTTTTATCAAATCAAGTATGCCTGTTGCAATGCACATGCCTATCAAAGATTTCTCTTGATTATCTTTTGAATAACTCTGCATGATTTTGCTTACATTTCAGTTCGTCGGAATTAGTTTCATTAAATGTTCCACGTTATTTTATGTATAATGGTATATCTGCAAGCAGCCTCAAGTGAGGGATAGACTATGGGAAAGGGGATTGTAAAAATGATTCGTGAAAAGTATTTCTTACTAATTGGGTTAGTCGCTTTACTTGCTGTTGCTATCTGTTATCCATCCACCTGTTTCTCTGAATTAACAATTGAAAGGGCAGTGAAAAAAGAGGTTGAAAAAAGAATTCTTGATAAAGAAATAACCATTGTCCCTCAGTTGAACAAGATAACAACGGGTTTCGGCAAAGGCAAAGCAGGTGAGTTCTACTTTGTGAAAACCGTAAGCAAGATTTTCTTTCAGGATAAAAATGTCACTGTCAAAGCAACAGACATAACTTTTCAAGATGACGGAGTAACCTTTGGTTTATGGAACGACTCCCTCGGCGGAGGGAAAATCAGGATATTCTTCAGCGAGGGAGACTCCCGCCAGTTAAGCGCTGATGAGATTGAGAACGCTCTGAGATTTTCTTTGTCTTTTGAAAATAACCAACAGGTTGTTGTCAACACAAAGAGCAAGGTCTTTCATTTGCACACATGCAACCATCTACCAGAAGCAGGTGAATCAGAAGAAATGACCCTGAGTGGTGCTCTTAGTAAAGGCAATAAGCCCTGCGGATATTGCTTTACGCGGATGTTATATATGCCTGATATAGGAATAGAAAAGCAGCTTGCAAGACAGGGAGCGGCTGTTCAGCGATATTCAAACCCTCTCGTAACAGACCATACGGTTCAGGAACATATTCAGGACGTCGGCGACTTGGTTCTAAAAAAGTGGCCCTTGCATCTCATCGGCTATAGATATTATTTCCAGGTAATTGAAGGTAGCTCACCCAATGCTATGGCATTACCCGGCGGTCATATTATGATTACCTCTGCTCTTTTAAATTCTGTTGAGAACGAAGAAGAACTGGAGGCTGTACTTGCTCATGAGATTGCACATGTCGAAAGAAGACATGTCTTAAGAAGCTACTATATGGCGTTGGGGCAACAAGATGCAAAAGCAGTCTTGGGCGCAATAGGGGCTGTCGCTGCTGGCGCAGCAGCAGCAAATAGCAATCAATCTTTAACTGCGGGAGCGCTCGGAGTAACGCTTATCGGAATGATTGCGCTCGATGTTTATTATTCTGGCTACCCTAAAGAGCATGAACGGGAAGCCGATGATCTTGCAACCTTTTATTTTGAACAAAATTATATGGACAAGAAAAATCTCGAAAATGTCTTCAGGAAATTTGAGTACCTGAATCTTGCAACCGTATATAATCCTGATCCTGCATCCCTCACACATCCATATCTTAAAGAGAGGATTGCAAGGATTTGGCAGGTCACTTTTAGAAAATTCAATGACAAACATTTCATTTATACTTCACATGGAAGCCCACCTGTTCAAGTTGATCTTCTTTTCCAGAGCACATTAGAAGGCAAATCATGTCTTTCGGTTTATATAAGCGATTATTACGCCATTGAAAGGTTTACATCCCAAGTTAATTATAATGGCGTATCTATTCTGATACATGACAAGAATGGCAATAAAAGGTTTGATCTTAAGAGTGCAAATATAATAAGGGATACGTGGGGAGCTTATTTGTTGTTGACTGGTTATAGTAATGAGATAATCGGGAACGTGGAAAAAGTGTCATTGGTTTTCGGGAAAATAACGGGCAAAAGCATGTTAGATGTGGAAGATGAGATTCATGATATGAAAGAAGGGGTCATCACGTTTCAGTAATTGTTCAGTTGCTATGCGAAATTACATTGCAAGCAAACTTCTTTTATCTATCTTGAAGCCCATTGTTCAGGCGCTCTTTTGATAATGTGTAGTGTACCAATCTATAAGCTGTCTGATCATTTTCTGGTACGAAGTGTGTTGCTTCCTCGCTTCTTCTTTGAAAAATTCGACACTCGATTTTTTCAAAGAGATTGTAACCTTAACGTTGTCCTCTTTCAGCACCAGCTTGTCCGGTGAAGGCAGAAAATCTTTAACGACTCTCGGTTCACCCATCGGCTCATCAGTATATTTTATTTTTTTCTTCATATATCTTCCTCCCTTTTTTCCAGTATCCCGCACCATAAATGCGGATAACATTGCCTCTATATGTAAACCTCACAGTTATTATGCCTTCACCAACACGGCCTATGCAGTAAAAGCGATCTTCCGCTTTGCTATGGCTGACGTCCTCAACAATGACACGATGAGGATCAAAAAATGCTTGTTGAGATAATGAAAAAGGAACGTTGTGCTTGGCCTGGTTTTTCTTGTCTTTCTCATCATCCCATTCAAAGCATGTCTTACTCATGAATATAACATACAATAGGCAGGCTGTTAAAGCAATATAAAAGTATGGCTATTTAGTGGTGCACCGGGTCTGAAGAGATTAGTTAGAGTTTGTCCATAAATTGCTATTTTTTATTTTTGTCATGCCCGAAGTCTTTAATCGGGCATCCAGAACTTATTTGAAAGACTGGATTCCCGCTCAACAAACTGCGGGAATGACGATTCAATGTTCGAGTTTATGGACAGACTATAGTTAATATTTTTCTTCTGAAAGGGGAATTATTGTCCGATCGCCTTTCTGGCCATTCTCTCCGCTGTAGCGAACACGGCCTTCTTCCCATCCTCTGTCCTGGCTTCAATATAGAATCTTACCTTGGGTTCCGTGCCTGAGGGGCGGATCATGAGCCATGAGCCGTCGTCAAAGACCAGTTTGGTGCCGTCTACGGTTATGACATCTTTAACGATTCGCTGCGTACCGTTTATATCAACCGCTGTTCCTTCTTTATAGTGTTCTCTGATCACGGAGAGTTTTTTTAGGAGCGGTTCTCCGGCCAATGTCCTGTCAACTTCAATTCCCGAACGGTCGGGATAGTAGTGTCCGAATTCATCCATGATGTCATTTAAGTAATCGCTCAGGTTTTTTCCGGTCACAGCCATCATTTCAATTGCGAGCAGGATGCCGAACAGGGCGTCCTTTTCCAGCGTGTGATTGTATCCTGAAATACCGTCTGATTCCTCAAAGACAACAATCGCCCTTTCAGGAGCATTTTTGATCATGTACGGCCTGAAGTTTTTAAATCCGACCTTTGTCTCCCTGAGCGGGATGCCGAGCTTCTTTGTAACAGCGTTGACGAGATTACTTGTTCCAACTGACTTGACCGCTACGCCCGGAAAGCCTTTGTGCACGTGGAGGAAATGCAGCGCCATAGCGCCGAAATAATTCATGGGGATTTTCATATTGGCATCAGCATGGCGTATCCGGTCGCCGTCGGGATCGAGGATGACGCCGAGTTTGAATTTTGCCGGACTTTCCTTCAGGACTTTTTCAATCCCGGCCATGTTTTTATCGGAAGGCTCAGGTGCAACACCGCCGAAAAGATAATCGTCTTCAGTTCGCAGATATTTTATTTTACCGCTGTCCCCGATTATTCTCTGGATACGTCCCCTTGTAGCGCCGTGAACATTGTCAACGCAGATGACGCAGTCCTCCTTGTTCACGAAATCCCGTATCTTCTGAATGTCGAGGGTCTTCCTCTCCGATCTGAATTTGATATACAGGTCTGTGAGGTCTATCTTTTCAAATTGCTGGGGCTGAACTGTGTTAAGCACAGGCGCTTCGTTCATCATGCTGTTGGCTATCTCTTCGATCCTTGACGTGATCTCAGGGCCTGCCGGGCCACCGTCAGAGGGATTGAATTTAAAACCGCCGTAATTTGACGGATTGTGAGAAGGGGTAAGATTTATGGAACACGCGGCCTTCAGCATCTCGATGCCCGCTGAAAATTCAGGCGTGGCAGCCTCGCCGGCGTACCAGGTTTTTATGCCTTCCTTTTGAAGAAGCCCGATGACCTCCATCGCGAAATCCCTGCCAAGAAACCTGTTGTCATGGCCGACAATGACGCCCTTCTTTTTGATCTCTTCAAAACCCTCAACCCCCATCGCCTGCATGACAGAAGGGCCGTTCTCTTTAAACATCCTGATAATCGCTGAGGTCACGATCCTGACATTATTAAAAGTGTAATCAGTGCCTATCTCTCCCCTCCAGCCGGATGTGCCGAATACCACCTTTGCCGGGGCGGTATTTTCACGCGCGAATTTTTCAATGACCGGCAGCAGCCCCCTGTTTTTTGAAGCATCGGCCAATATCGCCTTCCAGCATGAGGCGGCATTATTAAAAGTTTGAGACATCAAAGCCCTCCCGTAATTTTAAAAATAAATATAGTACATTATATCTAACTTTTCGGCAAAAGATAGCACAACTTAATTGGAACAATAATCTGAAGGGGATCTTAATGCAAGGTATTATTGTTTGCTGATCTCATGACGTATACGCATAGTCATTGTATGCCATTAATGTCAGGACCGTTGATATCCTTACCCGCTTTTGAAAAACCTTCGGCAGTATCCTGAGAATAAACCGGGACCTTTTCAGGTTGAGGGAAAACAGTAAGCTGAAAAGCCGGACCGCAAAAAGAAGACGGTACTTAAACTTTATAGGGTCTTTCTCGTTGGAATGCTTCCAGAAATCGATGCCCCAGTAATACGTCAGCTTGTTATATATGGAATCAAACGAGTAAACGTGTCTTATCACTCTCCGGTGCCCCTCTAAGAGTTCTTCCGGCGTCAGCAGGGAAGGGGAAAAAACAACGTTCTTTGCGTCGTATTTGCTCCAGTCCTTATGGATGATCCTTCCTTCTTTTTCAAGGCGGCTGAACAGCTTTGTGCCCGGAAACGGCGTGAGGATATTGATCAGCGGCATCAACAACCTTGAACTGTCGATAAAGTCCATAAGCTCATCAAAAGATGATTGGGTATCAAAATCATACCCCAGGATGAAAGACCCCTGGACCAGTATCCCGTAGGACTGTATCTTATTTATTGCTTCAGCAAAATCGTGCTTCCGGTTGATGCCCTTGTCCATGCGGGACAGGTTTTTTTCAGATATGGACTCAAGCCCGATCAGTATCGCGCCGCACCCGCTCTCTTTCATCAAGGCAAGAAGCTCGTCTTCTTTTGAGATATTAATTGACGCCTGGCACGACCAGTTGAGCTTGTACGGTTTTAAGGCCGTAAAAAGTTCACAGGCATATTTCCTGTTTGCGATGATGTTGTCGTCGGCAAAGAATATGGACTTCTTCTTAAAGCCTGCAGCCGGACCGCTTATCTTCTCGATTTCACTGATGACCTGGGGAATTGTTTTGTTTCTGATCTTCTGCCCGTCAAAGGCATGAACAGAGCAAAATTCACAATGAAAGGGACACCCCTTTGTCGTCTGGACAATGTTGGCGAGATATCTGTCTGCGGAAAGGGCTGACCTGTCCGGGACAGGGAAGGCAGTCAGATCAACTGTCCTGCCGGCTTTATATATTCTTTCCAGATTACCATTCTGAGCATCCGCTAAAAGTTTTTCCCAGATCTCCTCAGCCTCCCCGATCACTACCGTATCGCAGTATTTGAGGGCCTCATCAGGGCACATTGACGGGTGGATGCCTCCCAGCACAGTCCTGACGCCTCTTTTTCTGAAGTTCTCGGATATGATATAAGCCCTGTTGGCAAACATTGTCCTGACAGTTATCCCGGCCAAGTCCGGGGCCCAGTCGTAATCAATGTCTTCTATGTTCTCATCAAAGACCCTTATCTCGTGTTCAGGCGGGGTCAAAGCGGTCAGCGTGGGAACAGCCAGAAGGTATGAAAAGCTTTTTTTTGAAAGAAGGAACGCGGAAACAAATTTCAGATCGTAAAAACTCTTTTCGTCTGCGGAACTGTTCCTTGGAATAATCAACGCTATTTTCATCTTATATAGTATTACACACTGTGGTCTTTGCCACAGTTCCAAATTTCTGTCATTTCGGCTTGTCCGGAATCTTTCCGGAAGGATTCCCGACGCGCGGAGCTTGCGGGAAGCCCTTCCGATATCGCAGTCGTTATTTTGCATATGAAGTAGTTCAGAACATAATGGCGTTTTCTGAAGAACTTGTAGCCAAGCTCTACAAACGACGGTATCCCCGATTTTATTGCTGCCACTATCCATTCCCTCAAATTCGTATAAGCAACCTTCCGGTTGTCGGTGGCATAGATCGAGAGAAACTGTTCCTTGAGCAGCATTGCCTGGTAAACAGGGTTGTTCAGTAAAGAGAGTTTCTCCAGTATATTCACTCTCTTGTCAGTAACTTTATTCTGCATCAGGATAAACCGCTTGTTACAATGAAGGATTCCAGAAAGTTCTCCGTTGTCTTGCTGCCGGGCCTTCCTTAATTCTTCTTTCCTTACCGTGTCAACAGCATCATTGAGATACTTCTTGACATGAAAATGATCCAACACGATCACTGCTCTCTTTAGATGCTCTTTTGTGGATGACAGAAAACCTCTGGCCCCATCACTTGCGACAGCCTCTATCTTGGCGCACCCTTTCTTGCCTATCTTGTGATAGAACTTATCCAGGACGCCCTTGCCGCGTCCCTCGTGGTTCCAGATCACTTTCCGTTTATCCACATCAACCACATTCGTGACGTATTTATGCCATTTCTGCCACGCAACTTCATCAACGCTCATATGCCGGGGAACTGCCACCGTCTCAAGCCTCTGTAACGACAACTCTTCAAGTATGCTCTTGTCTATCCGATAGACTTTCTCGTCATCCAACCCCAAAAACCAACCCGCTTCCTTGTTGGTCGTGATTGACGTCAGCCGGTAAATCTGCTCCGCAAATCTCCGCGTGACTCTTCCCCTCAGCCAGTCAAGTTCTTCCGTCCTGATTCTGTTGTCCTTAGGACACAGAGTCCGCCGCTTCGGTACATGAAGAAAAACCCTCTTGCCGCTTATCGGTAAATCTTCAACCCTGACCACATCAATACTGTGTACCGCAGTACGGTGAATTTCTCCGCATGCCGAGCATACACAGAAATGCTCCTCTACACGTTTTAATACAAGCTCAAGCCTTTTGTTTCCTGTGTCAATCATATGCGCTACTTTATAGTTTGCAATTCTCAACAGTTCTGTGACACTATCTAAGTGCATCGAATTTTACCTCCGGTATTGTTTCGTCTTCCAACAAAACTTTACCAGACTCGGTCGAAATTCGATGCTTTTGTTTTTATGCCCTTACTTCCCTATCTATTCCGTCCCTTTTACGTATCTTCAACTTTTTTACGAATGAACC
>JACQZF010000043.1 GCA_016213945.1 Nitrospirota bacterium | reverse complement strand
GGTAAGCAAGGCAATGAAAATACGATCAGCAAATATGTTAAAGAACAAGGGCGTACAAATGAGTACCAACAGTTACATAAAGACCAGTTGTCTCTTTTTCTTTAAGATACCCCGCAGGCTTGCCTCGGGGAGTATGTCATCGGAAAATTACAGAAGGAAGCATATTGAATATGTCTCCTTCTTGCTAATATGTGTTAGATTTTACGAGTATGGAAAAAGAGATAATCCCTAAACTTGATGCCGCTCGTCGTCAACTTGATACTGCAATTATGTTGTGGTTTCAGGAAGGCGATCCTATTGCTATTCATACGTTGACTTGTGCAGCTTATCAGATTGTCCACGATATAAATAGGCATCGGAACGGCCCCGCTCTTATGTTTGATAGCATCATTGTTAAAGATGAGTATCGTCATCTTATCAAAAAGCATTTGAATAAGGATTATAATTTTTTCAAACATGCTGACAATGATCCTGATGAAAATCTCGAATTTAATTCTGCAACCACAGAGTATTTTATAATTTTTTGCATATTGGGCTTAGAGTCACTTGGCATCAGAAACAACAATGTCAGGTTTACTTTCTCCATCTTCTTCGCTATTCGGCATCCTGACTTGGTTGGCGAAAAATGGACTCAACTTATCAAAGATAATATCCCACTTGAAAACCTCAATAGTATTAGACACTGGAAGAGACGCCAATTTTTTGAGAGATTCAATCTCATTTTGAGTGAGACCATGCCTTAAATTATGTTTATAGGGTGAACTTCCCCCGGGATAACGGACACACCGAAAGGTTAGGTAAAATAGTAAACCTAAACTTGGAGGTGAGCAATTACAGGGACAAGGGACACATCCCATATTTTACAAAGTGAAGAAGGGTAAAGTGACCCCCGGAAAGTGGGGTTTTGACCCCGCAAAGACACCCGTCACGGATGAGGTTCAATAGCCGGTCTGGTACAATGTATTACAACTGGATAATTCGAAGCAGAAAGGAGGAGGGAATAAAAAGGGGACCATCAAAATAAAGAAACATAACTGAATTATATAATCCGGGCAGCCTGATCGCAGCAGCTTGAAAACATAGGCCCATACATCAATAATGAGAAAGGACAGAACTAATGTCATACCGAGATGACTTTTACATTGCTCAAAACATTACCGGTTATTCCGGTAATATCACTTCAAACCCAACGGTATATTTTAAGAGAGACCATGAGTTTGGGCGCATAACTCAAGACCACGAGGACAAAACCAAGATTGGCAGGAACAAAGTGCGGGTAGCAAGTGATTATAAGATATATAATGAGGGCGGTCACGCTAAAGAATTTTATAATGGTGAGGACCAGCATGACAGTCGCGGCCTTTTTCGTGAGGTGAAACCTTCCGATTGGCAAAGCGCATACCTGATTTTAGCAATACCGAAATTCACGGAATTGAAATCAAAATACGGCAAGCAAGGGAAATAATGAAATACACTGAAGAAGAATAGAGAGAAGACAGACGGTAATTGAACATTCAGTCCATATTTGGTACTATTAATGGACTGGAGGTGATAGTAATGAAGATTAAAGAAGACATTAAACCCATTTCTTATTTGAAGTCCCGGTCTGCTGATTTAATATCCCAAATCAATGAAACTCATAGACCGGTGATAATTACTCAGAATGGCGAACCTCGCGCAGTTATCCAGGATGCGGAATCCTATGAGAGAACAATTAATTCTTTGAACCTGATGAGGATATTGGCCCATGGGGAAAAAGCAATTCAAAAAGGGAATACCATAAAACAGGAAGACCTTTTCAGGCAAATTGAAGAAAATTTATTAAAAAGAAAGACACACAAATAGACCATGAAAAGATTCGTGGTTGAGTGGACCCAGCCGGCGAGCAAAGATTTTGAAAACATTATTGACTATATCTCCCAGGACAATGTTGATACCGCAATTACCAACTTCGAGAAAATAAAATCAAAATGTAACACATTGAATCAATTCCCCGATAGAGGCAGAATTGTTCCCGAACTGAAGGCATATGGCATATTGAGTTATCGGGAATTAATCATTTCACCCTGGCGGGTTATCTACAGGACATCTGATCGAAAAGTTTATGTTCTTGCCGTAATTGATTCAAGAAGAAGCATGAATGAAATTTTAATAGAACGGTTTTTATGAAAACCTGATAACCAGAGGCGAGAAAATCTCCCGAAGGTAATTAGAAATTGATGTAGAAAACTTTATGACCTCTCTGATATTTATATCTATGCCTTTAACCTTTGGGACCGGATCTCCATGTCGTAATTTCAAAATCAGCCACTCTTCAAGGACCTCTATAAGTTCTCTTCTGCATTCTTCAATTGATTTGCCGTTAGTCCAGACGCCTTCAAATCCAGGGATTTCGACAAACCAGCTTCCATCTTCCAGTTTTTTATATTCAGCATCTTCTATTGCTTTTTGGATATATTCAATTAGTATAGCGCCTCCCTTTTAATAAGTCATTTCATAGCCATCTTTACTAATAAAAGCGTATCACATACAGGAAGGTAATATCAAACAAACAGGTATTCCTTCAGTATGGGAGGTAACATATATTTTCCTTTTGAAAAAATCTCCCCTAACCCCTCTTTTTTAAAGAGGGGGATAATCCAAATTGTACTTTGCACACTCAGCACTTCTTTAATGATCTTTTCTGCGGGACACTGGCGGTGTCGTCAAGCTTCCTTAATGATAGTGTCAAGGATTTTTCGCTCATATACATATCAAACTCATGGCTGGTCAATTCGATTATCTCATCTGTTGAGTGATGTTTTTTAAACGGGCACGACCTTCTTCCAGCGCATATGATGAGTATCATGGTCTTACAATATTCTTTGTGCCAATATTAAAAATATAAATCTGCATGGGTGCAATAGAACAAGCGAATTTTGGAGGTGAGAGCAAGTGTTTATAGCCTTAGTGAATTGGGACAAGTGTACAGGGTGTGGGGATTGTGTAAGCTTCTGTCCGGTTAAGTGTTTTACGATGTCAGACGGCAAGAGCTTGTCTCATCGGGCGTCCTATTGCATCAACTGCGGCAACTGCCCGGAGTCCTGTCCCGCCGACGCCATAGTGATCAGCATCGGCTGGGGCGGCTAAGCGGCCCGCCGGGAGTGCTGTCGGATCCATTATCTGCTTTGCTTTTAAAGATAAGATGCTTGTTAATGCGGTCATATACTCAGCACTTCTTTAATGATCTTTTTTGCGGGACACTGACGGTGTCGTCAAGCTTCCAGATGCCTTTTTTTGTAGGCGACTTCAGGGCTGATTTCAGCAACATGATAAAATCACTTCGCGGGATGTCCTGCGCGCCGAAGCTCTTGAGATGCTCTGTGGTGACCTGGCAGTCGATAAGTGTGAAATTCCATCTGATCAATTGCTGGGTCAGAGCGGCAAACGCGACTTTAGAGGCGTCGCTTTTCTTTGCGAACATGGATTCCCCGAAAAATGCGGAACCGAGCGAAATCCCGTAAAGCCCTCCAACGAGCTTGTCTTCAAACCAGCTCTCAACCGAGTGCGCGTAACCTGAATGGTGAAGGGCGATGTACGCCTCGATCATTTCATTTGTGATCCAGGTATCGCCTTTATCCTGAAGGTGGACCGAGGCGCAATTTTTAATAACCTGCTCAAAGGCGGTATCAAGGGTGACCTTGAAGATGCCCTTCTTTATTGTCTGGCTAAGGCTGCGGGATATTTTCAGATCTTCAGTAAGCAGGACGAGCCTGGGATCAGGAGACCACCATAGGATGGGATCACCTTCCGAATACCATGGAAATATTCCCATCGAGTAAGCGAGTATCAGACGCGCTTCGCTCAAGTCTCCTCCTACTGCAAGAAAACCGTTGTCTTCAGCGAGGTGGGTGGGAGGGAAGATAAGTTCTTTTGAAAGTCTGAAGATCGGCATTTTATGATATTGGCTAAATGTTATGGGCGTTATCTTTGTCATTCCGGTTTGACCGGAATCTTTCCGGAAGGATTCCCGACGCGCTTCGCTTGCGGGAATGACAACAAAAAATAAACATTCAAAATAATGGACGCCGTGCGGTCTATGCCGCAGGGTCTTTATTTATTGCTGAGAATACTCAAAGGTTATTTTGTCTTTCTCCAAATCCATAAGAACTTTGCCGCCTTTGATGAGCCTGCCGAAAAGCACTTCTTCGGACAACACATCTTTTATCTCTTTCTGCATCAGTCTTCCAAGTGGGCGCGCGCCAAGCTGCGGGTCATATCCGCGTTCTGCAAGATAGTTCTTTGCA
The DNA here is from genome assembly GCA_016213945.1 of Nitrospirota bacterium. Lineage (GTDB taxonomy): Bacteria > Nitrospirota > Thermodesulfovibrionia > UBA6902 > UBA6902 > SURF-23. The sequence continues at coordinate 14,674 of JACQZF010000043.1, read as the reverse complement.
TTGTCCGAGACGGTAATGACGACCTTTTTCTCATCAAGCTGCCGCTGCAATTCAGAGATGAATTTGTCCACTACCTTTTTCATTATCTCCGGGGTAAGTGAATTGAATGTAATAGTGGAATCAAGGCGGTTTCTGAACTCCGTGCTGAACAGACGGGTTATGGCGTCTTTGCCTTTTGAGCGCGTGTCTTTTGTCCTGTCTCCAAACCCGACCACTCCTCTGCTCATTTCTGTGGTGCCAGCGTTTGACGTCATGATGAGGATGACGTTGCGGAAGTCGGCCCTCTTACCGTTGTTGTCAGTCAATGTCGCGTAATCCATGACTTGAAGGAGAATGCTGAATATGTCGGGATGCGCCTTCTCGATCTCATCCAGAAGGAGCACGCTGTGAGGATGTTTTCTGACAGCGTCGGTCAGGAGTCCTCCCTGGTCAAATCCGACATAGCCCGGAGGCGCTCCAATTAATCTTGAGACAGTGTGCTTCTCCATGTATTCGCTCATGTCAAAACGTAAGAACTGGATGCCGAGCACAGAGGCGATAGTCTTTGACGCTTCAGTCTTTCCAACGCCGGTGGGGCCGGTAAAGAGAAAAGACCCGATGGGCCTTTCCTGCGGACCAAGTCCCGCGCGAGCGCGTTTGATCGACGAGGCAAGGGAATGCAGGGCTTCATCCTGCCCGAAGACTGCGTGTTTTAATTCGTCTTCGAGTTTTTTCAGTTTGTCCATGTCCGACGTCGAGACATTGCGTTTCGGTATCTTTGCAATCTTTGCGACAACATCTTCGATCTCATGCAGCCCCACGGTCTTCCTGGTTTTAAACGAAGGGGAAAGTTTTAACAAAGCGCCTGCCTCATCAATGACATCGATCGCCTTGTCAGGGAGATATTTGTCATTAATATATTTGGCCGAAAGTTCGGACGCGGTTTTTAAAGCGGTGTCCGTGTATTTCACGCCGTGATATTCTTCGTAATATGATTTCAGGCCTTTCAGTATCCGGTATGTCTCATTGACATCAGGCTCATTGACCTCAATTTTCTGAAAGCGCCTTGAGAGGGCGCGGTCTTTCTCGAAATAGTTCTTGTATTCCTCATACGTGCTTGCGCCGATGCAGCGTAATTTACCCGAATTCAAAACAGGCTTCAGGATATTTGACGCGTCCATGGAGCCGCCGCTTGTCGCGCCGGCCCCGACGATAGTGTGTATTTCGTCTATGAAGAGGATTGCGTCAGGTATTGCCTCAAGGCCTTTTATGGTTGTCTTCAGGCGGGCCTCAAAGTCGCCGCGGTATTTTGTCCCGGCAAGCAGCCCTCCCATATCAAGGGAATAGATACGGGCGTTTTTTAAAATATCCGGCACTTCCTCTTTATGGATATTCAGGGCCAGCCCTTCAACGATCGCGGTCTTGCCGACCCCGGGGTCTCCGACAAAAACGATATTGTTCTTCCTCCGCCTGCAGAGCACCTGGATGGTCCGCTTCAGTTCGTTTTCCCTGCCCACAAGAGGGTCAATGCCGCCTTCAGCCGCCTTCTGTACGAGGTCCACTGTGAATTGTTTTAAGGTGTCGTTTTTGGGGGCCTGTTTTTTATCAGGCATCACTTCAGGTTCACTGAGATTTTCGTCTGAAAATTTGTCCCCGGCTTTTGTTATGCCGTGGGAAACGTAATTCAGTACGTCAAGACGCGTTATCCCTTCCGACTCAAGAAAGTACACCGCGTGAGAGTCCCTTTCAAGGAAGATCGCTGAGAGGATATCGCCTGCGTCAGTCTCCTGTTTCTCCGCGGACCTCACATGGTTGACAGCGGTCTGTATCACTCTTCTGAACGCGATCGTAGGCTCAGGATACGCGTCGGACTTCTCTTCGAGCTTCGGGACCTTTTTATTGAAAAAATCTTCCAGCATGGCCTTCAGTTTTGAAACACTCCCTCCGCAATTGGTAATAACGTCAATCCCCCAGTCATTGTGGAGGACGGCGAACAGGACGTGCTCGACGGTCAGGTATTCGTGGTGTCTTGATTCAGCGTCTCTAATAGTGGCCTCGATTGATAGTTCCAGTTCTTTGTTTATCATTCTTTCTCCATTGTGCATTTTAAAGGGTAGTTATTCTGCTGTGCCAGCTCGTGAACGGTCTCAATCTTTGTTTCGGCGATCTCGCGTGTGTAAACTCCGGCAAGCCCTTTTCCGTTTTTATGGACGTGCAGCATTATCTGTGTAGCTTCAACAGGCGGCTTGTGAAATACCTTTTCAAGGACATGGACTACAAAATCCATGGTTGTGTAATCGTCATTAATGAGGAATACCTTATACAGTGACGGGGTCGTTACCTCCTGCCGCTCTTTTACCTCGATTCCTTCATCCGGATTAAATTTAATTTCATCCATAACTTGTTTACCGTATGAATATTTTAACTTGAAACTGGATTAAAGGAAAGAGACGGAGGGCAGGCTGTATTATTTGATTATGTGGAAAGACTATCAGGCGATATGATTTTTAACGATGTTTCTTATGTCCTCAATATCTTTTTTCATTTGCGCGGCGAGGGCATCGGCTGATGAAAATTTCATCTCGTCCCTTATTCTTTTGACAAAATGGATCTTTATGGTTTTACCTAAAAGCTCGCCGCTGAAATTCAGGATGTGCGTCTCAAAGCTGAATTTCTTTTCATCAAATGTGGGGTTGTAACCTATGTTGGTGGCCCCTCCGTATTTTTTCCCGTCTATCTCCGCAATGACAGCATATACACCGTCTTTAGGGAGCAGTTCGTTGGCGGTTATGAGGTTTGCTGTCGGCACATTCAGGAGGCTCTGGCCTCTTTTAGCCCCTTCCACAACTATACCTTCCACAGAGTATAATCTCCCAAGCAATACAGCCGCCTCATCTACCTTTCCTTTTGCAACGAGGGTCCTTATCCCGGAGCTGCTGGGAGGAGTATTGTTGATTTTAATTTCGTCAACTATTGTGACCTCAAACCCGCATTTTTCACCAAGCTCTTTTAATAACTCAGGCGACCCTCTCCTGCCTTTTCCAAAAAGGTAGTTGGAGCCGATGAAAATCTCTTTTACACCCAAAGTATTGCACAGGACTTCTGTCACAAAATTTTCCGCAGGGATATTGGCGAACTCTTTCGTGAAATTTGTGCAGATGATAACGTCAATGCCGGAATCTTGTATCAGTTTTAATTTGTCCTTATATGTAGTAAGGAGTTTTGGAGACCTTTCAGGGGCAATGACTCTAAGCGGGTGAGGCACAAACGTAAAAACAACCGACGTTCCGTTCTTCTCCCGCGCCCTTTCTATCAGCATCCGGAAGATAGCTTGATGCCCGAGATGAACGCCGTCAAAATTCCCGATTGTCAGGATAGGGTAGGGTATCTTATCTTTTAAGTTTTCAATTCCATCAATGAGTTTCATCATCATAATATTTTCACACTAACTATTAAATTTATCTTGACAATTCTATGGTACATTGATATTTTATGTGCTGAAAAAATTAGTCACTAATAATAGGTAGATTAAGATAAGTTTGTCAATTAAGAGAAGATATTTATGTATAAGAGATTTACAGTTGATTGTAAAATTTATAAAAGCTATAATAAATCAAACTAAAATAAGTAACCAGCATTATCTATTCTTTTTAGTTGTTATTAAATAACACTCCTTAACTGAAGGGAAATTATAAAATGCCTAAACAAGATGTATTTATCTTAGTGGCAGATAACAACCATCCTAATATTGAGGCCATCAAATCTACCTTAGCTCATTATAATGATATCAGCTACAAATTTGATATCGCTCATACAGGAAAAGACATTATAGAAAAGACTGAGCGGGATAAATTTGATCTTTTATTGATTAATCGCACCATTACTGGCACAAGCGGAATTAAAATGCTCGATGAAATACATAAGAAAAAATTAGAAATGCCTGTGATCATTATTGTTGAAGAGGGTGATGAAAAGCTCGGCGTTGAGGCAATGGACAAAGGGGCATATGATTACTTAACCAAAGAAGAAATAAAAACAGTGGCCTTGAGCAGGGCCATACGCAGGGCCATACAGAGAAAGAAACTGGAAGACGACGTTAAAGAGTCTATCGCAAAACTGGAAAAACTGGCAATCAGGGACGGCCTTACAGGACTATTTAATCACCGTCACTTTCATGAGGTAATCAAAAATGAATATAAAAAATCAAAGAGACATTTGCAGCCCCTCTCCTGTATTATGCTGGATCTTGACCATTTCAAATCAATAAATGATTCCTATGGGCACCCGTTTGGCGATTATGTACTTATCAAGTCAGCCGAGATACTGAAAAAACTCGTAAGGGACACTGACTTTGTTGCGCGCTACGGGGGCGAAGAATTTATAATTATTCTGCCGAATACTGAACTTGAAGGGGCTTTTATATTAGCAGAGAGGATCCGTAATGCGTTCGAAAATAATGTGTTCAGAAAAGATGAGATTTCCAGCACAGCGACTATAAGCATTGGGCTGTCTTCTACTTCGGACAATAACGTAGCAGGGGAGACTGATCTTATTGCAAATGCTGACAAGGCGCTTTATCGTGCTAAGTGGAGAGGAAGAAATAATGTCTGCACATATGAAGAAACGGAATTTGAGGGAGCAGCAGGCATAAAGGAAGAGGAAAAAAAGATAAAAGATTTTTACAACAAGCTTGAGAGCGTTAACGAAAATATAAAAGAGACGTGTATTGAATCCGCCCATAACATACTATGTGAATTGAATAATGGATGTAATTATATAAATGAACATTCTGTCAGGGTCAGTAATTATGCTGAAAAACTGACGAAGGGACTGCTTATGTCCGATGAAGATGTAATTGTAATAAAACGGGCGGCATTGCTTCACGATATAGGCTTGGTCGGGATTAATTCAAAGGTATTAAAGAAGAGCGGTAAACTTACTGATGCGGAATACAGGTTAATAAAGAGACACGCCAATATCGGGGTGAAAATAATTGAAAAGACAAAGCTGTTTCATAAAGAACTTCCTATAATACTTCACCATCATGAAAGGTTTGACGGGAGCGGCTATCCGCACAAATTGAAAGGCGATAACATCCCCTACGGAGCGCGTATTCTGGCAATCGCAGAGGCTTATGACGTTATGAGGTCTGATACCCCTTACAAAAAAGCCGCGTCATCAAAGGATGCAATTGCTGAACTAAAGGGATGCGCTGGAAAACAATTTGACCCCCATATGGTCAATGTCTTCGTAAAGGTTATCGAGAAACCGAAGTAACTTTCAAAATCATTCATTACAATTCCAGTCTTAATAATTTTCCCTCTGCTAAAATATGGTATGGTATCAGACATTAAATTTACTGTAAATCTCTCTGCGAACTCTGTGTTTTTTTAGAATGAAAATAATTGCATTTAACGGAAGCCCCCGGAAGGGCGGAAATACAGAGCTGCTTTTGAATGAGGCGGTAAAAGGAATTGAACAAGCGGGCCGGGCTGTTCAGATATTTAATCTTAATTCAATGAATATCAGCCCATGTCAGGATTGCGGAGGATGCGAGGACACGGGGACTTGTATCATCTGTGATGAAATGGACCAGGTATATGACGCAATCCGTTCCGCCGACAGGATTATACTTGCTTCGCCTGTATTCTTCTTTTCACTCAGCGCTCAGGCGAAAATCATGATAGACAGGTGTCAGAGTTTCTGGTGTGAAAAGTATCTCCTGAAGAAAACCATTCAATCAGGTGAATTTGGACGAAAGGGACTTTTACTGCTTGTCGGCGGGATGAAAAAAGAGATCGGCATACAATGTGCCGAAGCATGTGCAATGGCATTTTTCAGGACTGTAAGCGTCCCGGAGCACAGCACGCTTCATTTTTTAGGCATAGATAAAAAAGGTGAAATCCTCCATCATCCGACAGCGCTCAAAGAGGCTTATGAAGCGGGCAGAAAACTTATTGAGCTAAGAGCTAAGAGCTAAGAGCTAAGAGCTAAGAGGAGTACGCTGCTTTCAATTGTCCGCATGCCGCTGAGATGTCAGCGCCCATACTCTTTCTGATTAGCACGGTGATCCCTGCGTTATGCAGAATTTTCTGAAATTCAAGTATCCTGTTCTCAGAGGGCTGCCTGTACACCTGAGACTTTTCCTGAAGAGGCGGGTTGTACGGTATTAAATTTACTTTCGACCGGATACCTTTTAATAATTTTACGAGCCTCGCGGCGTCTTCTTCTGTATCGTTGGTCCCATCTATCAGGACATATTCAAAGGTTATGAACCTGCGGGGAGGCAGGGGAAATTCTTTGCAGGCTTTCAGGAGTTTTTTAAACGGATATTTTTTATTAACAGGCATAATTTTGTTTCTTATCTCATCGGTTGTCGCATTTAATGATATGGCGAGGTTTATATCAGGGGCTTTCTCCGCGAGCTCATAAATTTTTGGAATGATGCCTGCTGTGGAGATGGTGATCCTTCTTTTTGAAAAGCCCATAAGACCGGTAATTTTCCAGAGCGCCTCTGCGACTTCGTTGAAATTATTCAACGGTTCCCCCATTCCCATAAAGACGATGTTGGTAATTTTCTGTTGGGAATCATCCTCACCCTTGCCTCCTCCCGCAACGGGAGAGGGGATTAAAAAACTTCTTTCTACGGATATCACCTGATCAACAATTTCGTACGCCTTGAGATTTCTTTTAAATCCCAGTTTCCCGGTCGTGCAAAAAGCGCATCCCATGGCGCAGCCTGCCTGCGAGGAAATGCACAGCGTGAATTTTCCATCCCCCAACGTATTAGGCATCAGCACGCTCTCTATTGTTTCACCATCTTCCAGCTCAAACAGGAATTTATGTGTGCCGTCGCCTGAGACTCGGGTTTGCAGAAGATGAAGATTGCTTATGAACGCTGTTTTATTAAGCTCCTCACGAAGTTCTTTGGGGAGGTCTGTCATCTCATTAAAGGAACTTGCGAGCTTCCCATATATCCAGTGAATGATCTGTTTTACCCTGAAGGGTTTTTGGCGGAGTTGGTGAATAAACAGTGCTATTTCTTTTTGTGATAATTGCTTAAAGTTTTTTTTCATAAGTTCCGATATAGATGAGTATAAAGCTATTATAGCTTAAACTTGACTTGATTATTATTGATAATAATGTTGAAAAAAATGATACCCTATGCTTATATTTTCAGGATAATGGAAGGGCTTATTATCGAATCGATTCAATTGCCGGGTAACTAATGATAAAGAAATTATTGATTGTTGATGATTCACCGATAGCAAGGAAGATGCTGAAAAGCTGTCTGCCAAAGGACCAGGGATTTGAGTTTTATGAGGCCTGTGACGGCAAGGACGGCGTGGAAAAATATTTAAGCATCCGCCCTGACATAACATTCATGGATTTAACCATGCCCGTTATGACTGGTTATGAAGCCATTGAAGAGATAATGAAACATGACAAGAATGCCTTAATTATTGTTGTTACCGCTGACGTGCAGATGAAGGCAATAACCACGGTATTGGATCTGGGCGCGTATATGGTTTTGAGAAAACCTCTGAAGAAAGAAGACCTGCTGGCTGCCATAATGAAGGCGCAGGATACATTGCAAAAGGTCCAATAATGATGGAAATACACGAAAATCAGATACTGACGAGTGAGGAAGGAGAAATCCTTCAGGAGATAATGAATATCGCGTTTGGTAAATCCGCGGCAGACCTCGCGGACGTGATAGACACCCATGTAGTGCTCAGCATTCCTTTTATAAAAATTATGCAGGTGACCGAGCTGCCCATGTATATCAGGGAGCACGTCAAAGACTATAAGAAAATCAGCATCGTGGAACAGAATTTCTGGGGACGGTTCAAAGGAGACGCCCTTCTGGTTTTTTCATCAGGTTCGGGTAAGGAGTTGATAGCCATGCTGCAGCACGGGCCAGGGGAAATCAGCAGCTTTGAATCCGACCCTATTGATATCCTGGAAAGAGAGACCCTGATGGAAGTCGGCAACATCCTTATAGGCGCCTGCGTGGGCAAGCTTGCGGAATTGCTCAAGGACGTTGTAACTTACACGCCGCCGATGGTAGTCGTGGAAAGATATTATACCGATGCGCTTTCCGAAAGACAGTTTGATGTTGACAAGACAGCGATTGTCTTAAAAACGGATTTCAGCTTTACAGAAGGTAACGTAAGCGGTTTTTTATTCCTCGTAACAAACAACGATTCTATAAAATGGCTGAAAGAAGCTTTACGTATTTTTATAGAACAATACGAATAATGTTCCAACAGATATTTGACGCTATCAATATCGGCATTGTTATCCTTGATAAAGATATGAAGGTCCATGGATGGAACCGCTGGATGGAAGTTCACAGCGGGATTGCCGAGCATGAAATTAAAGGCTCTTCCTTTTTTAACACCTTTCCTCATCTGAATAATCCGAAGTTTGTACGGAGCTGCAAGTCGGTTTTTTCTTTCGGGAACTTCTGTTTTTTTTCACAAAAACTGCACCATCACCTGTTTCCTTTTAAGACTACAAGCTATGCTGACTTCAGGTTTGAATTTATGCAGCAGAGCTGCGCGATGGGACCGCTCCGTGATGAGAACAACGAAATAAAATATTTATTTATTTATGTGCAGGATGTCACTGAAGTTGCCGCCTATGAGCAAAAACTCCTGGAAATTAACATGAGGGACGGACTTACGGGAATTTATAACAGAAGATTTCTTGAAAGCAAACTCAGTGAGGAGTTTAACAGGCACCAGAGATACGGTGGCGTATTCAGCCTTGTCATGCTGGACATAGATTTTTTTAAAAAGGTCAATGATACGCATGGGCACCAATGCGGCGATTTTATTTTGAAAGCGGTGAGCTCAAGGGTCGCTTCAATTATCAGAAACGTGGATTACCTGGCACGGTACGGCGGAGAGGAATTTTGCTGCCTGCTCCCTGAGACGGGGATCCCGGCGGCGCTGACTGTCGCCGAGCGTTTCAGGGCAGCCATAGAGCAGCAGGAGACTAACTACGACGGTGAAATTATCAAGGTGACCATCAGCCTCGGAGTTTCTGAATTCAGAAAAGGGATAGAATCTGCGGAGATGATGGTTAAGAAAGCAGACGAAGCGCTCTACAGGGCCAAAAGAGAAGGACGCAACAAGGTTGTCGTAATGGATTAATGGTTTTGATTTTGTAGAATTTCGATTGACATTTGGAAGCTATTATGTTAAAAACTTCACAAGTTTCACAAACTTAATAAGGATAAAATGCTATGGAGAGAAGGACTGTTGAGAGGCTGCCTGCAAAACTTCCGGCGAGATTGTTCTACGGCACCATAGTTTACACGGGAACGGTTGCCAATCTTTCGGAGAATGGCATGTTCATCTGTACAAAGGTGCAGTTCCCGGTTGATTCGATGTTCATTGTGGTAGTCCTCCAGGACGGACAGACCTTTAAACTCCCCATCAGGGTCAAAAGAGTGGCAAAACCATCTGCTGATCATGCCTGCATTGAAGAGAACGGTATCGGTGTTGAGCTTGTGAATCCCCCGCAGGATTATCTGGAATTTGTAAGCAAATGTAAATCCGCCCCTGATATCAGGATGTTTCACTAAGCCGGCTTATTAAGCGCAGTAAATCCCCTTTTCTATAATTTCACCATTATGTTATAGTTTTTAATTCCTTAAAAGAAAACCACAGTGAGCACATAAGCAGATAAAGTGAATCAATCCACAGATTACTCAGATTAACACAGACTTTGAATTTATCTGTGATATATGCGGATAAGTTTATTATTAAAACGATATGTCCGAACTGACCCCATTAATGAAGCAGTATCATGACGTCAAGCGCAATTACCCGGACACGATCGTATTCTTCCGGTTAGGGGATTTCTACGAGATGTTCGGGCAGGACGCGGTTGTTGCCTCAAAAGTATTGCAGATAACGCTCACGTCAAGAGACAAGGCAAAAGAAGACCCGGTTCCAATGTGCGGCATTCCCCATTTTACTGCCGACAACTATATCGCAAAACTTGTGAGGGCAGGCTTCAAGGTCGCGGTCTGCGAGCAGGTCGAAGACCCCAAAGAGGCAAAGGGGATCGTAAGAAGAGAAGTCATCAAGGTGATCACGCCGGGGACCTTTCTTCCCGATAATCCGAAGGAGAATAATTACATTCTCGGATTTTTCCAGAAGGAAAATATTTACGGCATTGCGGTCGCGGACATCACGACAGGGGAATTTTTGATCTACGAAACACACAACTCCCTCGGAGACGAGATAAACAGGTTTCAGCCGAAGGAGATCTTATACCCGTTCAGCTTCAAAAGCAATTCATCGATAATTGACAACCTCAGCGACTACTATCTCACGACATATGACGACTGGTACTTCGATTACATAGAGGCGTACAGGAAGCTGATCAAACATTTCAGGGTCTCATCGCTTGACGGCTACGGGTGCGAAGGCATGATAGTCGGCATCTCCGCGGCAGGCGCGCTTTTAAATTATCTTGAAGAGACGCAGAAGGACATGCTCGCGTTCAAAAAGATAAGCGTGCTCAGGCGCTCATCACATATGCTGCTTGACGCGGCGACTCTGAGGAACCTTGAGATCACCAAGAACATGCGCGGCGGCGAGACCGAGGGAAGTCTCCTGTGGGTTTTAGATGAAACCTTCACTCCTATGGGCGGCCGGCTTTTGCGCGCGTGGCTGCTTAATCCACTGCTTGACCCGCACGAGATATCGGGCAGACAGGACGCGGTAAGCGCGCTGATGAGTGATACTGGCAGGTTTTCAAAAATACAAACGCATTTAAAAGAGATATACGATATCGAGCGGCTTGCCTCCCGTATCGGCAGCGGGACTGCCAATGCGAGGGACCTTTTATCATTGAGGAATTCCCTGGCGAGATTGCCGGAGCTGAAAGCGCTTCTTCAGGAATATGATAACAGGACGATCAAATCTCTTGAGAGACAGATCGACGTGCTTGAAGATGTAAAGGCACTCATTGAAAAGGCGATCTCCGAAGACCCTCCCTTCACCCTGAAAGACGGCGGCCTGATAAGAAAAGGTTTTAACACCGAGATAGACGAGCTGCGCGAGATAAGCAGCAGCGGAAAGGATTTCATTGCCAATCTCCAGGCAAAGGAAAGAGAGCGGACCGGAATTTCGTCGCTGAAGGTCGGCTACAACAAGGTCTTCGGCTACTACATCGAGATCACAAAGGCGAATCTCACTCAGGTCCCCGCTGACTTTATCAGGAAACAGACGCTCGTTGGCGGCGAGAGATACATCACTCCTGAATTGAAAGACTACGAGGCAAAGGTCCTTGGCGCGGAGGAACGGCTGAAGAACCTTGAGTACGATGTCTTCATCAAGGTAAGAGACACCATTGCCGCCGAGACGGAGAAGCTTCAGAGGACATCAGCCGCGATCGCGGAGCTTGACGCCCTGCACAGTTTCGCCTATATCGCGAAAAAATATAATTACGAACGTCCGCTCGTTGATGACGGCGATGTGATCCAGATCATCGAGGGCAGGCATCCCGTAATCGAGAGATTGTCGGCAGGGGAAAAATTTATTCCGAACGATTCATTGATAGATTCCGCCGCGAACAACATATCAATAATCACAGGCCCCAACATGGCAGGCAAGTCAACGTACATGAGACAGATCTCGCTTGTCGTGCTGATGGCGCAGATAGGGAGTTTCGTCCCCGCCAGAGAGGCGAGGGTTGGGATAGTCGACAGGATATTCACAAGAATCGGCGCTTCCGACATCATAACAAAAGGGCAGAGCACATTCATGGTTGAGATGATAGAGACCGCGAATATTTTAAACAACGCGTCAATGAAAAGCCTGATCCTGCTGGATGAAGTGGGCAGGGGGACAAGCACCTTTGACGGCATCAGCATCGCATGGGCGGTCGTGGAATTTATCGCGAAGGAGTTGAGGGCAAGGACACTCTTTGCTACTCATTACCACGAACTCACCGAGCTCTCGCTGATACTCGACGGGATAAAAAATCTGAACGTGGCTGTGAAGGAGTGGGGCGATGAAATAATTTTCCTCAGGAGAATTGAAGAGGGCGCCGCTGATAAAAGCTACGGCATTCAGGTCGCGCGCCTTGCCGGGCTTCCATTTTCCACAATTGAACGCGCGAAAGAGATCTTGTCCAACCTTGAGAAATCGGAGCTGAATGAACTCGGCACGCCAAAGCTCGCGTACACTACCCAGCCTCTGTCTTCTGAAACAGCAAAGGTCAACCAGCTTGACCTCTTTACAACACAGGCTGACCCTGTGATGAAAGAACTACTCGGCCTTGATGTAATGAGCATGACCCCGCTTGAGGCGCTCAATAAATTATTTGAGATGAAGAAGAAGCTTGGGGACGGGAATCCCAAGTAAGTCCACGCGGGAATTAATTCATCTGGTCAAAAGTGAAATAATACTCGGCACAGCGGTTTCAACGGGTAAAATTCTTTGTCCGAAATTATATTCTTCAAATCCGCATTCCTTTAATTTATTTATTTCGTAAGGAATGAATCCGCCTTCAGGCCCGACTGCGAGGGTAAAGTGTTTTCCTGAAGTATCAACAAGCTTATTAGCGGCTTTCGGATGGGCGAGCACGGGGACCGTATTTTTTATTATGCCCGGCAATTCGTCTTCAACAAAAGGTCTGAACAGAGGTTTCAGAGAAAGCTCAGGTAAGATGGTATCACAGGACTGTTCCAGGCTGTTCAGGACAATATCTTTTATCTTTTTCGGGGCAAGGACAGGAGTTTGCCAGTAGCTTTTGTCCACCCGGAATGAATTTATCAAGAATATCTTTTTGACGCCCAAAGTGATTATATGCTTTAAAGTCCTTTTCAAGATCTTCGGCCTTGGCAGAGCTAATATTAAAGTGAGGGGTGCCGGTAAGGGAGGGTCTTTATCCAGTGTCACTGAAATATCAATAAACTGTCTGGTTATCTCTATGACCTTTCCGGTCCCAAGCTTGCCGTTTATCAGTCCAACTTGTAACAGATCATTCTTCTTCGATCTTATAACTTTCCAAATATGATCAAACCTGTAGTCAGACAACCTGATCGTATCTCTGTTCTGATAATAATCTGTTTCGTCAAAAAGAATGATATTCATTCATGCAGGTTTATTTATTAATGTGCTTTACTGCTGCTGATTCAGATTTAATAATTTGCCCGAATTTCGGCTTCTACCAATTCTCTTAACTGGCTGTAACCAAAGCTTGGGAGGGGCCTGCCGTTTACAAAAAATTCAGGTGTCTGCCTGACATTGAGAGAGTTGGCGTCCGCAAGGTCCTGCGCGATATGTTTAGCAATCTCAGGACCGTTCATGTCAGTTTTAATTTGCTCAATATTCAGTCCAGCCTGCGGGAGGAATTGCCATATTAATTCAGGCTGGGGATTATGATGGCTTGCCCAGATATGCTGACTATTGAACATGGCCTCAAGAGTTTCCCAATACTTTCCCTGTTTCCTCGCCGCTTCCAGTATCTTTACAAAATAATCTGAGCCGGGATGAAAAGGAGCGTATCTGTGAACAAGCTTCATTTTGCCCTGGTTTTCAGCCATCAGGTTTTTAACGAAAGGATGAAAATCTCTACAGGTTTCACACGCGGGGTCAAAAAATTCCACGATATAAACTTTTGCATCATTACTGCCGAGTGTCAGCGAATAATCCCTGACAAACGTTGAAGCGTTTTCCCTGGCCATAAAGCTCAGCTTTGCTGTTTGCTGGCTTTTATAGAAATAACTGCCGAGCGCAAACACGATCACCAGGCAGACCGCTGAGATTAAAACTATATTCTGCTTTTTCATTGTCTTCTGTTTTTCGACTGGTTTCTGCTTCTTGATTGTTTTTTGCTTTTTCATCTGGAAAGCCTCCTCTTTAACAAAAATAATAATGCTGCTATGGCTGAAAATGACATTAACGCCAGCATGGGAATTGTGAAAATGCCGAACAGTTTGATGTAGTCCTCTGTGCATGAAACGCCCTGACTGCAGGGTTGTATGCTTTCGGGAATGATCCCGGTATAAAGAAGGTTATGATAGAGCGCGATGAACCATCCTGCTATCGCCAACGGAAGGGCAAATTTAACAACGCTTTTATTAAAGGGGAAGAGCCCCACTGTCAATATTAACACTAAGGGGAACAAACAAATTCTCTGATACCAGCACAAAACACAGGGAGCGAATTTCATTATCTCGCTGAAAAACAGGCTCCCCAGCGCAGAGATACCGGCTATCAGCCAGCAGATAAAAAGAATGGTCCAGTTTGAATTGGACGTCTGGTCTGAATGAGGCATATCAATTCCTGGACTCTTTTAAAATATCCTCGGCAGTAGTAAAGGACACTTTTTTCTTCTTTTCTCTTTCCTCGTATCTCGCTATAGTATTCAAGTCCAAGACATTCTCATATAACTCTACTAATGATTTTTTTATCAAAGCAGATTTATCCTCATGAAAATGGTCAGATAATTTCTTCAATATCTTCTCCTCATCACTATTAAATCTGATAGATATTACTCCCATTGCCTGTATACCTCCTCTCTCTTTTCGAACTTGTCCCTTTCTTTCGTTGAAGTGGGAAGGACCTCGGCTTCATGATTTTAAGCAGCCATCTCCTTTCCGTCAAGAGTTTTCTGCCTGAAGGCAGCCACTAATTTTGGAATTTCCTTATAGCCCTTCACACGT
>JACQZF010000042.1 GCA_016213945.1 Nitrospirota bacterium | reverse complement strand
GAAACTCAGGTGGCAGGAATAGGCCGGAATCTAAGTGATGGAAATAGCAGGTAAGCCTACCCAACAGAAAGAAGGATGGCTGAAGATTCATAGGGAGTCAGACTGACTCATAGTACTCAGAGAACGGGAGAGCCGTTTACAAGGGGAAGGGGTCAGCAAAGTTATGTAGCCCGCAAAGGAAACATTGTCCGGACACGAAGGGCTGGAGAAACAATGCAAGCCTCACTGCGGGGAATAGCAGAGGTGTGGAGTGCGAAGCGAATAACTTTGAAGAGCCCGGTGCGGTAATTCCGCACGCCGGGATTTGTGCGGGGGCAGTCGGGTAACCGGCTGTCCTACCGTGATGACTACTATTTGGAGCCAATTAAGGAGGATAGAAATGACAAAGAAATCAAAAGTCCAGAAATCTGTATCTGAATTAGTTAAGGGTGAGGATAAGAGTGTTTACGGTTTTTCTGACTTGTGGGACAAACAAGATATAGCACAGGCACTAACTGAAGCAAGGTCGCAAGATACACTTCCACATTTTTTTTGGACAAGGTAGAAATTCATCCTTCGGGTCAGTGTCAACTTCGGTGTCCCTTTTGCTATGGTCTTGATCTTGCTCCTCAGCACCGAACAAATCTTCCTGTAGGCATCATAGAGACTAATATACTGCGTGACCTGCGTGAAGCACCAGAACTAAAAGACGAGGAACCCCTTATCGTTTTTGCTGGGATGTATGGAGAGCCGTTGCTTTATCCAGACATAAGGCGTGCTATTTCAATAGTTGGCGAATTACAATTCCGTTTTGGCATATATACCAATGGTTTGTCGCTCGATGACGATCTGTGCCACATACTTGTTACAAGTGCTAACAAATGTAAGAAGACATTGAAGCCTATCTACATATCTTTCAACATCACAGCATCCGTCATCACAGATCGACTCTACGAAGACCTTTTGCCAAAGATAGAGAAACTATCCAAGATACGAAACAAAGAAAATTCCTCACTTCAAATTAATGCCCCTATAGGCATTGTAAAAGAATGTTGTCGAGATGCAGTTTTGAGACCTATGCAAGATAAACTGTTAGACATGGGTGTTGACAATATCAGATATTCTTTTCCGTGGGCACCACTCGATTCAAGTGCCATCCAAGATTACCAGTTTATAGAGACTGAGGAGTATAGGGATACACTTGCAATCATTAAACAGCTTGAACGAAGCGACCCTAAAAGAGTCAAAAAACGTATGCCGAACATAAGACCTTTTGATCACTGTTTTGCGATGTCAATGTCTATAGCCATAAGCCCAGAAGGTGATGTATTTCCTTGTCCAGAGGTGTGTTCTCCCATTTTCAAAAATAAGGGGTTGTCCTTCGGTTCTATAATTAATCAAAGATTGTCGCAAATATGGCAAAGTCGAAAGCACATGCAAACATTTCAATCCTTTGATCCTCGGACTATAAAGTGTGTTTGTTGTCCAGTTGACTTCGATTTCAACACAACTTGTGCCCAAATCTGGCCTCCAAGCTTTGAGGATTTTGGGTCTAACATAGTAAGAATTCGTGTGGAGCGGTGCACGGAGAGAAATGTTGTATGACCACGCTGGTAGCCGACACACAATTCTGTGTTGAATTAAGCGGGGGTTACTATTTGGAGTTTGAACAAGAATGTGAGTTGTTTTAGTGTATTATTTTGCAATAAGTCGTACGGGTTGGAACTGATAGCAGGAAAGAGGAGATAGCACCTCTGGCATTAGTGCTCATTTCCCCAACATTGGGTAGCATCTTCAGTGCTTTCAAAATCGCTGATTTTGCTTTTATTTTCGTAATCAGACATACCTCTCCCATGGCGTAATACATTTGTGTTATTTTTACGCAGATGAATCAGATATTCAGAATAAACTACCATGGATTTTCTGATCAAAGTGGTCTCCTTTTTTTCGGTTGTAGATTCTCAGTTATTATCAACGCACCTCTGCACTTTGGGCAACAAAAAGGTTTGGCTTCATTTTTAACCTCAGGCAATTCTTGTTCAGTAATCGTAACACCAAGAAGCTCTTTGGCTTTATTTAACAAATGCCGCTTGTTTGGACTCCATATTCCGTAATATCTTACCTTCACAAACCTGTCAGGCAGAACATGCTGTAAGAAACGGCGAATAAATTCTTCAGCAGCTACTGTCCGCGTTTTGAGTTTACCCGTGTCCGATTCCTTGTACTGAAAGGTAACCATCCCTTCCTGTAGTTTCAGGATACGCCTATTGCTGATGGCTACTCGGAAGACATAAGGTGCCAGATACTTGAATGCGTGTGCTCCAGAACCAACCGGTTTGCTGTGAACAACCCAATCTCTTTTCCATGTATCCGCAGGGACAGTATTAAAAAGTTTGGTCTTTTTCAGTTCATCAGGAGAATTTTGCACGGAAAATGATTGAAAGAGCCTTAACCGGCATAAGAAAATTGCCCCTTGCAGAAAGCCATTGAGTACCATCAGCCGAGAGACCGCCGGCAGGGATGATGTAATGGATATGTGGATGATAGGCTATATCCCTTGTCCATGTATGAAGAATGCCCATCATACCTATTTCCCCACCCACATATTTGGGATCCAATGCCATTTTCTGTAATGCTGCAGCAGATGCCTTGAAGAGGATATTGTAAATCATCCTTTGATTGCTCCGTGCAAGCTGCCTTAAAGAATCCGGCAATGTAAATGTATTCATAAAATGTGTAACAGGCAAAAGGAGATCCTGCTGCTTTTGAAGCCATTTCTGGGCAGTATCATTCTGACATTTGGGGCAATGTCTGTTTTTGCAAGAATGATAACTGTAATGTTTTTCTCCGCATTTTTCACAGAAACAAACATGTCCTCCAAAAGCCTCGGTTCGACACTCTTCAATATCCCGCATTACCTTCAGATGTCTGAGCAGCATGCTGCTTCCAAACTTTGCTCGATATTGTGTCCCATGAATACGGAATATTTCAGCTAATTCTACCATAAAAACTCCTAAAGGTTATTCATGAGGTTATTGATATGTTCGGACGCTGTATTATGTGCTCTCTGCGTAAGGTGTGCATAAATAGCCGTAGTTTGGAGTGAATTATGTCCCAGATATTCCTGGATGAGGCGAAGGTTAACCCCGGCTTCCAGAAGATGTGTAGCATAAGAATGCCTGAGTGTATGGACTGAGGCTCGCTTGTTAATACCACTCGATTTTAATACATCCCTGAGCACATTCTGCACACTACTTTTTGGCATGGGTTCATTGGCTGTTTGCATGTTGTTGTCACCACGACCAGGAGCAGGGAAAATCCAGACAGGATTGCGGTGTGTTTTCCATTGTTCCCGAAGGATGTCAAGCGTTGCTTGAGGCAGAGGAACATATCTATCTTTGTTGCCTTTTCCACCACGGATATGAAGTAACATTCTGGCACTATCAATATCCGCTACTTGAAGATTGGTACCCTCCTGCAGCCGTAGTCCGCAGGAATAAATGGTTTGTAAACAGCTGCGATATCTCAGTAAACGGACATTTTTCAGTACACTCCGGACTTCTTCAGTACTTAATATGACAGGTAGCTTCTTTTCCCTTTGTGCACGGATAAACTTCAATATTGTCCACTCCCGTTTTATCGTGTGATCGTAGAAAAACTTGATACCACGGAGGGCGATAGTGCTGGTAGCTCGGGACCATTTCCTTTCGTTTTTGACATACAGAAAATAGTCACGAAGTTCTTCTTCAGTGATCAATTCCGGTGATTTCCCGTAATGTTCTGCAAGGAGGTAGCACCTCTGGCACTGGCGTACAGCCCGAACATACATCTCCTGTGTCCGTTGGGACATCCCCCTTAATTGTAAATCTTCAGTCATGCGTTGCCGAAGTTCAGTCATAGTAGTACCTCCTGAATTTGTGTGATATCAGCCCTCACCCTGTCCCTCTCCCATAAGGAAAGGGATGGGGTGCTGGTTCACCGTGAAACATAATTTTTCATTCAAAAAATAAGCTACTTTTTCTGTATTTCTGTTTCAGACACAGAAGGTTTTTTAGGCATAAGAGGAAACTCAAGATTATCACATTAAGCAGCTTATTTAGCTGGTGATAGGTACCATCGCTTACAACGATAATCCGTTGTTTTCTCCCTTGCCTCCAAAAACCTAAAATAAATCCTACTTTCATTTTACCAGACTATAGCTTAATCTTATTGAAGAAAATTATGTTTCCGTCTGAAGCAGAACAGGGTGCTAAGGGCTGATTGGGTTATATTATATCGGAAATCTGGACGCATAACCACTGAAGAGAGCGTTGCAAATACTCTTCAGATTTGATGCGGGTTTGAAAGAATTTCATAACCCAAGTTCATGAGCTCAAAAAATAAGTTTAACAGTATCAATTGGTTACGGATTGCAAATTTTCATTTTGGCACT
>JACQZF010000046.1 GCA_016213945.1 Nitrospirota bacterium | reverse complement strand
CAAATAAGGATTTCCTGGAGACGAGGTGCCGATAGTAAAAGGGTCTGCGTTGATGGCTTTGGAAGCCGCTAATGAAGCAACAGCAGAAGCATACAAGCCTCTTCAGGCATTGTTAGACGCAGTAGACAGCTATGTGCCCACACCTGAGAGGGCCATAGACAAACCGTTCCTGATGCCTGTAGAAGACGTGTTCAGCATATCAGGAAGAGGAACTGTTGTGACAGGCAGAGTGGAAAGAGGAATAGTGAAGGTAGGAGAAGAAGTCGAGATAGTAGGGCTTGGAGATACAAGAAAGACAGTGGCGACAGGAGTGGAGATGTTCAGGAAGCTGCTGGATGAAGGAAGGGCCGGAGATAATATCGGAGTGTTGCTGAGAGGTACCGCCAAGGAAGAAGTGGAAAGAGGAATGGTGCTGGCAAAGCCCGGCAGCATCACACCGCACAAGAAGTTCAAGGGAGAAGTATATATATTGACAAAGGAAGAGGGCGGAAGGCACACGCCGTTCTTCAATGGATACAGGCCGCAGTTTTACTTCAGGACCACGGATGTTACGGGAGTGGCGAAGCTTCCGGCGGGAGTGGAGATGGTAATGCCCGGAGACAACGTGACAATGGAAATAGAGTTGATAACACCGATAGCAATGGAGAAGGAATTGAGGTTTGCGGTGAGAGAAGGCGGCAGGACAGTAGGCGCCGGAGTTGTGACAGAGGTTGTTGAATAGCTTAAAGCTTACAGCTATTAGCTATCCGCTTAATAAAAGACTTAAGAATAAAAAGTCAATTTAAGAGATTGTAGATAAGGAGAACGGATTTAAATGCAGGACATCGTACTTTTACAATGCACCAGCTGCAAAGGCAAGAATTACACGACCACTAAGAATAAAAAGAACACGACCGAAAAACTTGCCCTGAAGAAGTATTGTAAACATTGCAGAAAGCATGTTGATCACAAAGAGACAAAGGCGTAGGCCAGTAGCTCTAACGGCTAGAGCGTCGGACTCCAAATCCGAGGGTTGGGGGTTCGAATCCCTCCTGGCCTGCCATTTGAGCCCGTTTGAAATAGAGCCGGTCTTTTTAGCCGGGATGAAAAATGGCAAGGGTATTAATTTGTAACGGGATGCGCCTGGGAGTTTTCTAAACCGGGTAGAAACAAAGATAAGGAAATAAGACAATGTTAGAGAGGATAAAAGAATTTTTCAGAGAAGCAAAGGTTGAACTGAAGAAGGTGGTATTCCCTGGAAAGGATGAAGTGATTGGTTCAACAAAAGTGGTGCTTGCGATGGTATTTATCATATCAATATTTTTAGGACTAATTGACTTGCTGCTTTCCAAGCTGATTGGCATGGTAGTAAAGTAGGAGAATTTATGGCGAAACAGTGGTATGTAGTGCACACTTATTCAGGGTTTGAAGAAAAGGTCAAGACAAGTATCAAGGACAACGCCCAGCGAAGAGGGCAGGAAGACAAGGTCGGCCAGATTTTGATCCCGACGGAAAAAGTTGTGGAGCTTAAAGCGGGGAAGAAAAAGGAAACTACAAAAAAGTTTTATCCCGGATATATTCTCATTGAGATGGATCTCAATGATGAGACTTGGCATCTTGTAAGCAGCACGCCGAGGGTCACCGGCTTTGTCGGAGGGGAAAAGCCAACGCCACTGCACCCTGAAGAAATGGACGTTATTGTCCAGCAGATAGAAAAAGGCCCTTCCACGCAGGTCAAGACACAGTTTGAAAGGGGCGATGCCGTAAGGATAATGGACGGCGCTTTTGTCAACTTCAACGGGTTTGTTGATGAAGTCGACATCGTCCACAATAAGCTGAAAGTTATGGTTACAATATTCGGCAGGTCAACGCCGGTTGAATTAAACTTCATGCAGGTGGAGAAAACATAAAAATTAATCAACAGATTACACAGATAACAACAGATGCCTGCTTGTAAAAAATAATTTTTTATCTGCGTAATCTGTGAGGTCTGCGGATGTTGATATTATTGGAGGAATAGATAGATGGCACAGAAGGAAATAACAGCACAGGTAAAACTTCAGGTAACTGCAGGAAAGGCAAACCCCGCCCCGCCGATAGGTCCGGCGCTCGGCCCTCATGGAATCAATATTATGGATTTCTGCAAGGCGTTCAACGCCCAGACCCAGGCTTTGGGAGATACGATCATTCCGGTTGTGCTTACGATCTACAAAGACCGCTCGTTCACATTTATCCTTAAAACCCCTCCCGCCTCTGAATTGATCAAGAAGGCGGCAGGTATAATCAAAGGTTCGAGCACACCCAACAAGGACAAGGTCGGCAAGCTCACAATGGACCAGGTCAGGGAAATTGCAAAGACAAAAATGCCTGACCTTAACGCATTCAGTCTTGAGAAGGCCGTTAACACCATCAAGGGCACTGCCAGGAGCATGGGAGTTGATATAGTAGAATAGGGTCAAAGTGCAAATTGCAAAATTAAGTTATACAGTTTTATATATTGGGAGGCGGAATGAATAAGAAACACAGCAGCGCAAAAGAAAAAATAGATAGCACAAAACAATACGATATCAAGGAGGCGGTTGATCTTGTCAAACAGCTTGCTCATACAAAATTTGACGAGACAGTTGACCTGGCAATGAACCTCGGCGTAGACCCCAAAAAGTCTGACCAGATGATAAGAGGCAGCGTCGTGCTGCCTCACGGGCTTGGTAAAAAGGTCAGGGTGCTTGTTTTCGCAAAGGGTGAAAAGGCGATGGAAGCCAAAAGCGCCGGGGCTGATTTTGTAGGGGCAGAGGACATGCTGGAGAAGATCAACGGCGGATGGCTTGACTTTGACAAGGTTGTGGCAACGCCTGATATTATGGGAGTGGTCGGGAAGCTTGGAAAAGTCCTCGGGCCAAGAGGACTCATGCCGAACCCTAAGTCGGGGACCGTTACGTTTGACGTAGGCAAGGCGGTAAAAGATTTAATGGCAGGTAAAGCCGACTACAGAACTGAAAAGGCCGGAGTAGTTCACGTTTCAATCGGCAAGGTGTCGTTTGACGGCGATAAACTCCTGGACAATGCCAAGGCCGTTATAAGGGCCATTGAAAAGGCAAAGCCGTCTTCGAGCAAAGGAAAATATCTTAAAAAAATATCCATCTCATCTACGATGGGAGTTGGAGTTCCAGTAAACGTTGCCAGTGTGGCAACCGGATAATTTATCAGCTGTTAGCTGATAACTGTTAGCTAAAAATAGGTCAGAGACCGCGGGTGCTATATCCAATCCTGGACAGCATAATTGAGTGAAGACCTCTCAGCCCGCACAGACCGGAAGCAAGTTGATAGTTGAAAGTGAGCAATTGAGAGTTGATGCAATGTGTTTAGTATTATTAACTCTTAATGCGAACTCTTAACTCCTGACTTTTCAGTTTTCGGGAGTCTCTGATAGAAAGAAAGGGGTGAAAGAGCTGAATAAGGACGAGAAAAAAATAGCAGTTTCAGAGCTTCAGGACAAATTTCAAAAGGCAAAGGGAGTTGTATTTACCGAGTACCGCGGGCTTAATGTCGAAGAGATCTCAGGTTTAAGAAACAGCCTCAGGTCTGCCGCGCTGGAATTCAAGGTTGTCAAGAACACGCTTGCCAAGATAGCCGCAAAGGGAACATCTGTAGAAGCTGCAAAAGATAATTTCACAGGCCCGGTTGGAATAGCCATCGGTTATGACGACCCTGTTCTTCTCGTGAAGAAAGTGCTTGAATACAGCAGGACTAATGAGAAGCTGCAGATAAAGGGCGGTCTTATCGAGGGCGGAGTCTACAATCTTGACGCGCTGAAGACTATCTCGGCATTACCGTCGAGAGAGACCCAACTGGCTATGCTGGCCGGGGCCATGCAGGCGCCTGTGAGCAAGCTTGCAAGATTATTGAATGCAACGCTCGCGCAGTTTGCTTATGCGATGGAAGCATTAAAACGAAAACGCGAGTAAAAATCACTAACACTAAATAGAAGTGTCAGTGATTAGTGTCAGAAATAAAAATACTGACACACGACACTGTCACTTAACACTGAATAATTTAAGGAGGATTTAAAGATGTCTGCAACAAAAGATCAGGTGTTTGAGTTTATTGATAAAATGACCATATTGGAGATGTCGGAGTTCATTAAGGATTTTGAACAGCGTTACGGAGTTTCGGCAGCAGCGCCGGTTGCAGTAGCCGCAGCAGGTGCAGCCCCGGCAGCCGCCGCAGCAGCGGAAGAGAAAACAAGTTTTGACGTTGTCCTCACTGCAGCAGGAGATAAAAAGATCCAGGTCATCAAGGTTGTCAGAGAGCTTACAAGCCTCGGACTTAAAGAGGCAAAGGACCTTGTTGACGGAGCGCCGAAACCGATAAAGACCGGCGTGTCCAAGGAAGAGGCAGAGGCCATAAAGGCAAAGCTTGAAGAGCAGGGCGCAAAAGTAGAGTTAAAGTAAATTTAAGATATAAGAGCACAGAGCGCAGAGCACAGACAAAGGAGAAACAATGTCTGTGTTCTGAAATCTGTTTTCTGTGTTCTAATTAAAGGAGAGATATGGCAGAAGCTTTAAGGGTAAGAAAAAACTTTGGGAAGATACCGGAGATACTCGCGATCCCGAATCTCATTGAGATACAGAAGCGTTCGTTTGAGCGTTTCCTGCAGGAAAATGTCCCGTCTGAAAAAAGGGATGAATATGGATTGCAGGCGGCATTCAGCAGCGTATTCCCCATCACCGATTACAATGAGACCTCATCCATTGAATTCATTGAATACATAATCGGCAAACCAAAATACGATCTGAGGGAGTCTCTTGACAAGGGCATTAATTATGCCGCCCCCCTGAAGATAAGGGTAAAGCTGAACCTGTGGGAGAAAGGGGAGTCGGGCAAGAAGCGGTTAAAAGAGTCCAGAGAGCAGGAGGTTTACCTTGGAGAGCTTCCGCTAATGACCGACACGGGCACGTTCGTAATCAACGGCGTTGAAAGAGTCGTTGTCAGCCAGCTCCATCGTTCCCCCGGAATATTCTTCAGTCATGACAAAGGCAAATCTCCGGTCGGCAAGGTACTCTTTTCGGCGAGAATAATCCCTGCAAGAGGTTCATGGTTTGATTTTGAATTCGACACCAAAGACACCCTTTATGTGCGGATTGACCGCCGGAAAAAACTTCATGCCACAATTATCCTTAAAGCGCTCGGTTATGCAGAGGAGCAGATACTGAAAATTTACTACCCGATAGAGGAGATAACAATAAAAAACGGTGTTGCCACCCGTAAGGTCAGCGAAGTGCTTGTCGGGTCCAAGGCCTTTAAAAGTATTTTAGACCCAAAGACTGAGGAAGTGATCGTAAAGGAAGGCGGAAGGATAACGAGGTCGGCCATTAAAAAAATGGAGGCCGCGAATGTTAAAGAGATATCCATCCTGAAAGAAGAGCTCATCGGCAGGGTGACGCTGAACGACATAATAGACCCTGAGACGGGTGAGGTCATATTAGAGAGCAATGAAGAGATCAAAGAGCAGGTCATGGAAAAAATAGTGGCCATGAAAATCCCTTCGCTCCACCTGCTGTACATTGACGGCATCAGATATCTTCCGTCTCTGAGAGATACTTTATTACTGGACAAAGTAGGCACTACAGACGAGGCATTAATAGAGATTTATAAAAAGCTCAGACCCGGAGAGCCGCCTTCAATTCATGATGCAAAGGTGCTCTTTGAGGGACTGTTTTTTGATCCGAAAAGATACGACCTGTCGGAGGTTGGCAGGCTCAAGCTTAACAAACGGCTGGGGCTTGACATCCCTCTGGAGAACAGGGTCCTGACCGATAAAGACATTATAGAGATCCTTCGCTATCTCTTCGACCTCAGGGCCGCAAAGGGCGATGTGGATGACATTGATCACCTTGGAAACAGAAGGATAAGGGCGGTAGGAGAACTGCTTGAAAACCAGTTCAGGATCGGACTTGTAAGAATGGAAAGGGCGATCAAGGAAAAGATGACCCTCACAGAGCTTGAGACCGCCATGCCGCATGACCTTATCAACGCGAAACCCGTTATAGCGGTCATAAAAGAATTTTTCGGCTCAAGCCAGCTCAGCCAGTTCATGGACCAGACAAACCCGCTGTCCGAGATAACTCACAAGAGGAGATTGAGCGCTCTCGGCCCCGGAGGTTTAACGAGAGAGAGGGCGGGCTTTGAAGTCAGGGACGTGCATCCCACTCACTATGGACGTATCTGTCCCGTAGAAACTCCTGAAGGCCCGAACATCGGCCTCATCACTTCTCTTGCATCGTACGCAAGGGTCAACGACTACGGCTTTATTGAATCGCCGTACAGAAAAGTCCAAAACGGCAGGGTCACAAGCGAGGTTGTTTACCTCTCCGCAATCGAAGGGGAAACCCATGTCATCGCTCAGGCGACCTCGCCTATGGATGAAAAAGGCAACATTATCGGCGATACGGTGTCCGCGAGGATCGGGGGCGATTTTAAATTAGTGACCCCGCAGGAAGTGGAATATATGGACGTCTCGCCAAAGCAGATAGTCAGTGTCTCCGCGTCGCTGATTCCGTTTCTTGAAAACGACGATGCCAACAGGGCGCTGATGGGTTCCAACATGCAGAGGCAGGCTGTGCCGCTGCTTCAAACAGATGCCCCGCGCGTCGGCACGGGAGTTGAGGCGGTGGCTGCGAGAGACTCAGGCGTTGTTATTGCTGCAAAGAGGGCAGGAGTGGTCGAATCCGTTGACGCCTCAAAGATTATTGTAAGGTGTGATGACGGCGGCGTGGATGTGTATTATCTGGTTAAATTTTACAGGTCCAACCAGGCCACCTGTGTCAACCAGAAGCCCATTGTCGTTGCCGGACAGAGGGTAAAGAAAAATCAGGTAATCGCGGACGGCCCTGCTACTGATAGAGGGGAGCTTGCCCTCGGCAAAAATGTGCTTGTCGCCTTCATGCCGTGGGGAGGGTACAACTTTGAGGACGCCATCATCCTCAGCGAACGCCTTGTAAAAGACGATGTATTCACCTCAATTCACATTGAGGAATTTATGATAGAGGCAAGAGAGACGAAACTCGGGCCTGAAGAAATAACAAGGGACATTCCGAATATCGGGGAAGAGGCGCTCAAAGACCTTGATGAAAGCGGAATAATAAGGACTGGGGCGCAGGTCAAACCCGGCGACATCCTCGTCGGCAAAGTCACTCCAAAAAGCGAGACCCAGTTGACGCCGGAGGAAAAACTGCTCAGGGCCATTTTCGGCGAGAAGGCTGAAGAGGTGAGGGAAAATTGCCTTTATGTCCCGCCCGGAATTGAAGGAACGGTTTTAGATGTCAAAGTGTTCACAAGAAAGGGCGCTTCAAAAGACAAGCGCACCAAGGCCATAGAAGAAGACAAGATAGACAAGATGCAGCAGGTCCTTGAAGAAGAAAACAGGATACTCAGGGAAAACAGCTACAAAAAAATGAGAGACCTCCTGCTTAATGAAAAAGTAGCGGAGGAAATAAGAGTTTCAGGCGTCAAAGACGCAATGTGTGAAGCCGGGAAAAAGATTACAGAGAAAATACTTGAGAATATTCCCGACAAGTCCCTTCGCAAGGTAAAGCTGTTGGACCCTGAAAAAAGGGAGCAGCTTAAGCAGATCGAAGATGAAACAGCAGGGCAGATAAAGAAGCTTGAGGCCGAGTTCGAGAGGAAGATGGAACAGTTTAAAAAGGGAGACGAGCTGCCTCCTGGTGTTCTTAAGGTCGTGAAAGTATATATAGCCATGAAGAGAAAGATCCAGGTCGGCGACAAGATGGCGGGCAGGCACGGCAACAAGGGCGTTATTTCCATCGTAGTCCCCGAAGAGGACATGCCGTATCTTCCTGACGGAACGCCTGTTGATGTGATCCTCAATCCCCTGGGCGTTCCTTCAAGAATGAACGTAGGGCAGGTGCTTGAGACACATCTTGGATGGGCCGCAAAGACCCTTAACCTGTATGTGGCCACGCCGGTTTTTGAAGGCGCAAGCGAACGTGAGATCAAGGCGCTTTTAAAAGAAGCGGGCCTTCCTGCAAGCGGACAGATTAATTTATTTGACGGAAAGACCGGACAGCCTTTTCAGAAACCCATCACGGTCGGCTACATGTATATCATGAAACTCCATCACCTTGTTGAAGATAAGATACACGCGCGTTCAATAGGACCTTACTCACTCGTTACACAGCAACCGCTTGGCGGCAAGGCGCAGTTCGGCGGACAGAGGCTTGGAGAGATGGAAGTCTGGGCGCTTGAGGCATACGGCGCGGCATACACGCTTCAGGAATTTCTCACCGTCAAAAGTGATGACGTCACCGGCAGGGCGAGGGTGTACGAGGCGATTGTTAAAGGAGACGTCAATCTTGAGCCCGGAGTGCCTGAGTCCTTCCACGTCTTGATCAAGGAGCTTCAGAGTCTCGGCCTTGACGTAGACCTTTTAGAGGAAAAGATATTCCCTGAAAAAGGCAAAAACGGCGGCGAGAAAAGCGAGAAACGCAAAGCGGTTGCCGGAGGCAAGAAGAAATAATGGTTAGAGTCAGGATGTAAATATGTTTTGAGCGTTATTGACCCGATCTGTCATTCCGGCAGTCTGTAAGCCGGAATCCAGTTCCTAATTGAAAGACGCTGGATTCCCGCTAAACGGAATGCGGGAATGACGGCATATTTTCAGGTCAATGACTTTAAGGAAATTTATGAGGAAATATTAAGTTTAAAATTTCAATAAACCTATAAAAGGGGGAAGTAACTTGGAAGATATATATTCAATATTTGAAAAGCCGAAGAATCCGACGGAGTTTGAGGCAATAAGGATAAAGCTTGCCTCTCCGGAAAAGATAAGGGCCTGGTCCTACGGCGAGGTAAAAAAGCCCGAAACCATAAATTACCGTACATTCAAGCCCGAAAGAGACGGACTCTTCTGTGCGAAGATATTCGGACCGGTCAAAGACTGGGAATGCATATGCGGAAAATACAAAAGGATGAAGCACAGGGGAGTGGTATGCGACAAGTGCGGAGTTGAGGTCATTCAGGCAAAGGCGAGACGTGAAAGGCTCGGCCATATAGAGCTTGCAACTCCCGTAGCGCATATATGGTTTTTAAAAGGCATTCCGTCAAGGATAGGAACGCTCCTTGACATGACCATGCGCATGCTTGAGAAGGTGCTCTATTTTGAGAGCTATGTAATCATTGATCCGGGCGAAACAAAGCTGAAGGACAAAGACCTGCTCACTGACGAAGAATACAGAAAAAACGTGCAGGAGTTCGGCGACAAGTTCAGGGCCGGCATAGGCGCAGAGGCAGTAAAGGAATTGCTCAGGAGTATAAATCTTGAAGAACTCGCAAAAGAACTGAGAACAAAGATGCATGCAACCACATCTCTCGGCATAAAGAGGAAACTCACAAAACGCCTGAGAGTTGTTGAGGCATTCAGAAAGTCAGGCAATAAGCCCGAATGGATGATCATGGATGTCATCCCGGTCCTTCCTCCAGATCTACGTCCACTGGTCCCTCTTGAAGGCGGAAGGTTCGCAACATCTGATCTTAATGACCTTTACAGAAGGGTGATAAACAGGAACAACAGGCTTAAGCGGCTGATGGAGCTGAACGCCCCGAGCGTTATCATCCGCAATGAAAAAAGGATGCTTCAGGAGGCGGTTGACGCGCTCTTTGACAACGGCAGGAGAAGCAGGGTTTTAAAAGCCACGACAAAGAGGCCGCTGAAATCCCTGAGCGACATGATAAAAGGAAAGCAGGGACGTTTCAGGCAGAACCTGCTTGGAAAGAGGGTTGACTATTCAGGCCGTTCAGTTGTTGTTGTTGGCCCGGAACTCAGGCTGCACCAGTGCGGACTTCCCAAGATGATGGCGCTTGAGTTGTTCAAGCCTTACATATTCAGCAAGCTTGAAGAAAAAGGCGTTGTCACCACAATCAAGGCCGCAAAGAAATTAGTTGAAAGAGGCGAGGACATCATCTGGGATTGTCTTGATGAGGTCATCGCCGAACACCCGGTGCTGTTAAACAGGGCGCCGACCCTTCACAGGCTTGGAATGCAGGCGTTTGATCCGGTGCTCGTAGAGGGCAAGGCGATAAAACTTCATCCCCTTGTCTGCACGGCTTTCAACGCTGACTTTGACGGCGATCAGATGGCAGTGCATGTGCCTCTTTCTATAGAGGCGCAGATAGAGGCGCGCGTGCTGATGATGTCAATAAATAATATCCTCAGTCCCGCAAGCGGCAAGCCCATTGCAACGCCTACACAGGACATGGTGCTTGGCATCTATTATCTGACGAAATCCAGGAAGAACGTAAAGGGAGAGGGAAAGTTGTTCTCCGGCCCTGAAGAAGTAAGAGTCGCGTATGACGCCGGTGTAGTTGACGTACACGCAAATATAAGAGTAAAGAAGGACGGCGCTGTTCTTGAGACCACGACAGGACGCATGATACTCTGTGAAATATTGCCGGACGGCGTTCCGTTTAATATGGTCAATAAGGAAATGACAAAGAAGGAAGTCGGGAAACTTGTTGAGTACTGTTACAAAAGGCTCGGCAAAAAGCCTACGGTCATATTCCTCGACAACATTGAAAAACTCGGTTTCCGTTACGCGTCCGTTTCAGGCAGCTCTATCTGCATAGACGACATGCACATCCCGAGCAAGAAGCCCGAATTTATAAAAAATGCGGAGCAGGAAGTGATGGACGTCCAGAGGCAGTATGCCGACGGTCTTATCACAAACGGCGAACGCTACAACAAGGTCATTGACATATGGGCGGAAGTCACTGAAAAGATCGCCGATGAAATGATGAGGGAGCTTGGCGCGGAAGATGTCGAAGACGTGCATAAGTTAACTGAAGATGAGCTTAAGGAAAGACGCTCTTTCAATAACATCTTCATGATGGCTGACTCAGGCGCCAGAGGCTCAGCCGCGCAGTTGAGACAGCTTGCGGGAATGAGAGGTCTCATGGCAAAGCCCTCAGGCGAGATCATCGAGACCCCGATCACCGCGAATTTCAGAGAGGGGCTGACGCCTCTTCAGTACTTTATCTCAACGCACGGCGCCAGAAAAGGTCTCGCTGATACGGCATTGAAAACGGCCAACTCGGGATATCTTACAAGAAGGCTTGTTGACGTCACGCAGGATGTAATTATAATGGAGGATGACTGCGGCACCAATAACGGCATCTACCTGTCAAGCCTTGTTGAAGGCGGCGAAATCATCGAGCCCATCGAAGAGAGAATATTCGGCAGGACCACTGCCGAAGATATAAAAGACCCCGTAACAAAGGAAAAAATTGTGCCCCAGGGGCAGGAGATCGACGACGAACTTGCGCAGAAAATAGTCCAGGCGGGTATTGACAGGGTAATGATACGTTCGGTTTTGACCTGTGAGGCGCGGCACGGGGTATGCAAGAAGTGTTACGGCAGGGACCTCGGCAGGGGCGAAGTGGTTGAGACCGGCGAGGCCGTAGGAATAATCGCGGCACAGTCCATCGGTGAGCCTGGAACGCAGCTTACAATGAGGACCTTCCATATCGGTGGTACGGCAACAAGGCTGGTTGAGCAGACCATTCTTGAGGCGAAGAACAACGGTTCGGTAAAGTTCATTGACCTTGCAACAGTCAAAAACAGGGAAGGCGGTCTCGTTGTCATGAACCGTAACGGCAGCATTGCCGTTATTGACGCAAAGGGCAGAGAAAGAGAAAAATACTCCGTCGTATACGGCGCGAGATTAAAAGTTAAAAACGGCCAGAAAGTGGAAACCGGGCAGCTGCTTGTTGAGTGGGACCCGTATTCAATCCCGATCATCACTGAAGTCGGCGGAAGGATCGCCCTGGGCGACATAACTGAAGGCGTGTCGGTCAAGGAGGAAGTTGACGAGGTAACGGGACTTCATCACAAAGTCATTATCGAATATCCTGCTCACATGAGGCCGAGGATTTCAATAAAAGATGAGCAGAGCAAGGCAACTATAAAGATCCCGGGGACCAACAACATTGCGCGTTATCTGCTGCCGTCAGGCGCTCACGTCCTTGTTGACAAGGGGTCCATTGTCCATCCCGGCGACGTTATAGCGAAGATCCCCAGGGAAACCACAAAGACAAAGGACATCACCGGCGGTCTTCCGAGGGTTGCTGAGCTGTTTGAGGCGAGAAAGCCGAAGGAGCAGGCAATCGTCAGCGAAATAGACGGTGTTGTCGAGTTCAGAGGTTTCCACAAAGGTATGAGAATAGTGGTTGTCAAAGGCGGGGCCGACTCAAGGGAATATTTTATCCCGAAAGGCAAACACCTGAGCGTCCATGAAGGCGACTGGGTAAAGGCAGGAGAGCCGCTGATGGACGGGTCGATAAACCCGCACAACATCCTTGAGATACTCGGACCTAACGAACTCCAGAGATATCTTGTGGATGAGGTGCAGAAGGTTTACAGGCTTCAGGGTGTTGCGATCAATGACAAGCACATAGAAGTCGTTGTCAGACAGATGATGAAAAAGGTGAGGATAGAGGAAGCAGGCGACACGGACTTCCTCGTAGGCGAACAGGTAGACAAGATCGTATTTGAGGAAGAGAACAAGAGGGTGCTGAAACAGAAGGGAAAACCATCACAGGCAAAGCCCCTCTTGTTAGGCATCACAAAAGCGTCTCTGTCCACAGAGAGCTTTATATCCGCCGCCTCATTCCAGGAGACCACAAGGGTCCTGACAGAAGCTGCCATCAACGGATTGCAGGATGACCTGAGAGGATTAAAAGAAAACATCATCATGGGCAGACTCATTCCAGCAGGCACAGGCACGGAGATGTATAAAGCGACATACGTGGAAACAGAAGCGGATTAAGTGGCCGCGGACTTCACAGATTGATACAGAATCACCGGGGCGGGTTAAAACCCGCCCCTTTCTTTTTCATTTAAAAATGAGATAATTAAAAGGGTAAAATGTCATTCCGGCTTGTCCGGAATCTGCCCATCGGAAGATTCCGGACGCGCTTCGCTTGCGGGAATGACAGGAACAGAGTCCACAATACACACAGTGTTAATTGCCGTTATCTGTGTAATCCGCGTTAATCTGTGGCTGACAAGATGAAATTCATTGCCGATTCAATGCTGGGACGGCTTGCAAGATGGCTGAGGCTGCTTGGCTGCGATACTCTCTATTTTCATAGTATTGAAGACAGCCTCCTCTTGCGGACCGCGAGGGAAGAAAACCGTATTCTTCTTACAAGAGACACCCGGCTTGTCAAACGGAGAGGCGTGAAAGAGTTCCTCCTTTTGCACGAGAACGGTCCCTTTGAACAATTAAAAAAAGTTCTTGATGCTTTTAACATTCACCCGATTGAGCAACCCGGTGAGGGTGGAGGCGCACGGCCCGTTATCTACAGCAGATGTTCCCTCTGTAATACTCCACTCGAAGATACCTCCAGAGAACAGGCGAAGCCGCACGTTCCTGAATACGTCTATCAGACTTCCGAAAAGTTCAAACATTGTCCTGAATGCGGTAAGTATTACTGGCGGGGAACGCACCCTGAGAAGCTGAAGAGGAAGCTGCACGAGCTATAGACAATGACTCAAAGTAGGTTATAATAATACAAGGTTTTTAAAAAGATGCATATCATGAATGACGAAAAGACCAGAGAGCAACTTGAAAAAGAATTAGCAGTGATGCGCAGGCGCATTTCCGAGCTGGAAAGCGAGCACAGGCGCGCCGACCAGCTTATCCTTCAGTCAATACTCAACTGGGAGGAGACCTTCAATAATATCACCGACATGATCACCATCCATGACAAAGACTACAATATTATCCATGCCAATAAGGCAGCGGAGAAAATCCTCGGCCTGCCCTTCTTAAACGGCGCAAAGGCGAAATGCTATAAGCATTACCACGGTGAAGGCTCGCCGCCTGAGGGATGCCCCAGTTGCCAATGCCTGAAGACAGGAGAGCCTGTCATCTTTGAGAGATTCGAGCCCCATCTGAAAAGGTACGTTGAGATAAGGGCCATGCCGCAGTTCGACAACAGCAATCAGCTCATTGGCCTGATCCATATTGTCAGAGACATCACTGAACGCAAACAGATGGAAGAGGCGCTGCGAAGGGCGCATGACGAATTAGAGATGCGCGTCAATGAGCGGACAGCGGAGCTGATGAACGCCTCGTCGGAGATAATGAAAGCCAATGAAGAGATGCTGAATGAGATAGCGGTCCGCGTGAAGGTCGAAAAGGCGCTGCGCGAGAGTGAGAGTAAATTCAAAAAACTCTCACAGGAATTCAATGTCCTTCTGGATGCTATCCCTGATAATATTGTACTGCTTTCGCCTGAGCTGAAAATAATGTGGGCCAACAAAGCCGCCGCCTCGGAGCTTAGCTATGACAAATCTCATTCACGCAGGCAGTACTGTTACAGGATGTGTTCCAATTTCTCATCCAACCAGAAGAGCTGCCCCACTCTGATGAGTTTTATAACCGGCAGGGAAGAAAGCGGCCAGGTATCATCCCCGGACGGAAGGTTTTTAGACGTCAGGGCCTTTCCTATCGCGGATGAATCGGGAAAGGTAAAAAGCGTAATAGAGGTTGCAAGAGACATAACCGTCAGGGTTCGCATGGAAGAAGAGGCCAGGTTAATCCAGGCAAAGCTTATCCACGCAAACAAGATGACGTCGCTTGGCACGCTCGTCTCGGGCGTGGCACATGAGATAAATAACCCCAACACATTTATCAAGTCCAATGCGCAGTTCATTGCCAAGACATGGAAGGATATAGGCCGTGTCCTTGAGAAATTCTCCAAAAAGAATGGAGACTTTCTTGCCGCGGGACTGCCTTATTCCGAGGTGCAAAAGCTCATGCCTGAGGTGATTAAAGGGCTTGACGAAGGCTCCGTAAGGATTCAGGAGATAGTTAACAACCTGAGGAATTTTGCCAGACCTGAAAAGGCAAACCTGGACGGCAAGGTAAACATGAATGATGTTGTGCTTGCGGCCAAGACGATCCTCAATAATCACATAAATAAGTGTACTACGAAGTTTCAGTTAACTTGCGGCAAGAATATTCCGCCGGTCCGTATCCACTTCTTACAATAAAAAATCAAAGTGCGTAATAGTTAAAGTCAAAGACGAAGGCATGGGGATGACGAGGGACACCCTTGACCGTATTACGGAGCCTTTCTTTACCACCAAGCTTGAAAGGGGAGGCACAGGATTAGGGCTTTCAATTTCATATGCCATTATCAAAGAGCACAGGGGGACGCTGGAATTTGAATCCGAATACAGGAAGGGCACAACTGCAACCGTCAAGCTTCCCGTGTATAATATAAGACAAAAAACAAAACCTGTCAGCGCTTAGCCTTAAGCCATAACAGGCTTAGCATTAGCTGAGCGCTGATCTCTGAAGGCTGATTGCAAAAGGTGCAGGAATGAATAACTCAACTTCACCGATACTGTTGGTAGACGACGAGCAGCAGATACTGTTCGGCTACAGCCTTATGCTCAGAAGCGCCGGGATTGAAAATATCCTGACTGTCAAGGACAGCCGCAAGATCCTGCCCCTTCTTGCAAAACAAAACGTCGCGGCGATTGTTCTTGATCTGGTCATGCCGCACGTCTCAGGCATGGACCTGCTCTCAAAGATAAAACTGGAATTCCCCCATGTCCCCATCATTGTCATGACCGCGATAAATGAATTGGACAAGGCCGTGGAATGCATGAAGGCGGGGGCTGCGGATTACCTCGTCAAGCCCGTGGAGGAAAGCAGGTTTTTATCCAGCATAGAGAAAGTGCTTGAAATGGGCAACCTGCTGAATGAGATAACCTCTCTCAAGAAGCATCTTCTCACCGGGGAGCTGGAGCACCAGGAGGCGTTTGCGCCAGTCATCACAAAGAGCAAAAAGATGCTTGCCGTTTTTCATTACATAGAGGCGATCGCAAAGTCTCAGAAGCCTGTTCTCATTACCGGGGAAACCGGCGTGGGCAAAGAACTTATTGCAAGAATCATACATGAGGTAAGCGGGCTGAAGGGGCCGCACATTGCGGTCAACGTAGCAGGACTGGACGATACGATGTTTTCAGATACATTGTTCGGCCACAAAAAAGGCGCCTTCACCGGGGCTGAAAAGGACAGGGAGGGTTTGATCGTCCGGGCGTCCGGAGGCACTCTGATGCTTGATGAAATAGGAGATATGAATAAATCCTCGCAGGTAAAACTCCTGCGCCTGCTTGAGGAAAAGATCTACTATCCGCTCGGCTCCGATATGCCCGAAAAAAGCAACGCCCGCGTCATCGGCTGTTCCAACCAGGACCTTGAGAAACAGATAGAGGAGGGGCAGTTTCGGAAGGATTTATACTACCGGCTCTGTTCTCATAATATACAAATCCCTCCGCTTCGCGAGCGGCTTCAGGACATTCCCTTGCTGCTGGACCACTTCCTTGAGGAGTCATCGAAGTCTCTGAAAAAGAAAAGGCCTGAGGTTTCGCCTGAATTGATCACCCTGCTGTCCAACTATAATTTCCCCGGCAATGTCAGGGAGCTCCAGGCCATGGTCCATGACGCGGTGGCGCAGCATGAATCGGGAAAACTCTCACTTGAGAGTTTTAAGGGTTTTATGAAAAAGAAGGGCATATCTTCCCAGTCCCGTCTTATGCCTCCTGATGGAGACACGGTTTCCATGTTTGAGATCTTCGGGCATTTCCCGACCTTGAAGGAAGTTGAGGACTATGTAATATCCGAGGCGATGAAATGCGCCCACAGCAACCAGGGAGGCGCGGCCTCACTCCTGGGAATAACCCGCCAGGCCCTTAACCAGCGGCTGAAAAAGAAAAACCATTCAGCATAGATTTTTCCAGTTTCGCAAGCGCGACAGGAGCCTGTTATATATGTTGCGATAAAAGGATGGTTTCAATCCACGCGCCCGCGCGGGGCGCGACGCAAATGGTTTAAGGTCTGGACATCAGACACCAACGTTTCAATCCACGCGCCCGCGCGGGGCGCGACCATCAGGGGTGA
>JACQZF010000033.1 GCA_016213945.1 Nitrospirota bacterium | reverse complement strand
GTCATTGAAGATCAATCATGGTTAGCGGCGAATGTGGTAGTGACCATGGGGACGACTATCCGCGAAGGTTCGGTGATTGCCGCGAATGCGGTGGTTACAAAAGATACGGAGCCATTCTCGATTAATGGCGGCGTGCCAGCGCGTAAAATTTCAGATCGGGGTTCAAGTTAATTTTTGAGGAGATAGATTGTGAAGTATTGCCGTGAATGTTTGATGCCTGACACCAAGCCGTACATTTCATTTGACGAGAAAGGTGTATGTAACGCCTGCCGCGCCCATCATCTCAAACAACAACATCTTGAAGGCATTGACTGGAAAACGCGTGAAAAAGAATTTGATCAAATGGTGTTGGAGGCGAAAGCGAAGCGAGCACCATTTTACGATGTGCTTGTTCCTGTCAGCGGTGGTAAAGATAGCTTGACGCAAGTACACCGTTTGTTGAAATGTGATTTGCGAATTTTAGCAGTCAACGTAGATTATGGGATCAAGACTGAAGTAGGTTGGCACAACTTGATGCTTGTCGCCGACATGGGGGCCAACCTTTCAATTTATCGCCCGACCCAACCACTGCACCGCCGACTCATCTACATTGGTTTACAAGATTTTGGCGATCCTGATTTGCTCAGTCACACATTGTTACATGCTTATCCATTGCGCGTTGCACTGCAGTTTAAAATCCCATTAGTGATACTAGGTGAAAATTCCGCATTTGAATACGGCGGCGATGCTAAACTGGCGCAGAAGAATACTATTACGCGTGAGTGGTTTAGCCAATATGCAGCGAACAAAGGACACGATGCGAAGTTTGTCTCAGAGCGATACGAGATTCCGTTTGAACAACTGCGCCTCTATGATTTTCCTGATGAAATTGAACAATCGGAAACCCGCGCTGTGTTCATGAGTTACTTTTTTTATTGGGACTCCGAAACGCATTTGGAGATTGCTTTGAAACATGGATTTAAGACGCTTGACGAAGCGCGCGAAGGAACGTATCGAAATTATGTTGGAATTGATGAGAAGATCAACCGTATTCATCAATACATTAAGGTTTTAAAGTTTGGCTACGGGCGGGCGACCGATCATGCCTGTGAAGATATTCGCGCAGGACGATTGGCACGCGAAGAGGCGAAGAAGTTGGTGCGTCAGTACGATTTGCAAGATTTGTCCGATGACTATGTGGATGATTTTGTAAAATATATAGGTATTAGTCGTGATGAATTCTTTGCCGTGTTGGAGAAATATCGCAATACCCGGATTTGGGCGAAGGATGCAAAAGGGAAATGGTATATCCCGTATCATCTTGAGGATTGATGGGTTTCGAGCAAGTAGCTTGTGGCTTTTGTGGGTCGCAGGTATACACAACTCTTTTTGAGATTCACGAATCGCCTGACGAGCGGCAACCACTGGCGTGGCGCGGCACTTCCTCAATACCTGTTGTGCAATGCCGGAGATGCGGACTCGTGTTCCTCAACCCGCGATATGATGATGAACGATTGAGCGCGCTATATCAAGATCCACAAATGTTTACTGGCACGATTGATCCCGAAGGGCGACGTCGAAACATCGCCGCCGAGCGACAGATTCGTGTGGCGCGATTCAAAGATGACGTAGACGCCCTAAAGCGGATTCGCTCTCATGGGCGTTTACTTGATGTAGGCTGTGGGCTCGGTTTCTTTCTTGAAGCATTAGGGGATAAGTATGAAGCATCTGGTTTGGAGTGGTCTCACCCGGCAGTGGAGATGATGAAAGGGTTGTCCTTCACGATTATTGAGGAGCGGTTTCCACGGCACCCATTTGGTAAAAGCGAGTTTGATATCGTTGCGCTTAATAATGTACTAGATCATTTGCCTGACCCTCTTGGATCTTTATATGCTATTCACGAATTGCTTAAACTGGGTGGTGTGGTAATGCTTTCGTTAGTTAATATTGATAGTGTGGTGGCGCGAGTATATGGCGCGGGCTTCCGTTTGCTCGGGGTAAATCACCTTTATTATTTCACTCCACTAACCATTAAGAGATTTTTAGAAAAATCGGGTTTTCGCCTGCTCAAGATCGAGTACCCATACTTTGGCACAGAATTTGCTAAACCATTAGAGCATACTAAGAAAATCTTAGCGGATTGGTGGGCGATGAGGGTATCTCGAAAAAAAGAAACTCGTCTCTCCCCGCCGTTTTATGGAAGTATGATGCGTGTGTTTGCAACGAGGATGAATTGAATGTGTGGTATTGTCGGCATCTATAACTTAGACGGCGAACCGATCTCGTCACCTTTATTAGAGGCGATGACGCAAACTCTGGCGCATCGCGGACCTGATGGACAGGGAATCTGGGTTGAGAATAATGTCGGTTTTGGCCATCGGCGATTAGCGATTATCGATCTTGAAACCGGCATTCAGCCCATGCAAGATTGCGGGCGGCGTTATGTCATTACTTTCAATGGCGAGATCTACAACTATCAAGAACTTCGCGCCATTCTCGAAAAACAGGGTTTCCCTTTCCAAACCAAATCTGATACGGAAGTAATTCTTAATGCCTTTGCTTGCTGGGGGGCTGATTGTGTCAAGCGTTTAAATGGCATCTTTGCTTTTGCGATATGGGATAAGCATGAGAAATCCCTGTTCCTTGCGCGGGATCACTTGGGGATAAAACCACTGCTCTACTACACGGATGCTCATAGGCTTATCTTCTCCTCCGATCTCGAATCTATTCTTCAGCACCCGGATGTGAGTACTAGAATAAATTTATATGCCTTAAGTGATTATTTGAGCTTGGGCTATATCCTTTCACCAAAAACCATTTTCCAAAATATCTCGAAACTTCCTCCTGCAACCTGGATGTTATGGAAGGGAGGTCAATGTTCTACGCAGCGTTATTGGGATCTAGCATCCGTCGTCAATGACAGTGGAACTCGTTCTGTCTCAGAGCAACAGGCAACTGATGAATTGCAAGAGGGACTTGAACGTACGGTCAGGATGCAATTGGTGAGCGATGTGCCGTTAGGTGCCTTTCTTAGTGGTGGCGTTGATTCGAGTACCATTGTGCAGATGATGAGCGCGAATTCAACCATCTCTGTAAAAACTTTTAGTATTGGGTTTCCTCAAAAATCATATAGTGAGCTACCATTTGCCCGGAAAGTTTCTAATCACTTAGGGACTCAGCATTTTGATGAAGTTATATCTCCGGATATTGAATCGCTCTTTCCCCTTTTGGTGCGTCGCTATGGTGAGCCGTTTTCCGATACTTCTGTAATACCCACGTTTCTTGTTTCCCAATTAGCCCGTCGCCAAGTGAAAGTTGTTTTATCGGGAGATGGTGGGGACGAGTGTTTTGCGGGATACGACACCTATATCGCAGATCGGATTCATTCTTTTTACAATCATTTGCCCTCCTTTGCACATCAATTGTTCTTTTTGCCATTTGCCAAGTTGTTGCCGTCGACTCATCATAAAGTGAGTTGGGATTATAAATTGAAGCAGTTTATCATGCAGGCTCGCTGTCAGCCCGAGGAAGCTCATTATCGCTGGCGGTTAATGTTCACCGAAGACGAAAAACGTCACTTGTTAGGCGAGGAGGTGTATCGGCAGCTAGATCACTATACTCCTTTTGATAGTTTCCTTGCATTTTATAATGAAGTGCCTCAGGCATCGTTTCTTCATCGTTCGCTATATGTTGACATGAAGACATGGCTGGCTGACGCTATGCTGGTTAAAGTAGATCGCGCAAGCATGGCAAATGGATTGGAAGTCCGTGTTCCGTTCTTGGATTGGCAATTTGTCGAGATGGCGTTCTCACTTCCGGCTTATTTGAAACTGCGTGGAATACAAACGAAATATATCCTCAAGCGGGTTGCAGAACGGACTTTGCCCAGGTCAGTTGTCTACCGCTCTAAACGGGGTTTCAACTCTCCGGTTTCCCGGTGGATCTTGGCAGTTCCACAGCGAATGCTTAAAAATATGTCTTCTGATATTATGCCCAACGCAGCCGATATGTGGCGCCATTTGATGCAGCAACACGTCGCTCGCCGCGCCGATAATGGATTCAAGTTATGGACCCTATTGTTTTGGTCTCAATGGTCCCGAGAATTTTTGGTGTGAGGAAGATGTTATGCCAGGCGTTTCTGATGGATTGATTCAAGGTTTGTCTGTGGTGATTCCTGCTTATAACGAAGCGGGCGCAATTAAAGATTCAATTGATGCAGTTAAAGGTGTCTTGCTGACTATCCATCGCCCAAGTGAGATTATTGTGGTTGATGACGGCAGTAGTGATAATACGGCTGATGTCGCGCAGCAGTGCGGTATACGGCTTATTCGCCACCCTATCAATTCCGGCTATGGACGTTCATTGCTTTCCGGGATTGAGGCTTCTTCATTTGAAACTATAGCAATTGTGGATGCAGATGGCACCTATCCGATTGAGCGTCTTCACGATCTTGTAAATCTTTATGATCGAGGTTTTGATATGGTCGTGGGAGCGCGACAAGGGCAGCATTATGAGCCTAGCCCGTTTAAGAGAATACTCCGTGTCTTTTTTCGCGTTTTAGCTGAATTTACTACGGGACAGCCCATACCGGATATCAACAGTGGCTTCAGGATTTTCAGTCGCGCTCCTGTGCTGGAATATAGAGCGTCAATTTCATCGGGCTTTTCATTTACGACTACGATCACGTTATTTTTTATGCTGAGCAATTTGCTTGTGGGTTATTTGCCTATTCTATATAACAGGCGCAGAGGTTCTTCTAAAGTCAACCTATTTTGGGATACGTTGCGTTCTTTGCAAATAATTTTTACGGCAATTGCTCGGTTTAACCCTTTAAAGTTGTACCTCCTTCTCTTAGTTTTGAATTCGTTAGGTAATTTAATCCTGATGATCCTTTTGGGGACTGCTTTTGCCACTTATTTTCTCGTTGTCATGCTTGCCATCTTGATTGCCTGGAATGTTAATTTCATTATTATTGCCGTGGCATTTTTAGCGGTTGGACTTGGAAAGCCTTCCAGTAATATGACGGCATCACTTTATAAAAGACGGGAACGCGAACGGGATTATTGAAGTGTATTACGTTGTTGGTTCTGGTCCTTCGGGTGTTTCTTGCGCTCATGCGCTACTAGATAGGGGGATGCAGGTGACTATGATTGATGCAGGCTATCAGTGTGAGCCATCAGTTATGGAGCGAGTTAGTATATTAGCTCAGCAT
The DNA here is from genome assembly GCA_016213945.1 of Nitrospirota bacterium. Lineage (GTDB taxonomy): Bacteria > Nitrospirota > Thermodesulfovibrionia > UBA6902 > UBA6902 > SURF-23. The sequence goes on along the minus strand of JACQZF010000033.1, from coordinate 20,432 downwards.
CGCCCCGATCAGTGGGATAGTGAGTTATTGAAAGAAGTGCAGGGTGCGTCTTTGCCTTATGTGCTGAATGGTGATGCAAATTCTCCGACGAAATTTTTATTCGGCTCATCTTTTCCGTATATAGCGGACGAAGAATTCGGTTTGTCTCAACGCAATACAAAGTGCACAGCATCATATGCACAGGGTGGGCTGAGTAATGTTTGGGGGGCGGCGGTGCTTCCTTACGCTGAAGACGATTTTGCTGGATGGCCTTTTTCTTTGGCGGAGATGGAACCTCACTATAAGGCGGTTGCTCAGTTCATGGAAATTGCCGGCGGGGATGACGATCTGCAAGTTAGGCGGCCCTTTTATGCCCCGCCGAATGGACCCGTAGCTCTAAGTCAACAGGCGCAATTTTTGTTAGAGAACATGCGACAAAATCAGGAAAGACTTAAATCTAAGGGTTTTAGATTTGGGCGTTCACGTTTGGCGGTGCGAACTCAACCCGATTTAGATAATCGGGAGTGTCAACTATGCGCGCAATGTTTGACGGGATGCCCATATGGCGCCATTTACAGTTCCTCTCAGAGTTTGTCATCTTTGCTCAACCGGAAAAACTTCCACTACCGGCAAGGATACATTGTGGTTAAAGTTACAGATAACGCTGATGGGGTGTGCATTGTCGCGCATGATTTGAGGTCTTCGGCGAACGTCAACTTGACAGGGAAACGAGTTTTTCTGGCTTCGGGTACCTTGTCTACAGTCAAGGTGGCAGCTGCTTCTTTAGAACTGTCAACTATAGAATTGAAATTGAGGTATCAGCCTTATTTTCTTCTGCCCCTATTGAGCTACCGAAATTTTAAACGGGTGGAGATGGAGCGACTTCACACGCTGGCGCAAATTTTTGCCGAGTTGAATCGTCCAGATATTTCGCCTTATCCAATTCACATACAACTCTATACTTATAACGAGATGATGAAGCATAAATTAAGACAGGTTCTCCGACGCTTTAGTGATTTGTCTTCGTTTATTCAACCATTTATTCTCGGGCGGCTGCTTGCAATACAAGGCTATTTACATAGCAATTGTGCCGAGGGGATTCTTCTGCAGGCAAGTTGGCAGGGCGTCAACGGTAAGGTCAAAATGTCTCTCCAATCTCAGTCGGAGGCGGTTGTCCGAAATATCATTGCTCACGTAGTATGGGAATTAGCATTGAATTCAAATTCAATAGGGGCATTTTCACTTATCCCTTTATTGAAAATCGGCGTACCCGGAGATGGGAATCATATCGGTGCAGTCTTTCCTATGAAACGCGACCCGGAAGATTGGGAGAGCGATATTTATGGACGTATTAGAGGGTGGCAGCGCATTCATGTTGTGGATGCGTCAGTTATGCCAACACTACCTGCGCCAACTCTAACCTATACAGTGATGGCGAATGCTCATCGTATTGCTTCAAAAGTGGCTGTTCTTGACGTATAATGTAATCACGATATATTCTATCCGAAATGTTGACTCTTTATTCAATACCTTCGCCAAAGTTCAGAATCGCTATTTCATCCGCCAGATATGGCGGGTAAACCGTAATTTTTACCGCCACATATAGTGCTTGAATGCGGCTTGCAAGCAATTGGCGAAGGTATTGTTTATTAAGGATTATTGAATGTCAAAAGTGCTTCTGATTAACCCTTCTTATCAAGGCAGCTATGGGGGGGCAAAGGCCTCAATTGTAAATCCAATTCAGCCTACACTGGGCTTGGCAACTATTGCTGCAATGGCACTTCACCGAGGTCATCAAGTTGAGATACTTGATATGTCTTGGCGCAGATATAATTACCAAGAAATCCAAAGTCGGATTAGTAACTTCAAACCAGATATTGTTGGAGTGACTGCTACAACACCATTGATGAATCAGCTCCGTGATATTAGTGTTTTAGCCAAGGATATTTCAAAGAGTATCAAGGTAGTGGGAGGAGGCTCACATCCGTCTGCTTTGCCAGAAGAAACTTTGAAGGAGTCTTTGTTAGATGTCGTCTTTGTCGGAGAGGCGGATTATGCCTTCAGCGAATTCTGTGATGGTTGGGAGTTGCGAGATATCAAAGGCATATACTACCGCGCTGATGATAAGATCGTTTCTACTGGATGGAGAACGCCAATCAATAACTTGGACGATCTCCCGATGCCTGCATGGGAGTTATACGATCCTGAAGTATATAAGAGATCAGCATCAAGGCTCTTGATCAGGCGGCCTCCGGCAACGATGGCGGAGTTTTCTAGAGGATGTGTCTTTAAGTGCGATTTTTGTGCTAGCAAGATCACTATGGCGTTAGGTTATCGCAAGAAATCTCCGGAACGCTGTGCTGAGGAAGTCAGGCGAATGTACCAACTGGGGTTTAGGGAATTCATGCTGGCGGATGATATTTTTACATCCGATCAAAAATGGGCTATCCAAGTGTGTGAGGCAATTATTAAAACCGGCATTGATATAGCGTGGAGCTGCACGAATGGAATTCGTGTAGAGAGCGCTGACAACACTCTTTTTACGACTCTTCGTAAAGCGGGATGCTATCGTGTCTCATTCGGATTTGAATCGGGTAATGATGCGGTCTTGAAGAAATTTGGAAAAGGCGGGCGGGCTTCGGTTGAGCAGGGGCGGCAAGCTGTCCAGATGGCGCGCGCCGCCGGGATTGATGCGAATGGTTTCTTTCTTCTAGGTCTTTCGCCAGATACGGAGGAAACTATGAAAGAGACGATAAGTTATGCTCGCAAACTTCCCCTCGATATGTTAAAGTTTGGCATTACCGTCGCCTTTCCAGGTACTCCAATGTTTAAAGTATATGCTGATAAAGGATTGATCAAATCTTTTGAATGGGATGATTACCATATTTATACAGAGCGGCCTTTGTTTAGCCACCCAGAGTTAAGTTACGATAAAATCCTCAACTATGTAGATTTGGCTTACAGACACACCATCCTTTTCAATCCGGCTTATATACTCCGCCGAGCACGGCGTGGAATTCGAACCGGGGAATTTTTTTGGGATCTATATTATTTTTTGAAATTTATTTTGATGCCGTCAACTAACAAGTCTGCTGCAGTTATGTATTATGGTAAGAGTAAGTGGCCAGTTTGGGACTTCCGCATAGCAAAACTTAATCTTAGCCAGTATCAAATAGTGAGTCGGGAAACTGATATGCAGCCGTCAGATAAACATCAAGTGAGTCCGCCGCCCGCGCTTGAAAGTGCGTGATCTGCTTCATAGTGTAACCTAACAACAAAGGGAAGTATGAGAGTAAAACGATGCGCTATTACCGGGGCAAACGGGTTTATTGGCTGCGCTTGCAGTAATCATTTGCTGAGAAATGGATATGATGTCGTTAAGTTAGTGCGACACCCGCAGGATGGTTTATCGCACTATTTCGATTTATCTGAATCTGTAGATCCCGAAGTGTTTCGGAACATTGATGCACTTGTTCATTTTGCCTACGATTACCATCCACGAAAATGGACGGATATTTATCAAATAAATGTTACGGGGTCTCAACGCCTTTTTCAAGCGGCTCAGCAGGCGGGGTTAAAAAAAATTATTTTTATATCAACCGTGAGTGCATTTGAGGGATGCAAATCGCTGTATGGTAAGGCTAAGCTCGAGATTGAAACAGCGGCTCTTCAAATGGGGATAGTTGTTATTCGTCCGGGGCTGACATATCTAAATATGTCAGATGGGATGTTTGGCGCGTTATCGAAAATGGCGAAATATCCCGTGTTGCCTGCTTTTGACGGTGGACAACAGCCGTTTGTGTTAGTGCATCTTGATGATTTGTGCTGTTTGATTGAAAAAGTAATTAATGATGACCGTGATAGTTTATCTAAACCAATTGTGGCGGCACATCCAGAATATGTTCCCTTTCAAAAAATGATGAGGATGATTTCTCAACACCACGGGCAATATGTTACCTTTGTTCCTGTGCCGGGTTATTTAGCGTGGCTAGGGCTATATGCCCTTGAGGTAATAGGAGTCAATGTCGGGTTTAGAAGCGATAGTTTAAAGAGTATGCTTAATTCACCTCCAAAACATGATTTCTCGGGTTCTGAAAAATTTGCCATGACCTACCGCCAATTTTCGGCATGGTTAAGTGATGTAGAGCGAACGCAGGTTTTGGCGGAAACAGAACATAATTGAGTAAGAAGAAAGGCACTAATAAGATGAATATCGTGTTGGTAATGCCTACATGGACAGAAGATCTAGGAATTTTTGCCAAGGTGGCGCAAAGAAGAAATTCGCAGCCTCCTCAAGGCATACTTTATATTGCGGCGGTCGCCGAAAAACGAGGGCATCACGTCAGGGTTATTGATGCCGAGGTGGAAGGTTACGGCGTCAATGCTCTTGCAGCAGAAATTTTGCGCGGCAGCTATGACATGGTTGGCATTACGGCGACTTCCCCTATCTTTCATAAGGCGGTTGGTTTGGCAAAAGAATTAAAGGCTAAAGGATACGCCCATACCATATTGATCGGGGGAGAACATTTAAACATCTTTAAGAAGCAAGCTTTATTTGATTGTTTTGATTATGGCTTTTTTGGTGAAAGCGATCGCACCTTTGATCATTTTCTCAGCATAATCGAGAGAGGCAGCAAAGATTTTAGCGCCATGAGAGGTTTTGTCTATCGAGAAAATGGACAGGTCATTCAAACTCCCCCCGCAGAAAAGATCAAGGATTTAGACGAATTGGACTTTCCGTCAATGCATTTGTTGAACCATGATAAATATTGGATGTCTTTCGTAAACTTTAAAAAACGTCGTTATATTCCCATTCTGGCGACTCGAGGGTGTCCGTTTAAATGCTCATTTTGCAGCGAGCCTTTGACGAACCCGATTGTGCGCTTTCGTTCCCCCAAGAATATCGTGGACGAGATGGAAAAGTGGGTGAAGGAGTTAGGAATCACGCATTTCTTTTTCATGGATTCAAATTTGACTTTGCGGCGCAGTCAGATTGAGGGTGTGTGTGATGAGATCAAAAAGCGAAATCTCAAGATCACGTTTGAGGGATGGACGCGCGCTAATCTTATTGACGCCGACATCATGAAAAGATTGAAAGAGACGGGCTTGCTCCGCTTGAGTTTCGGGCTAGAAAGCGGCAATGCTCAGATTTTGAAAACCATTCGCAAAGAAGTGAGTCATGAAGAGATGATCAAAGCTTTTCAATTGATTGAAGAGGTCGGTGTTGAACCTGCTTGTTCACTTATGATTGGTTTACCAGGTGAAACTAGAGAGACAGTGGAAGAAACAATTAACTTTATCAACAGCATACCGCAAATTTTGTACACGAATTTCTCAATCGCTAACCCTTATCCAGGCACCGAATTATTTGAGTGGGCAACCGCCGGGGATAAGGGCATTAAACTGCTCATTAATGATTTTTCTGAATATAGACGTTACGACTACAGCCCGATCTCTGTTAATGGTCTAAGTCCAGAAGAATTAGTTCAGTTGCAAAAATGGGGTTTGATCAGGATGCATCTTTCCCCCAAGCGAATGTTGGCTGCCATGAAAATGATCGGACTCGTGAGCATCATCCCTGTGCTTGCGAAATTTGCCATTGTGGAAATCCTAAAGTTGATTACAACCCCCTTTTCGCCCAAAAGAAAAAATCAACTGGCATGATAGAAAGGGATGAAGATGACAATGACTGTTAATAGCGTGCAGCAGCAAAAGCAGAAAGAGTGGCTTGAGCAATGGACAATTTTTACGGATGAAGAACAATTCCTGTTTGAGGATTGGATCGCGCCGGTAACGTTAAATGATTTCAAGGATAAATCAGTGCTGGAATGCGGTTGTGGAGGCGGACAGCATACGGCGATGGTTGCTCCTGTTGCTAGAAGTGTTACTGCTGTAGATCTAAATACGATTGATTTGGCGCATCAGCATAACGCTCATTTTCAGAATGTTTGCTTTGTTGATGCGGATATTGCTACGATGGATCTAGGGGAACAATTCGATATTGTTTTTTGTATTGGCGTGATCCATCATACGGATGATCCCGACTTAACTTTTAGCAACATTTATAAACATTGTAGTCCTGGTGGACGGGTGATTATTTGGACCTATAGTGCCGAAGGGAATTCTTTAGTGCGTTTTATTCTTGAGCCTATTCGCAAAGCGTTTCTTCAACGTTTATCTCTAAAAGCATTAGTTGTCGTTAGTAGAATCATCACCGCGCTACTTTATCCTATCGTTTACGGCGTCTACACGCTCCCCGTTATGTCCTTTCTGCCATATTATGAGTATTTTCGGAATTTCAGGCGGCTTTCTTTTGACCGGAATATGCTAAATGTATTTGACAAAATCAACGCGCCACAGACGCGTTTTACCACGTTAAAAAAATGCCACGAGTGGTTTACGCCTGATTTGTTTGAATCTGACTCAATCTCAATTCGGCGCTACGCTGGGGTCAGTTATTCCTTAAGTGGGATCAAGCGTTGTTGAAGTTCCTCGAATGATGCAGTTTTCTCGGTGAGAAATTTATGAAAAGATTTTTCCAAAGGCAAACCTCGGACTATGCCTGGTGCTTTCTTTTCATTGTTGCTTCGTTAGCAGCTCTATTTAGCGACTATCTTTTGTTTGGTTATACGTTTATGTCTGAGGCGGGGCAAATGCTTGTATCCGATTGGGCCATGGCACGCCATCTTATTTCTCGTGGAACACTTGGGTGGAATCCGTATGTGCTGTTTGGTGTAGATTATGCCGGGCGCGAGGCTTTTATACATCCCCTAAATATAGGGACACTGGCGGGGTTGTTTATTCAAAATGAAAAGCACGCTTTCATGATACCGACCATTGTTATTTGGGGCATGATGGGATTCTCCATGTATGTGTTCTTGAGAAAAATGGAGATTGACCATATATATGCGCTCATCGGAGTTGCCATGTATATGTTGGCTCCTAAATGGGTTGATGATGGGTACCATGGTCCTCGATTTATCATCGGCTATGCCATTTTGCCGTTTTTAATGTTGACGATGTACAAGATGCGGCAGTCTGCTTACGCCGCGCCCCATCATTATCTTTGGATGGCAGTGCTGGTGTCGCTCATGTATTTAGGAGTCGGCGCGCCGTTTTTGTTAATGTCGGTGTATCTCTTTGGATCTTATTACATTTATAATGTTTGCTTGTTCTGTTACGAGAACAGAGTTTTGGCAAAGCAAGTGTTGGTAAGATCATCTCTCGGGTTAATCCTTTCTGTCGTTGTTTTCTTGGGTCTGTCGGCTTACCTGTGGTTGCCATTTCTCCAAGCCTTTTCATATTCCGCCCGTTCATTTTATGGGGAACCTACAGGTTTTTTGTCAGAACAGTATTTAGGAGTAGTGTTTCCTTGGATCAATCGTATCTTCTCACGTGATGTGTATGATCTTCCTTATCTACCAGTCTTGGCGTTCTTGTACCCCAATATCTACTTCTACTTTGGAATATTAGTTGTACCTGTCATGACTTATGGCATCCTCAATAAGATTTGGCGATTGAAGGCGGGGATAGTATTTTTCTTTTTTTATCCTTTGGCATGGTTAGTGTTGTGGAATAGTTGGGTCATTAAAGTTTTCCCCATTCTTCCTTCTTTGGAACGTCTCACCAGTGGCACTAGCAGTGAAACTCATGGCCATGTCACAATGATTTTTTCATTTGCCATGGGAGTTAGTTTCACGCTTAATGCAATAGCGAAGGAAGCGAATGTATCTAAGATATCAAACCCTATTAAAACCCACGTACTCAATTCTATAAATATAGTATTGGGAGTGCTTTATGTTCTGGCGACAATTGCTTTCGGAGTGGGGGCGGTTATAATAAATACCCTCCTTCGCCAAAACGTATTAGGCAAAGTTTCCGATGGTATTTATCTTGCGCTACATTATTATCTCCAGGAGATGCTGTGGTTATTTCTAGCGGCGTTTGTTGTGCGGGGGCTGATAATTTGGTTGTATCACAAACGGCTTTTTGTTACTAAGGGCGCGCTACCTCTGTTGGTATTAGTGGTCATTGACTTTCAATTATGCTATCGAATCTGGTACCCCTTCACTAATTTGGATGATCGCTACTCTGCCCAGTTGCCTCAAAATAGTTTTGTGATTCAGAACGTGGAGGCATTAGATAGAATAGGCGCATTTCAATATGCTCTTTATAACCGAGGCGGTACAATCCGATCACTTCTTGGAGGAACAGGCAATGAGTATGAGCAAATAATTGAGAAACTTGGGCGCACATATTATAAGGGGTATATCAAACCTCTCTATGAACCATCTTTCAGTTACTTTCCTCTCACTATTGAACGTAGCCTCTACAGCTTTCACGAAAGTTTGATGCCCGATTATTTTTGGGATTTTGATCAGGCGCTAAACGGAGGCAATGCTTTGTATTCGCGGCAATCGTGGATAGGCGTGTGGGATCCCCATTCTAAGTTGTTGGATGTTGCAGGGATTAAATACCTTTTCTGGTATGAGCCGATTCAGGATGCCCGCCTTGTTCAGTTAGCAAAATTCCATGACTCGAGCTATGTTTACTTGAATCAAAGTGCTGTTCCCCGCGCCTATCTCGTTAATCAAGTGGAGTATTACTCTGATCGGCAGGCATTGCTTCAACGACTCTCTGAGGAAAACTTTGATCCGCGTCGTACGGTGACGACGGAAGATGATGAACTATTTTCTCTTTCAAAGGGAGGAATCATTAATGGTGATTTGCAAAATAATGTAATAGTTGAAACGTATTTGCCCAATCAGGTGATATTGACAACGCAGACACAATCATTCACGGTGCTTGTCCTGAATGACATGTATTATCCCGGCTGGACGGCAAAGGTCAACCAAACACCCGCCAAAATTTTTAGAGTGAATGGGGTTTTTCGCGCAGTGGCTGTACCTGCAGGAAAGAGTGTTGTCGAATTTATCTATACTAATCAACAATTACACACGGGGATACTCGTGTCAACAGTTTCTTGGGTTGTAGTGATCGCTATATTTTTAGCATTTTTTATTGTGAGTAAAAAATCTTTGTTTTCTCGGAAATGATAAGGAGTTTGCCATGAGAATCCTCGTTATTAATGTTTCACTGCGTCCCCCTCCTGCGCGTAAGTGGGTGCCGCTTGGTTTAGCATTTATTATGTCAGCCATGAAACGCGCTGGTTTTGGTTTCGATCTATTGGACTTGGATGCTCAACCTAAAACACCTGAAGAGGTTGAGAAGTTTTTACAAACTAATCGCTATGATGTCGTTGCAATGGGGTGCATTGTCACAGGTTACAAACATATCAAGTGGTTGTCACAAACGATTAGAAGTTTTCACCCCCAAACAACTATTGTCGTAGGTAATTCCGTTGCCTCGTCTATTCCACAGATCTTATTAACTAAGACGGGTAGTGATATTGCCGTGGTGGGTGAAGGCGATGAAACCATTGTAGATATTTTGCAATGCCTTCAGGCAAAAGGCGACTTAGGCGCGGTCAAAGGCGTTTACTATAAGAAAGAGGGTCAAGTAGTAGCAACACCTTCGCGTCCAGTGATCAAAGACGTCAATTCTATTCAGATCCCTGATTGGAGTCCTTTTGATATAGAAGTTTATATCGAAAGCCAGTCCAAGTGGCTAAATGATCCACGACCTCCTATTCCACCTGATCAGATTCGCGCCTTCCCGGTGAATACTGCGCGTGGGTGTCCTTACACTTGCACTTTTTGTTATCAGGCTTTTCAACACACAAAGTATCGTTGGCGTTCACCCGAATCAATAATTAGTGAGATGCGGCTCTATCATGAAAAGTATGGAATTAATCATTTCGCGTTTGCCGATGAGCTCACTTTTTTCTCGATTGAACAAACTGAAAAATTTGCCGATGCTATGCTAGAGAGCGGATTGCAGGTCTATTGGGATGCAGATTGCCGTAGCGGATTATTTACCAAAGATGAACATGTGCGGATCGCTGAGAAGATGAAGCGAGGCGGGCTCATGTCCCTTTCGTTTTCGCTTGAGTCTGCTAACCCTGACATCCTCAAGTGGATGAATAAACGTATAGGTCCCGATGCTTTCTTACGACAGGTTGATATTTTGCGTCAAGCCAATGTCGCTTCACTGACTAGCATCGTGATTGGTTATCCTACGGAGACAGAAGAAACCATTAAAGCCACAATGGAATGCTGTATTCAATCTGGCATTTATCCAAGTGCCGGATATTTGTTGCCTCAACCCGGCACAGAAATGTATGACTATGCCGTTGAACGTGGTTACATCACAGATCAAGAGGAATATTTGCTTGCTATGGGTGATCGGCAAGATTTGCGTATTAATATGACCACGATGGTTGATGGTGAGATGGAAATTGTGACACAACGCGAACTGGCACGATGCAGTCGCGAATTGGGTCTAGGGTTAGAGCAAGGCAAATTGCTCAAGACAGGCTTCTATCGCTCTCCCAATAAACGCGAATCGCGTGATGTTAAACTGGCAGAAGTACTCGCCAGCTAAAAAAAGGATTTGAGCCACCGAGATCCTAAACACCTTAATGGCTCTTCCGAGTGCCAATACCTTGACTACTTTTGGATTTCAGCCTCGTCCCTCTTTACCTACTTCTCCATCGCTGATCTTTGTTGAAACTGAAGATCAAGTGCAACAAGTATTGAGCGATCCTAGACAATATCGTGCTGATGCATTTGTGGCCCTTGAACCTGAAGCCGCGTGGGCGCTACGGCAAGCAGGCAAACCTTACCTTAAGTTGGAGGATGGTTACGATGAGTCCTGCCTGTGCGATCTCGCGCATGAAATGTTGGACGAGCAATTGAGTTGGGCAGATCAGGTTGATATTTTCTTACAGGAGTCTCTTCCTCAGTTTCGCCAAACAAATTTCCGCCCGGCGCAGTTGTATCTCTATTGGCTTAAAATTGTATTTGACACGATTCACACACGCGCGCATCCCCTCAAGTGGGCGCTGGAGACTTGGAAGCCGTCCCAGGTGATTTACCCCGGTGAGTGCCCAGCCAATAATAAATTTGGGTGGGACTTGATGTATCACCAGACTTTATATCCAGAAATTTTAGGTCAGATAGCTAAGCAGTTTCCACAAACAGAATTTGTCGCCCCCGAAATGCCTCAACTTGCGGCGAGCGATATTCAAACCTCGTCGAGCGGCGCGCCTTACTGGCAAGTGCGTCACCCGATCAAAAAACTGCTCTATCCATTTCTGAAGTTAGCCTATATCTGGGGGCGCGCGGTGTTAGATGGCGCAACTTTGAGCGGCGAAAAATCTTGGGTTATTTCACCCACATATGATTTGATCCCGGTTTGGGAGATGATACGTCAGAGGCGGCATCCCTTTGCTCGTTGGGATATTCTTGTAGATCGTTTCCGCGGCAAGACTCAATCACCAGTTTATCACCAGACTGCATTGCAGATGAAAGAGATATGGCACGAGATTAATCTGCGCCCATTCTTCCGCGCGATTGCGCGATCAGCCGATATTGAATTATGGCAAGTAGCCGAATGGCGTTTGAACTTTTGGTGGCACACACTCATTCCGCAACAGTGGGCAGTTTATGAAGCGGCGCGTCATTTCTATCGCCACAAGCCTCCTCGCGCGGTCGCCGTCACAGGGTTAGTAGATCATGTTGAACGTGGTGTTTTCGCCGCACTACGTTCACTTCAAATACCAACGTTTATATATCAGCACGGCGGTTTTGTAGGATGGTGTGAAGATGTGGCATGGGATGTGATGGATCCACTCTTGGCAGATTATCAACTTACTCATGGCTTGGGAATGACTCGCTGGTTTAAAGAGCGGCAAGAACGATACAATGGTGCGCGAGCCTTGCCCATCACTGTTGGCTCATCTCGGCTCGACAGTTTGCGCCGTCGATTCTCAAAGGAAACTCTCATCGCTAACCCGAAGCCTTCTATTCTTTTTGTGCCTAACATTATTGTGCGATTTGATCGCTATTTAGATTGTGGCAACTTACCAGATGTAACCGAAGCAGAAATTCAGGCGGAGATGATCAATACCGCAAGAGAATTTCCTCAATATGATTTTGTATACAAGGCATTTTCAGATCAGACAGACACCCCTGCGATGCGTACAGCGCGGCAACCTGGCTCAAACTGCCGAGAGCTTTACTCTGGACGATTAACTGACTTGATGCAAACGTCCGATCTGATTGTTTTAAATTTTCCTTCGTCTGCCATGATGGAAGCTCTTTGCACGAATCGCCCGCTGATCATTCTGGTAGACAATCGCTCTATCCGTATGTTGCCTCAGGCAAAAGAGGCATTGGGTAAACGCGCCATAATTGCCGAAACGCCTCAACGATTTATCGAGGCGATTCACAGTTTCTTGAAACGAGGCGACTTTTCACGTATTGCCAATCCTGATCAATCTTTTTTAGAACTATATGGGACATATTCTAACGATGGACTTTCAGCAGAACGCGCCCTTGCAGAAATTATGAATTCCCGCAACGAATCCTGATATGGTTTTACCACCTGTTGAAAGTGTTCGTCGTCGTTATCTTGTTACTTTGTTAGCGCAGTTTTCACGGTTGGCAATTTCTGTCGTTACGGCAGGTGTAGCGCCGCGCATGTTGGGTCCCGCGGTATTTGGCAATTACAATTTTCTTCTTAGTGCGGCTTCGACCTTGCGCAGTTTTTTGGAGCCAAGCGCCCAACAATCTTTTTTTACATTCTCCTCACAAGAGCGACAAAGCGGCTCGCTCACTAAACTGTATGTGCTGTTTCTGTTCGTTCAAATTATGATGAGTTTTTCTTTGATTGGGATAGCGGCATCTTTTCAATTAGCCGAGAGATTTTGGCCCGGGCAAGCCCTCGATCAAATTTTGTGGGTCACTATACTTGATTGGGTAATGTTTTTTGGATTGTCGCTTCAGCAACTGGGAGATAGTAAAGGCTTAACAGTGCGCCCTCAACTAGTTGGCGCATTGATGTCTGTGGCCAACGCTGCTGTTCTGATTATGCTGGCTGTAAGTGAGCAGCTAAATTTCTATACCTATATCTGGCTGAATTTGTTTTCAGCATGTGTCACCGCTGCGCTCGTTGGGCAATGGTTATTGGGAACGCACCGTGATTTGTGCTGGGATGGCAGTCTGCGCGTGCTTGAGTATCTAAAGCGTTGGTGGCGCTATGCCGCTCCTCTGCTAGTGTATGAATACTATATGCCACTTATTTCGTTCTTGGGAGTGTATTTAGTGCAATCTTGGTACGGCTCTGTGGAACAAAGTTTTTTTGCATTGGCACTTCGATGGTCGGCATTGGTACTCGTCTTTACAAGTGCAGCCCTCTCAATCTTTTGGCGAGAGATTGCATATTGGACAGCCCAAGGTCAATACCATAAAGCATCTCAAATTTACCAGCGGTTTGATCGTCTATTAGTTTTTCTGTCTTTGGTTTTGGCCTGCTGGCTCTCGTTTACCAGTCCGGTTTTAGTGCCCCTTTTGGCTGGGGAAGCTTATCGCGCGGCAGTGCCAACGATGATGGTAATGGCATTTTATCCTGTCACACAAACATATGGACAGTTAACAACAGCGGCTATCAAAGCCACAGAACGCACAGATTTTTATCGAAATTGGTCTATCATATTCTCTATACCTGATCTGATACTGACATATTTCGTAGCAGCTCCTCGCGAAGGATATGGTTTAAACATGGGCGCTATCGGAGTAGCCTTGAAGATGGTTTTGTATGGTTTTGTGTGTTTGCAAGTTTTTGAATGGGCGAATTACCGTTTCTTTGACTTGGACTTTAGGCGAGAGGCTTTAGAAAAACTGCTCGTGTTCAACTGGGTTTTAGGCTGTGCCATTATAATACTAGGGGGAATACTCAATGTGCTGATCGTTAGACAAGTTCACTCTTTGATTGCCCTCCCCCTTGTATCCATCTTGTATTTTGGAGTCGTGGGTATAGGTGTCTGGCTTCGCCCTCACGCGGTTGGTACCAACCGTGCTGAAATTATCGCCATCACCCAATCTGTTTTGCATAGAATTAGGAATAGAATTTGATGACCTCTCCTCTTCGTTTTGCCATCATTGGCTGCGGGCGCATTGCTAAAAATCATGTTGCGCCGCTGGCGCAGTTGCCCGGTGCTAAGTTAGTTGCTTTGTGTGATCTGGTCGCTGAAAAAGCTCATGTCTACGCCGGCTCACATAATCTACCTGTTTACGCTAACTATCACACCATGCTTCTTGAAGAAGAAGTGGATGTGGTGTGTGTGTTGACTCCAAGTGGAATGCACTCTGCACACGCGATGGACGTGATGTGCCGTTATCGCAAACATGTCGTGGTGGAGAAACCACTGGTGTTGGCGTGGGGCGATCTTGCCAAAATGAAGAGTACAGCGAGCGAGTGCGGAGTAAAAATTTTCCCTGTTTATCAAAACCGCTACAACAAAGCCGTGCAAAAAGTTAGGAACGATTTGCTTTCGGGCGCATTGGGCAGACCTGCCTTAGGCACAGTGCGCGTGCGTTGGTGCCGTCCACAACGTTATTACAACCGTGACCCTTGGCGCGGGACATGGGCAATGGACGGCGGAGCGCTTACCAATCAGGGCATACATTACATTGACCTATTGCAATACTTGTTGGGCGATGTAGAGTCGGTCTTTGCGCGCATGGCGACACAGCTCGTGCGAGTTGAGGTAGAAGATACAGCCGTTGCTTCCGTCAAATTTAAAAATGGCGCGTTAGGAGTGGTCGAAGTGACAACAGCTGCACGTCCCAACGACTTTGAAGCATCTATTTCCATATTGGCTGAAAACGGAGCAGCAATTATCACTGGGATTGCGTGCAACCATCTTAGCACGTACACACTCGATCCATCAATGACCTCATTGTATTCTGAAGAGTTTCCAGACGCTTATGGCCTTGGACATTGGCAATTCTTCCGCGATGTGATCGCCGATCTTACTAAAGGTGTACCGCACCCAATTTCATTCGATGAAGGTGCCCGCGCGATCCGTTTACTCAACGCGCTCTATCGTTCGGCAGAAAATAATCATGAAGTGCGACTCGATGAAAGCGTGACCTCACTCAATCTTGGCAGATCCGATCCCAAACTCTCGGCGTTGTACGAGACGCAACCGGAGACTTGATGCGCGTCTTACTCACCGGCGGTGCGGGTTTCATAGGGTCGTATCTCGCCCGTCGCCTTCTTCTAGATGGTCACGCGGTCACTATTGTAGATAACCTTTCTACTGGTAAACGCAAAAACGTTCCTGATGGTGCGGATTTTATCGAACTTGATCTCGCACAAAGCGACTGCTTAAAATTTTTACCGTCAGTTCCTTTTGACGCAGTATGTCACCTTGCTGCTCAATCATCTGGTCCCGTTTCGGCGGAAATACCGTATTACGATTTGCAAGCGAATGCCGCCTCAACCCTCTTACTTTCACGCTGGTGTTTACAGAACCATGTGCCGCGCTTTCTTTATGCTAGTTCAATGGCGATTTATGGCAATGTTGAATCGTTTCCTGTGTGTGAAGACATCATCTGTCTGCCACGTTCCTATTACGGCGTATCAAAACTGACTTCCGAACATTTTCTTCGCTTGGCTTCACAAGAAGGGCTGAGTGTGACTAGCTTACGGATGTTTAGCGTCTACGGACCTGGTCAAAATTTAGGCAACCTCAATCAAGGGATGGTAAGCATCTATCTTGCTTATCTTTTGCGAGGCGAACCTGTGCCGGTCACGGGTTCATTAGATCGTTTCCGCGATTTTGTTTATATTGATGATGTCCTAGACGCTTGGCTAGGTGTTTTACAGATGCCTTCTACGCCGTCACTCGTTTATAACATTGGCACGGGCAAACCAACCAAGGTGCATGAACTTCTCGCTGCCCAAATTGCGGCTCTTCACTTACCAAGTGACTATCCTATCTACGAATTGCCAGGTTCATCTTTTGATCAATTTGGTTTATATGCGGATGTTCAACGGTCCAAAGCCGAATTGAATTGGCAACCTGTGATCTCCCTAGAAAAGGGACTGGAAAAAATGGTGGCGTGGGCTACATCTCAAAAGAAAGTGTAGGTTGACCGATATATGGAACTTCGATGTCGGATGTGTGGTTCCCCGGAAAAAGAAATAGTTAGTTCTCAAGTTGCCGGCGATCCTGATGCAAGAGTATATCGGTGCTTAGAGTGCTCTTTAATATATCTTTTTCCGATCATGACGGAAGCAGATGAAGCAGAATTTTATCGTGAGCAGTTTGAAACTTACATGCAAGGACGGGCGGGAGTCTCATGGCAAAGTCCGCAGCGGCATTTCCAAAGTTATCAAGCAGAGGGGGAGAGGCGATTGCCCATAGTTCGTAGGCATTTACGTATGACAGATACGGTGTTGGAGATAGGCAGTTCAACGGGGTATTTTCTAGATGATTTGCGTGGTTATGTTCAATCAGTGCAAGGGGTTGAACCAAGTGAGCTATATTGTGCTTTTGCAAACGAACGCGGCATTTCCACGGTAGCGTCCTTGGAAGAAGTAAGCGTCCAATCTTTTGATGTGTTGGTGTTGTACTATGTACTTGAGCATCTAAGGGATCCGGTTGCCTATCTGTCTGGTTTGCGACGATACCTCAAAGTAGATGGACGGCTTTTATTAGAAGTGCCGAATGTTGATGATGTATTGGTTTCGCGTTATTCTATTCCCGGCTTCTTAAAATTTTATTGGCAGAAGGCGCATTATCATTACTTTTCACATACTACTTTGACTAGAGTATTTAAGCAGGCGGGCTATGATTGTGAACTTTTCCCTGTGCAACGTTATGATTTATCAAATCATATAGTGTGGATGACTGAACAACGACCCGGTGGAACGGGTCACTACGGTGATATATTTACACCTGAAGTTGAGATAGCTTATGCAGAAGCTCTTAAAAAGCAATGGGTATGTGATACACTCTTTGCAGTGGGCACTGTTAAGTTATAAGTCTAGTTGACGATCAACAATTTTAACATCCGCGAAGATCTTCTATGCCTATTACACGTCCCGAACTAAATGATTTATATCGCTCTCCAGTTCCTCAAGCAGGACGTTATGGACGATTGCGTTTGGATAAAAATGAGAACACGGTAGGTTTTCCTGCGGCGGCGATTGAAGAGATGTTGACTGATGTGACACCGCATTTTTTGGCGGCTTACCCGGAACCTGGAACACTTTATCAAAAACTTGCTAAGTGGCACGGGTTGAATGTTGATAACGTGCTACTAACTGCAGGTTCCGAGATGGCAATAAGGTATTTATTTGAGACTTATCTGGATCGTGGCAATGAAATAGTCATTTTGAATCCATCATTTGCTATGTTTGAAGTATATGCCAGACTGTGTGGCGCGAAATTAATCACTATTGACTACCAACCTGACTTCAGCATTAATTTGAACGATTTGCTTAGCAGTATTTCCCCACACACTAAGCTGGTGGCTATCGCCAATCCCAATAACCCTACTGGCACTGTTATCGCTGAAAGCGATTTTATTCGGATCGTGCAAAAGGCATTAGAGTGTGATGCTGTAGTTTTAGCGGATGAAGCTTATTATTACTTTTATAATCATACTATGGTAAATCATCTTGACCGATTTAGTAATTTAGTCGTGACGCGGACTTTCTCTAAAGCCTGTGGTTTAGCTGGAATACGATTAGGTTATGCGCTTGGTCATCCGTCTATAATTGCGGAGATTCGCAAACTACTGCCAATCGATCATGGCAATGCCTTTGCTCTCAAGTTCGGCGAGTACATTGTGGATCATGAGCACTTGATATGGCAATATGTTGCGGTAGTAGAAAAGGGCAAAACGTATCTGATCGATACGCTGACCTCTTTGGGATTGCAGGTTAGACCTAGTTACGCCAATTTTATCTTAGTGGATGTGGGTTCCGAACGAGATCGCATTTGTGATGAGCTTGAACGTCGAGATATACTCGTTGGTGCTCATTTAAGACTCCCTTTTTCGGCGAATTATATTCGAGTAACTATTGGAACGGTGGCGCAGATGGAAATGTTGGTGAATGTTTTGAAATCCCTGCTCTAATAATAGTTCCATGCCCAAAACAGTGCTTTATTCTGTAGATGATCTCAAAAGGTGCTACGTCCGTTTGCCGCAAGTTGTGAAACAGGCGGATGAATACCTTCAAGGAGTGACCCGTGAGGCCTACCGTAATTGTAGATTAATTTCTAATGAGGTTCTGTCTCGCAACCCACATACAAACAAATTCTTGCATCGTTTGCTTTTTGAAGAGTATAGTAGCCCATTGCATTTGCAAAATCTGATATTCTCTGTGGTTAGGTATTATGTTGGCGCCACTTCCGCATATTTGCTTTACCTTCTAGCATATATAGCGTATAGATTTTTTGTGCCCTCGAGAGATGTCGGGAATATCCTTGATGAAAACCAGTATGTAATTGATACTTTTGTGCCTATTGCTGATCTTCTTAAGATAGGTCGTTATGAGGAAATATTCTTTCAGGGCCTACTAAAAACCTTTCAGAATCATCGGGTTCCTCATGTTGTGTTACCCAAATTTTTAGGGCGCTTAACTCCCTTTAGTGTTATTAAAATTCACAAAATCTTGCATGACGCAGAAACGCCAGTGGTAACTGAATTTGATCTTTTGAAATTTTCAGACATGTGCCGCCTCTTGATTTTTGTTCTCCTATACCCTTTTGATGTGCTTTCAATAGTGTGGCGCAGGTCATGGTACGGAGAAATTGATAAAATATTTGTGGCAGAGATGATTGAAGGTATTGGTTGCACTTCTATTCAAGGTTTCAGGCGATATTTTCTTGGACGAAGGCTAGGGAAGTTCAAGAACATTGGCAGGGTAATCAGTTGGAGTGAAAATCAAACTATAGATAAAAGCCTGTTCAGAGGACTAAGGGAAGTTAAGCCATCAATTCCGATAACGAGTTGCCAATTTTTTATTGCTTATTTGCCGTATCTGTGTATGCATGTTACTGACTCGGATAAACAACATGGTATGGCACCTGACTGTATTCTTGTGAATGGTCCCGCTTATTTAAATTCCGTGTCTAGCGTTCCTAAACGGCTTGGTGTTTCACTAAGGAACCGTGATATCTTTTGCCGTCCAATCCAATGCGATGAAAAAAACAAATGTATCATATTTTTGACTTACTTTGTGCAACTTAACTTTGAAATTGTAGATTTATGTCGGCGTGCGCCATCGGTAAATCAACAGGCGGTTGCTGTCCGGGCACACCCGGTTTCGCCCACTAAACGATTACCTAGACTGGCTGATACTTGGTTTTACACTAATCAGGATCGCTTTACTTTGTTGGACGAGGCTGCCATACTTATTACCTCAGAGTCTAGTACGGCAGTAGAAGCTGCATCACTCGGGACATCGGTTATTATTGTAGCAAGTCAGTCAACTTTTACCTGTAATCCGATGCTAGATGTCGGACTAGGAGAAATTTGGGAAATAGCTTTTAACCCTGAAGAATTGGAAAAGAGCTATCACCACTTGTTGAACTATCGTTCGCGGAATTCAGCTCGAATTATGGAACTGGCGAGCATTTATAGGCAGCAATGTTTTGTAGAACCAACGTCGCAAAATATTGTTGATGTTTTTCGATTAAGGCAGGTAAGTTAGCTGCCTCAACACATAGAAAAAACCCTTGGAGACACATACATGAAAGTGCTTTTGGTTTACCCTAATCTGTTCGGTATGAATATGCTGCCGCCCGCTATTGGCATTCTTAATAATATTTTGCTTCAAGAAGGACATCAGACAGCATTATTCGATACGACGAGCTACGTGGATTGGACACATGACCACGTTATAAGTGACAAATTGAAAGAGACTCGTTTAAATGCTCGTCCATTTGATGACACCTTGCTTCGGCAGGATGAGAAGCATTCTTCACCTCTAATAGATTTCAAGAAGATTGTTAACTCCTTTTCTCCCGATTTGATCGCCTTTTCATCCACTGAAGATAATTATCCTAATGCGGTTGAACTGTTACGGACTCTAAATCCAAAAGATCGTCCTCAAACGGTTATTGGCGGCGTCTTTCCGACTTTTGCGCCTGAGTTGGCATTACAAAAATCAGATGGACTAATCGACTTTGTTTTGATAGGTGAAGGTGAACGCACACTGCCCGAGTTGTGTCGCCGACTTGAGCGCGCTGAAGATATTTCATCTATTGAAGGAATATGGTTTTATCGTAAAGATGGCACTTTGCATCGGAGCGGCTTGCCTCTGCTAATAGATGTTGATAAGATTCCTTTGCCAAACTTCGACTTTTTTGAGGAGAGCCGCTTCTACCGTCCTATGCAAGGGAAAGTATGGCGCATGTTTCCGATAGAAACGCATCGGGGCTGCCCGTACACATGCGGCTACTGCAATTCCCCCTCACAAAATATTATTTACGCCGAAGCTAATCAAAGATATTTTCGTAAGAAACGGAT
>JACQZF010000051.1 GCA_016213945.1 Nitrospirota bacterium | reverse complement strand
ATAAAAAACCCGACGAGAAGATGGAAGACCTGTTCAAGAAAGGGACCGAGCTGACCGCGAGGGTCCTTAACGTTAATCCCGCCGAGAGGAAGATAGACCTTACGATGAAAACAATGATTGGCTAAACCGGGGTTGGAGTTTTTAAGTTGAAGAAGGTCCTGATTTTTTTCGCTGTTATATTTGTCCTGATTTTAATCCTGAGCCTTGTGATGACTGTTTCGCGCAAGAGCCCATTGGGAGATAAAGTCGCGCTGGTGCGCGTTACCGGCGTGATCCTTGATTCATCGGATGTTATCGAGGAATTAAAGGAGCATTCAAAAGACAGTTCCGTAAAAGCCATAGTCCTCAGGATAGACAGTCCCGGCGGCGCCGTGGCGCCGTCTCAGGAAATATATGAAGAAATCAAAAAAATAAAAGAAAAGAAGAAGGTCATCGTTTCAATGGGGACAGTGGCCGCTTCAGGGGGCTATTACATATCCGCTCCGGCGGACAGGATAGTTGCAAACGCCGGGACTTTGACAGGCTCTATCGGGGTGATCATGGAGATCCCGAACATCTCGGGCCTGATGCAAAAGATCGGCGTGGAAACACAGGTGATAAAAAGCGGGGCGCATAAAGACATCGCATCCATTTTCAAATCTCTGAAGCCTGAAGAGAAAGAGATCCTCCAGACAGTCCTTGACGACGTGCATGACCAGTTTATCCAGGCCGTCTCAGAGGGCCGGGGGATTAAATTTGAACAAATAAAAAAACTTGCCGACGGCCGTATATTTACAGGCAGGATGGCAAAAGAAGTAGGGCTTGTGGATGAAATAGGCAATCTGCAGGATGCTATTATGTTAGCAGGTGAGCTGACAGGGATAAAAGGCGAGCCTCAGGTTGTTCAGAAGAAAGAGGAGTTCAGCTTTATCGACATGCTCAAAGGAGAACTGCCGAAAAATCTCATCGGCAGCGTCTTTCAGGGTGTCAGTTTGAAATATTTAATGACACCGTAACCACAAGCTGATGGCTGTCAGCAGTCAGCTATCTGCTTTTTGATTGGCAACATACAACTAACTTGAATTTTGTTATCAGATTATTCTTAAAGGGAGGTATATATGACTAAATCAGTTCTTATTGAAAAAGTTTCCGGGAAGGTAGAAGGACTCTCAAAGAAGCAGGTTGAAGTTATAATTGAGACCATGTTTGAAAGCATCAAGGAAGCCCTTGCAAAAGGCGATAAGGTTGAGATCAGGGGTTTCGGCAATTTCAGGCTCAGGGCCAGAAACGCAAGACAGGCAAGAAATCCAAAGACAGGCACCTCCGTCGCAGTGCCTCCCAAAAAGGTACCGTTCTTCAAAGTCGGCAAAGAGCTCCGTGAAATGGTAAATAAGGTTTAGGGAACGCATTTTTTATTTCAAATTTCAAATTTTCTTCGTGATTCTGGAATTATGCCGGTCGACTTGTGACCACGAGTTCGGTAATGGCTCCGGCATCTTTTTTACAAAGTTAAGCCGGTAATATTCATAATAATCAAATCAAAAACATGCAAAAAGGAAAAGTCTACATAGTCGGCGCGGGACCAGGTGATATCAGCCTTCTTACAGTGAAGGGGCTCAAGTGCCTGCAGAAAGCTGAGGTGGTGGTTTATGACTTCCATCTGAACGCGCAGGTCCTCAATTACATAAGGCGCGACGCCGAGTTCATTTATGCGGGCAAACGCGGCGGTCATCACACGATGACGCAGGATGAGATAAACAGGACCCTTGTTGAAAAGTCAAAGGAAGGAAAGACCATCTGCCGGTTAAAAGGCGGCGACCCTTTTGTATTCGGCAGAGGGGGAGAAGAGGCAGAGACGCTGGCGAAGGAAGGCATTGAGTTTGAGATTGTCCCGGGGGTCAGCTCGGCGATTGCCGCGCCTGCTTACGCGGGGATCCCGCTCACTCACAGATTATATTCCTCATCGCTCGCAATTGTCCCGGGGTATGAAGATGAAAATAAAAAGGAAAGCTCGATAGACTGGGCAAGGCTTGCAACCGGCGTGGGAACGATTGTTTTTCTTATGGCCGTAAAAAATATCGCACACGTCTGCCGGCAGCTTATCGATAACGGCAGAAAACCTGAAACTCCGGTGGCCGTTGTGCGCTGGGGAACAAGGCCGGACCAGACCACGCTCGTTGGAGATCTGAAAAGCATCCCGGAACTCGTCAGGGAAAACGACATCAGGCCCCCGGCGGTCATGGTTGTGGGTGAGGTTGTAAAACTCAGAGAGGTCCTCAAGTGGTACGAGAATAAACCGCTGTTTGGACAGAGGATACTTGTTACAAGGGAACACTCTTACGGATTTGACGCGTTGGAAGAATCAGGCGCTGAAATAATAGATTTCCCCACCATAAAGATCGTCCCACCCTTGGACTGGACAGAGATGGACAGGGCCATTGATAAAATAGAGTCTTACAACTGGATGATAATTACAAGCGCAAACGGCGTCAATTATTTTTTCAAAAGGCTTTTCGAGAGAGACAGGGACATCAGGGATTTGAAAGGGATAAAGATATGCGCTGTAGGATCAAAGACCGCGGAGGCAATTAATAAATTCGGAATAAAAGTTGATCTTGTGCCGGAGGAATTTAACGCTGAAGGACTGATAAAAATGATCAATCGGCAGATACCCGTAGGGGCGAACGGCCGTTCGCCCCTACAAGGAACAAAGTTCCTTCTGCCCCGCGCTGAGACGGCACGGGAAATTCTTCCTCAGAAAATTCGTGAGCTTGGCGGGGAGATCGACGTTGTTACAGCGTACAGGGCCGTGAAGCCTGAAACCCACGGACGAAGGATTAGAAGATTTTTGAAAGAGGGGAAGATCACCATCGCTACATTTACAAGCGCGGCCACTTTTAATAATTTCATGGAAATAACCGGAGGCGATTCTGACGGCCTTCTGAAAGATGTTGCAATCGCCGTAATCGGCCCTGTCACTGCAAAGGCAGTTGAGAAGGCCGGGCTGAAAGTCAGCATCATGCCCAAAGAGGCGACCATTGAAGCAATGGTGAATGAGATTCTTAACTGGGCGAATAAGAAGCCGGCGTAACTTTTTTGATCGTTTTACCCAAACCGCAATTTTTAATTCTATCTTTCCGGCAGGGCCTGGCAGAATGCAAGCACATCGAGTTGTTCTTTGAGTTCAAGGAACAGCAAAGAGATCATCGGCGTGCCGGGATGTCCCCAGCGGATCTTATGCAAAGTTTCATATGGGTTTTTGTTTGCTACTGTTCCAATATACAGCACTGCATTTTTGTCGGTACTCATATCTATTTCTTTCCCGTCAACTCCGTGGCATTTAATACACGTTGCAAGATAAATCCTGCTGCCGCTGGCTATATCCCCGAAACTCTTTTTAGTTTCACGATTTATAAAAAGGTCTACGTCTATTTGTCCCAGAGAGACAAACAGGGCAAGCGCGTCATAATCGTTTTCAGACAATCTGTCGCCGAAGGCATGTGTATCGTTTTTAAGTATTTTAACTATCTCGACGGGGTCCATGTTCGCATATGAACGTATACCCGTTAACCCTGAGTAATGACTGCCTTTAGAGTAATCGCCGACTTTTCCTTTGTAGTCCCATCCGTGGCATTCCTTGCAGCGCCATGTACCAGAGCCTTTTTGAGGCCCGTTTGCAGGGTATGAAGGATGTGTTTTATCAATTTTTACACCAAGCTCTGCCATCCAGTTGTCATATAACATCCCGCCCCTTGCAAGTTGAACAAATTTCATCCCTGTTAGTTTTTGCACATCATCTGCAGTTACCGGTGATGATGCGGATATTGATAATACAAAAAATAATGCTATGATTAATAAAAACTGGATATTCGTCCTTTTCATTTTATTTCCTTTCGTTTCAGGTTATTATTTATCATATCCATTTTCATGAAAATATCAAGCCATTTTGCTTCAATGCAAAAAATAATTATTTAATTCTTGACAATAATGCCTGACGCATGACATCTACAGGCGGCTTAACTCCTGTCCATAGCTCAAATGCCAGCACCCCCTGCCATAAAAGCATTCCCGACCCGTTGATCGTCTTTGCCCTTTTCTTTTCAGCGTCCTGAAGTAATCTTGTCTTTTTATATATAAGGTCGCATACGACCGTATCAGGTGTGATGAAGTCAGAATTCAACGGCAGAGGATCATCCTGCCTGAGTCCAAGAGGCGTCGCATTGATTATTATATGCGGCTTTTCGATATTCTTCGGGTCGGCAAGGGGAAAGACATTATTGCGGATTTTTTTGAGGTCGTTTACCAGACTCTCTGCCTTTGGCCTGTCGACATCATATAAATAAAGCATTGAAGCCTTTTCACTTAAATAATAACTGATCGCCCTTGATGCCCCGCCCGCTCCGATGATGAGGATATCTTTGCCTTCTGTTGATACCCCTTCTTCCGACAGGGAGCTCATGAAGCCCCTGCCGTCGGTGTTGTATCCCTTCAAATTCCCGTCAGTGTTAACAACTGTGTTAACGGCGCCGATAAACAGGGCTTCCCTGTCAACCTCATCGAGCAGGGGAATAACGTTTTCCTTATGAGGCACAGTTACATTGACACCGAGGAGATTTAAACTGCGAACGGCCCTGACCGCATCTGATAATTTTTCCGGCAAGACCCTGAAAGGGACATAACACATATCAAGTCGAAGCGTCTTGAATGCGGCATTATGCATTGCAGGCGACAGTGTGTGCTCAATCGGGTTGCCGAAGATGGCGACTATTTTAGTTCTCCCACTTACATCCATTTGTTATCCCTTTTAAAAGTCCTTCAGGCGTTGAATCTACGGCTTGGACGTTCATCCCGAGACATTCTTCGAGATCCTTTAATGTGACGTTGTCGATAAACACGTCTGTTCCATATCTTAGCATAACATTCGGCACGAGCAGACAGTCGGCCTTTGTCTTGCCGGCAAGCGTCTTAACGATATCTTTGCCGGTAATTAATCCGGCCACGGTAACCGTAGAGCCGAAAAATTTATTCTCAACCCTGAATATTTCGAGGCCCAGCCCTTCGATAGTATTCAGCCTTTTAGCGAATTCCTCAAGATAAGGCATAAATGATGCGCCGGTGAAAGTGGCCACCCTTCTCGGTTCAATCTTTTTCGGAAGCTTTATTTTTTTGGCAGCGTTCAAAAATAGCGGCACCAGTCCGACGCCGTTTTCAATCTGCGGCAGGTCCCCGTAATCCTTAAGAGGAGGGAAGGGCAGGTCAGCCTTGATATAAAATTCATCGGCAATATACACCACCGGATCGCCGTGGCGTTTCCTGAACCTGATTCTTGCCTGTTTCACGGTATCGATGACCTTTACGGCATCGGATTTTTCAACGGGTTTTATATTAGGCTTTTTGAACTTTGTCAGTCCGACAGGGACGACCGCAATGGATGCTACATATGGATAGAATTTCTGCAGGTCTTTGATGGTCTTTAAAAGTTCTTCACCGTCGTTCAAACCAGGACACACGACTATCTGGGCATGAATTCTTATTTTATGCGCGGTAAAATTGCGCAGCTCCTGTAAAATGTCGGACGCTTTCGGATTTCCTAAAATCTTCCTTCGCAGCTCATTATTGGTTGTATGCACGGAGATATAGAGAGGGCTGAGCTTCTGTTCAATAATGCGCTTCTTGTCCAAATCCGAAAGATTTGTAAGGGTGATGTAATTGCCGTGTATAAAGGACATGCGGTAATCATCGTCCTTAAGGTAAAGGGTCTTTCGGAGACCTTTGGGCAGTTGATCTACGAAGCAGAACATGCACTTGTTCCTGCACGGTTTTATCCTCGACGGCTTTAGTTCGATACCGAGGTAATCACCTTCTTTTTTCCGGATCTTAAAGAGATGCGTTTTATTGGCCCGCTGAATTTTAAGACTGACGGTGTCGTCCCGCGAATAGAACATGTAATCTATGACGTCTCTGACAGGGTTATCGTTTATGCTTAATATGGCATCGCCTTTTTCAAGACCCGCATTCTGTGCAATGCTTCCTTCAATTATGTTGCTTATTATTGCCTGCATAATAATTTAAGTATTTTGTTTTAACCCCTTATATACGTAATGCACTCCGGCTACTGTGGTTATCGCCGCAGTCAGAAGAAAGTACATGGTATCAATTTGCGTTTCGCTGTTTATGTTTTTTAGCAACAGGATAAACCCTATCAGTGCAAACTGGCAGGTGCTTGCGGCCTTTCCCCATATACTCGGTTCGATCTTCAGGTTGTGAGTAACAAGGTATATGATTATACAACCCGTTACTACAATTATATCTTTACTGATGACTATTATTGCAAGCCATGCCGGCAGCGAGCCGTATATACTCATAAGGATAAAAGAAGTTATCAGGAAAAATTTATCAGCAACCGGGTCCAGGATACTTCCAAAGTAAGTTGTTTGTTTCTTAATCCTTGCGATAAACCCGTCAAGCAGGTCAGTAATCGACGCTGCGATAAAAAGGGATAACGCCAAGGTATATTCTTCATAAATGAGCGAAGCTGCAAAGAACGGCAAAAGCAGGATCCTTGCAAGAGTCAAAATATTGGGGAGATTTCCAATCATATGGGAACAGCTCCATCAAACGTTCTATATGAAATTACCCAAATGTTCAGTCTGCGAAAATGTAAAATAAAAGCCCCTGTTCATTTAGGGAAACAGGGGCTTTCCGTTACTTTTAGAATAAACCTTTTACCTTGCCGGTGTTCACATCCACATCAACTCTGCGGTACGCAGGGTCGGATGCGGTTCCCGGCATCAGTTTTATTGCGCCCGCAACAGGGACGACAAAGCCTGCTCCTTTGTATGTAAGTATATCACGGACCAGGAGTTTCCATCCTTTTGGAACGCCTTTTAAATTCGGGTTGTCGGTAAGGCTGAGGTGTGTCTTGACCATGCAAGTCCCGAGTTTTGCGGTTTCCGGGTCGTCCTCCATCCTCTTTGCCTTTGCCAGCGCGTCTGGGGTATATTCCACACCATCAGCTCCATAGACTTCTTTTGCGATTAATTCGATGCGTTTCCTTAATGGTGTTGAAAGTTCATAGAGCAGTTTGAAGTTGTTCGGCTCATTGCATGCGTCAACAACCGCGTCCGCAAGTTCAAGCGCGCCTTCACCGCCGTACTGCCAGTGCTTGGAAAGCGCTACCCTTGCGCCGGCTGCTTCAGCGATTCTTCTGACGGCCTTAATCTCATTGTCCGTATCAGTGTAGAAGGCGTTTATGCAGACAACAGGGTTGATGCCAGCTTTCTTTATTACATTCAGAAGATGAATGAGGTTGTCACAGCCCTTCTCTACCCATCCTACATTTTCACCCTTGTATTCTTCAGGGATTGGTTTTCCGGGAACCGGGATCGGCGCTCCGCCGTGACATTTCAGCGCTCTTATTGTTGCGACAAGGACTGCTGCGTTTGGTTTAAGTCCGGAGAATCTGCATTTCAGGTTCCAGAATTTTTCAAATCCGATATCAGCGGCGAAGCCGGATTCCGTCACATTATAATCAGCGAGCTTAAGTCCAACCCTGTCTGCAATGATGGAGGACTGTCCGATGGCGATGTTGGCAAAAGGCCCTGCATGTACAAGCACAGGCTGACCTTCAATGGTCTGCATCAGATTAGGATTCAATGCCTCAACCATCCAAGCGGTCATTGCGCCGGCTACATTAAGGTCTTCTGTTGTAACGGGCTTACCGCTCTTGTCATAAGCGACAACGATCCGGCCCATTCTTTCTCTCATGTCCTTAAGGTCTTTTGCAACGGCCAGGATAGCCATGACCTCCGATGAAACCGCTATCGCAAAGCCGGAGTTCATCATGAAGCCGTCGTTTTTGCCGCCGAGCCCTATTGTTATCTCTCTCAGCGCCTGGGCGCAGAAGTCCATTATCCATTTCATCTCGACGTTGCGCGGGTCGATGTTGAGCCTCTTCAATTTACGTTTTGCAAGCTGGTCGTCATTATAATTGAACTCGTGCTGTATGCGTGAAGTGACTGCAACCATCGCAAGGTTGTGCGCGTTCATGATCGCGTTGATGTCGCCGGTCAGTCCCAGCGAAAACGGCGTTAAGGGAATGCACTGCGACAATCCACCGCCTGCGGCCGAGCCTTTGATGTTCATTGTGGGCCCGCCGGAGGGCTGACGGATGGCGGCTATAACGTTCTTTTTGCGTTTGCCGAGTCCCTGTGTCAATCCCATCGTGGTAGTGGATTTACCTTCTCCCAGGGGTGTCGGCGTTATTGCGGTAACGTCAACATATTTTCCATCAGGCCTGTTGGCAAGGCGTTTCAATATCTTGTTGAAATCCAGTTTAGCAACATAATGGCCGTGAGGAAGAAGCTCTTCCTTTTCCAGGCCAAGCTCCTCTCCCAATTGGTAAACAGTCTTCATGTTGGGTTCGGCGGCTTCGGCAATTTCCCAGTCAGCGTGTTTCGTCGGATCAAGCGGCATTTTAAATCCTCCTTATTATGTGTTCTATTATTTTCAGAGAAAAAACTCTGATAACTTATTTGAAGCGTCGGGTATTTTGCATAACCTCAATTGCTAATTGTTAACAATTTCCTGTATACGTACGAGGTATTGAACCCGCATACAGAATTATGGAGGTTTAAAAATTTAGCATAGAGCATAATGTACTGTCAAACTAAATTTTTACAGCAATAGGAATATTTAAAAATGTAATGTGAAACTGCAGGAAGAAGCAGTGCGGGACTGTATTGAGTTCAAGGCTGATAAGCAGGAATTGTTTATGATATGCTTTATACGGCAATAGGCTTTATCATCGACTTACGAATCTGTTTGCGCCCCTGATGTTGAGGACCGTTATGAGAGGGAGAGAAAAATAATGGAACCTGAATTTTTAACATCACTGGTCGTTATCTTCGGCGCTTCTTCTGTTGTGTCGGTTTCGGCCTGAACGGAAAAAATCTTGCAAAGGTGCTGAGGAAAGCCGGGATCCCCTATGCAGTCCTTGAGATGAACAGCGACACGGTGAGGGCGATGAAAAAGAAAGGAGAGCCGATCTATTACGGCGATGCCCGAGTTTCTCAAGGGTATTGAGACGGGGACATTCCTGATCAAAGAAGGCTCGCAGGCAGCCGGTCATTCCGTTAAGGAGCTGGCCCTCAGGGCTGAAACCGGGGCAACGATCATTGCGGTCCAGCGCGCTGAAGAGGTCCATCAGAATCCAGCCCCTGGCTTTGTGCTGAGGGCCAGGGATATTGTATTGTTAATCGGGAAGAAGAAGGACATTAATAAGGCCATGGAATATCTTGGATCCGACAAAATTCAGATCTTGAAATATCACAGATAAGGCGAATATGTTACTCTGGACCGCATTTGCTTTCTGCACAGCAGCAATAGTCTACGCCGGGACAAGACTTTCAAAGTACGGGGATATCATTGCTGAAAAGACAGGGCTCGGCAGGACCTGGATAGGCGTCGTGCTCATGGCATCTGTCACATCCCTGCCGGAACTTGTGACCGGGATAAGCTCTGTCACTTATGCGGGTGTCCCCGATATAGCCGCAGGTGACGTGATAGGAAGCTGTGTGTTCAATATGTTCATCCTCGCACTGCTTGATGCAATTTATAAACCTACCCCCATATCCGCAAAGGCGCACCACGGCCACATTCTTTCCGCCGGCTTCGGGATATTGCTTTTGAGTATTATCGCTGCAAGCCTGTTTCTTGGGGACCGGGTTATTACTATAGGATGGGTCGGCATTTATACCCCTCTTTTTGTAATTATCTATGTCATTGCCATGAGGTTGATCTATTCTTATGAAAAAAGACAGCTTGCCGTGTTCATGGAAGAGATGGCTGAGGAGTTGAAGTATGAGGGTGTTTCAGTAAAAACAGCGGTATTTAATTACTGTGTCAACTCGCTGATTGTAATTGCCGCAGCCGTATTCCTGCCAGAGCTGGGCGGGAAGATAGCCGAAATAAGCGGGCTCGGACAGACCTTTGTCGGCAATATATTCATCGCGGTCTCAACATCGCTTCCTGAAGCAGTGGTTTCCATTTCCGCGGTAAGGATGAATGCAGTAGACCTCGCGATCGGAAATCTTTTCGGCAGCAATATTTTCAATGTCTTAATCCTGGCTATTGACGATATGTTTTTCTTCAAGGGGCCTCTTCTTTCTTTTACAAATAACAATCACATGGTCCCGGCATTGTCTGCTATTGCCATGACGGTCATCGCGGTTATAGGCCTGACGTATCGCGCGGAGAAGAAGAGATTGTTGTTAGCGTGGGATTCCATCGGGATAGCAACAGTGTATATTACAAATCTTGTGCTGCTTTATATGATGCGGAGTTGACTAAACCTCTGCGGAGGATGATCCCGGGTCGCCTGCGGCGTGGCGAAATACATCGGGATGGGTTACTGAATAAAATAAAAAATGCATTTGATGATTCAGGGTCCTGATCTGTAGTATACTTTAAGCCAGGACTGAGGCCATGCATCAAAGATCCTGTCATAAGCGCCGGCAAATATTTCCGGATAAAGTTATGCTCCCGGTCGTTCTTCAACTTACTGTTTTTATC
The DNA here is from genome assembly GCA_016213945.1 of Nitrospirota bacterium. GTDB lineage: Bacteria > Nitrospirota > Thermodesulfovibrionia > UBA6902 > UBA6902 > SURF-23. The sequence goes on along the minus strand of JACQZF010000051.1, from coordinate 27,374 downwards.
TTTCTTTCTTTTTTGTCTTTTTCAATCCGGAATTCTTTTGCGCAAGAAACGGGATGCGAGGAATGTCACAAGAAACTGTATATGCAGATATATTCTTTTCCCTTTCAGCATTCAGACATTGTAATGAAAAACTGTAAAGAGTGTCATATTCAGCTTAACGGCTTCAGTAAGTGGGGGAAGGTCCTTTATGAAAATAACGGACACCTTAAAGGAGAACTGAAGAGCGATCGCGAGGCCGGGGGGACTGCCTGTATGAACAATAACTGTCATCAGCCCAGGCAGAATACCCACCCCGTCGATATTTCTGTAAGGGTAAAGAGCGATTTGAAGATCGCGGAAGACCTTCCGTTGGCAGACGGGAATATCATCACTTGTACAACCTGCCATGCACCGCATGAAGGTGATTTAGTAAAACTCCTGCGCAAAGAAAAGAAAGCGCTTTGTTTGTCCTGCCACATGAAGGAGTAAATACTTCAAACCTTCAGCATCTCTCTCAGTTTCTTCAAATTCAGGACATCCTCTTTGTTGTATTCAAGCAGTTTGTTCAATGAATCTTTGCAGCCGTTCCACCTGTAATTATTCCACAACTGTACAGCGACCCAGCCGTCTACACCGGTCGATTGCCTTGCAATGCCTAATTGCCTCTCCACGGCTTTCAGTCCGCCTTTTAAATTATTTTTCCAGCAGTCGTACATCAGGTCAACATGCGGACAGCACCCGGTAAGATCAATTTTCAGTTTTTCCTTTATGAAAGGAAGATCAAAGCGGCTCCCGTTGTATGTATAGAGGGAACCGACGTTACTCATGGCTTCGATCAGGCTTGACTCTGATATCTCTTCGCCTATTAACTGGACAACGTCTTCACAGCCGTTCTCAATGTGTATTCCTATTACTGTTAATTCAGCGGAATCAGGGCTTAACCCTGTGGTCTCGATATCAAGATACGCGGAATAGTTGTTCATCACTGTTCATTATAACCGATAGAGTAAAAGTTCAAAAGAGCAGAAGTCAGAAACACAAAAGAGCAAAAGCACGGCAGGCGTCAGGCGGCCTCTTTGATTACGTAGCTTACTTTGACCTGCAGGTCCTTGCGCAATGAGTGATAGACTGAACAGTATTTCTCCTGTGAAAGTGATATGGCCCGGTCCAATTTTTTAGGAGTAACGCCTTTACCGGATATGTGGACCACCATCTCAACTGATTTGTAATATTGAGGCGGGGTTGGATTTCTCTCCCCGGTCGTTTCAATCTCGAAATCCTTGATCTCGACCTTCATCTTCTGGAGGAACATTACTACGTCTATTGCCAGACACCCTGCCAGGCTCATTAAAAGAGTGTCTGTAGGCCAGCATCCTTCCACGGCCTTAGGGTCGTATTCAAATTGATAACCCCTTATCCTTGCCGTAAAGACCAAATCCTTGTCCCATGACAAAAAGCCTTTGGATACGACCGGGACCTTTTCCTTCCAGCCGGTCACAGATTCTTTTAATTCGGTAAGCTCATTTTCTTCCATGTGCTGTTCCCCCTTAGAGATGATTGTATGTTCAATTCACATTTTAATGGAACCACCGCAAAAAGCAAGAGGGCGCGGCGAAAAAATTAGGTTCACTCGAAAAAATTGAATTTAGGTATAAATAAACACAGAGACGCGGAGGCACGGAGAAAGAACCAAAATATAATCTTTTGTTTTTGTGGTTATTCTCTGTGTCTCTGTGGTTATTTTAGTTGAGTTTCAATTTCATACGAATGAAAAAAATTATTTGCGGGCGTCAAGGAACAATCTGTTTTTCAATATCAGATCGTGGACGAACTGCAGGTAATAATGAAGCTCCTGGTCCATCTCATTCAATTTGGGCGGACCGCCTGCTGACAGGTCCTCAGAGGGATTTTTTTTGTAATTGAATAATCCTTTCGCATCATTAACCGAAGAAAGCAGCAGCCAGTCGTCTTTTACAAAGACCATTAAATCTCCGAGAGCAAGAAGCCCCATGCCGCTTTTATTTTCATCAAATGCGGATATACCGATTGAGGCATGAGGTTTTGAGTTGTGCAGGATATCAAGGATCGTGGGAGTCAGGTCGGCCTGGGTAACAGGTTTTTTAATGACGGCGGGCTTGAGCTGAAACGGGGCGTATATCAGGCCCGGGATATGAAACGACTCGAAAAGATTATCGTGCGAGGAATTTCCTTCAACGTGGTCCGCCACTATGACAAAGATGGTGTTTTTGAAATAGTCTGAATTCTTCGCCTTCTCAAAAAATCTGGAAAGAGCGTAATCGGAGTATCTCAGGGAGTTTAGAAAATCTCTGTGAGGGACGTCTTTGCCGTAAAATTTAAATTTTTCCTCAGGCACTTTATAAGGCGTGTGGCTGCTTAACGAATATATGACGGAGAAAAATGGTTGTTTTTGTTCCTCGAATATTTTCTGCGCATACTGGAATGTGTCTTCGTCATAGATGCCCCAGAACCCGTCGTCCCTGCCGCCTGCCTTTTCAATATCTTCTTTTGCTATATGCGTTGTGAACCCTGCCTGTTTAATGAAGCCGGCCAGGCCTAATGAATCCCTTTTCCCTCCGTGAATATAGATTGTGTTATATCCCTCATCCAGCAGAATGGACGGGAGAAACTTAACGGGCATCTGGGAGAGTGAAGGGTTGATCGGGACTATCATTCCGCCCCATACGGGAATAGATGCTAAAGTCGCGGAGATGCCTTCCGCGGAACGCTGCCCGTTTGCAAATAAATTTTCCAGGATGACCCCGTCCTTGCACAGGCTGCTGAAATACGGGGTCGCATCTTCTTTGCCCCCGAACGCGCTGATATATTTAGCCGTCCAGCTCTCCATCATAAAAATTACTACGTTCAACGGCTTAAATTCTCCGGCGTTATACCTGTAATGCCTGTAAATGGGGTAACCGGGAGAAAGGAGTTCCTCTCTCTCAGGGGATATCATCATCTTTTGTCCTTTTTCCACCGCCTCTTCAAAAGGATAATACTGAATATCCCACCACAGCTTGTCTTTGAACTGTAAACTGTACAGGGTCCTCAAAGACGTATACGCGCCATTGAGCGCAAGATTCCCCAGATAGGAAGAATTACCTACGTATGCGTCACTTAAATTCAGCGGCAGCCTCTGGATGCCGCCCCTCGCCATGACGACTGTTGACGATCCGATAATCAATAGAACGGCCCCATACACGCAAATGTCTTTTAATAAGCGCGGCTGACCGGCGGGTGTTCTTATGAATATCTTTTTTATTGCAAATAAATAACCATATGAATAAACGGCCATACAAAAGAACAGAGATAACATTTCAGGAAAGTATTCCCTGAAACCAGACTTCACGATGGAAGGGATGTCCCCCATGGTGTTGGAGATCTCAAAGGTCAAATGTCTCTGTGAGAACTGGTAATAATTCAGGTCTACAAAGAGGAAAATAATTATAAGATTCAGCCAAAGCAGGGAAAGCAGGGACGTTATTTTAAGATATTTCTCCCGCTCCGAGATAAACGGAATAAAAAACAGGAGCGTGACCGGTGTCAAAATATAACCCGCTGTTGCGAGATCAAACCTCAACCCCACACAAAAAGCAAGAAGCACGTCTTTAAAGTTTATCCCTGTTATATCACTGTACTTGAGAAAAAAAGTCAGGCGGAACAAAAACAGGGCGATGAGCAGGAAAATAATGTTGTTCAGGAATATGAATAATCTTCTCATGTTAAACTCACAATTAATTCAGTCCGGGATTTCAATTTTACAGTTATGCCTCGCACTGTTATGTTCATGATATCATTTTTTGCATTTTGACGAAATATTTTCAATATATAAAAATTGTAAGACGAAGTCCAACTTCTAATCTTGAGAGCGATTTTTCTCTTGAAACGCATGTTAGGGTAAAAGCATTACTGAACTATAGTATCACGGCATCAAGGTTAAAAAACACCGGCGGGGCAGGGTTGACATATTCATTATATTCAGCTATAACTACACGGGTAAAGGGGAGTAGCTGGATCAGCGGCTGTCGTCAGCACGTCTGCCTTAGGCAGGCCGGTACCGCTGGTTAGGTAAAAACTAACAAGCAAGACCTTTATCACGGTTGCATGTAATATGCATTCGTGGTAAAGGTCTTTTATTAACATCAAAATACAGGAGGTACTTATGCCAAAAAAACCGAGTGAAAGAGAAGCAGAATTTATTGTAAGGGGGGAATTTGAGAGAAAAAAGAAATTGGAGGAAGAGAAGCATAAGAAACTTAAAGAAGAAGAGAAAATAAAACTGAAAGAGCTTCATAATATGAGATGCCCCAAGTGCGGGATGGAGCTGATAGAGATTGACTACAAAAAAATAAAAGTGGACAAGTGCTCTGAATGCGATGGCATATGGCTTGATGCCGGTGAGCTTGAAGCTGTATCAAAGCTCGAGAAAATAGGGCTTGATAAATTGTTCAGTGTTTTTAAAAAGTAATTAGCGCCTGTCTATAAACTGTATTTTTTCATGCCCGAAGTCTATACGGCATTCGGAACTTATCGAAAAGACTGGATGCCGGCTTAAGGACTGCCGGAATGGCAGAAAAGAATCGCTCAATTTAGGTATTAATAACCGTTTGAACGGGGGATACTGTGAATAAAAATAAAATAACTTATTTGCTTCTGTTTGGGATTATCTTTCTGGTAATGCCGCTTCTTCTGGGCTTACTGAACCTGTACGTTGACTGGCTCTTTTTTGCGGAAACCGGGTATGCGGCGGTCTTTTTCAAGGCGCTCTTTACCAGGATCAGCACAGGTTTATTTTTTGGCACAGCATTTCTGTTGTTTGCTCTGGCGAATATAATCATTGCCAACAGGATTGGTTTCCCTCAAAGAGAAATATTTACAAGTGACGGGGTCCTCCACATATTAAAAGCGAGCGGTTTGGAAAGGTTTATCAAACCCCTTACTGTAATTGCAGGGATTGTTATGGCTGTCTTTGCAGGGCAGTGGGGCGCGTTAAGATGGGAAGAGTTCCTGCTCTTTAAGAACAGTCTGGACATGGGAACGGCAGACCCCATATTAGCCAAAGACATCGGCTTTTATCTGTTCAGGCTTCCCTTTGTAGAGACGGTAAAGGGCTTTGCAGGTTTCACTCTGGCATTAACGATGATATTGACGGCTGCAAACTATTTTTTAAGAGGCGGTATCCTTGTAACTGAGAGAGGCGTTTCCATAGACGTGGGAGTCAAGAAGCATATCGGGGTCCTGGCAGGGTTATTCATCCTTAATACCGGCTTCGGCTTTTATCTCGATACATTCAGGCTTCTGTTCTCGGACCATGGCGTTGTCTCCGGCGCAGGGTATACGGACATTTACGCGAAACTCTTTTTTTACAGGATACTGATATTCATCACCCCGGCAGCAGGCATTGTCTTTATGGCTGGGATATTGAGAGGCTCAGGCAAACTGACATTTGTCCCGCCGGTCCTGGTCCTGGCAGTGTATCTGATCGGGATTGTGGCATATCCGTCCTTACTGCAGAAATTCAAGGTAGCGCCGAATGAACTGGCGCTTGAGACGCCGTTTATAGAACACAGCATAAAATTCACAAGGCTGGGCTACGACCTTGAGAGGATAGAGGTAATACCCTTTGATGTTGACTATAACCTGACGGTCACGGACATAGAAGTAAATGACGCCACTATAAAAAACATAAGATTATGGGACCACAGCCCGCTTCTCAGGACCTACAGCCAGCTCCAGCAGATAAGGACCTACTATAAGTTTGCGGACGTTGATAATGACAGATATACAATAGACGGCGAATATATGCAGGTGATGCTTTCGCCCCGGGAACTCTCATACAGCGACCTTCCGAGCAGGAACTGGATAAACGAGAGGCTGATATTTACCCATGGGAATGGCATAACGCTGGGGCCCGTAAGCAGGATCACCAAAGAAGGCCTTCCCGAGTTCATAATAAAGGACATCCCCCCTGTCAGCCGTCTGGACCTCAAGGTTGCAAGGCCGGAGATATACTACGGCGAACTCTCCAACGATTATGTAATAGTGAAGACAAAGGTCCCTGAATTCAGCTATCCAACGTCTGAAGGCAATGTATACACATCTTATGAAGGCAGCGGCGGCATCAGGCTGGACTCCCTGCTTAAAAGGGCCTTATTTGCCCTGAAATTCAAGACGGAGAAGATCCTGCTCTCTTCCGATATCACAGGGGAAAGCAAGGTCTTATATTATAGAAACGTATTGGAACGGGTCAGGAAAACAGCGCCCTTTCTGCTTTTTGATCAGGACCCCTATATCGTTATATCTGGCGATGGGAGACTTTTCTGGATTGTGGATGCATACACTGTGTCAAACAGGATGCCTTATTCAAAGTCAGCAGACAGGAATGTTAATTACATAAGGAACCCGGTGAAGGTTGTGGTTGATGCCTATAACGGCTCTATGGGTTTTTATGTGAGCGACCCCACTGATATTATCATCAAGGTTTATTCAAAGATATTCCCTGACATGTTCAAGTCCCTGAAAGAGATGCCCGAGGATATAAGGCGACATATACGGTATCCGAACCGGCTTCTTCAGGTGCAGGCCTCCATGTTTGCCTTATACCACATGACAGACCCGAAGATTTTTTACAATAAGGAGAACCTGTGGGAGGTGCCTGCTTTCGGGGAAAAATACATGGAGCCTTATTACACAATAATGAAGCTTCCGGGAGAAAAGAAGGAAGATTATATTCTGCTTCTGCCGTACAGCCCTGCAAAAAGGGATAACCTCGCCGCCTGGCTTGCTGCGCGATGCGATGAGCCGAATTACGGGAAACTGTTTGTCTATACCTTTCCGAGGGACCGGCTTGTCTTTGGCCCGAAACAGGTCGATGCAAGGATAAACCAGGACTCCTACATCTCCCAGCAGCTTACTCTCTGGGGGCAAAGCGGTTCAGAGGTCATAAGGGGCAGCCTCCTCGTGATCCCGATAGAGCAGTCTCTTTTATATGTCCAGCCGCTTTACCTTGCGGCTGCCGATAAGGCCGGTTTGCCTGAATTGAGAAGGGTTATTGTTGCCTATGAGAATAATGTGGTCATGGAAGAAAATCTCGATATCGCCCTCCGGAGATTATTCGGCACGATGAAAATAACTACCGGACCGGCCGACGGGACGACTGTAACAGTGGATATGAAGACAACCACCACAGACCTTGCAAAAGAGGCGATGAAGGTATTTGAAAAAGCTGTCGAACTGCAGAGACAGGGAAACTGGGCAGGCTATGGAGAGGAAATTAAAAGACTGGAGCAGATTTTGAAGAGGATGGCAAAGTAAATAATGCACTGGCATCAAAAAAATATAACTTCTGTTATCGAAGATCTGAAGTCATCCGCACAGGGCCTTTCTTCAGAAGAAGCTGTCAGGCGTCTCGGAGAATACGGCCCGAATGAATTAAAAGAGAAAAAGAAGAAGACCCCTTTCATGATGTTCCTTGACCAGTTCAGGGACTTCATGATCCTTGTCCTCATAGCTGCCGCGGTCATTTCAGGATTTATCGGCGAGTTGTCGGATACAATTGCAATAATTGTCATTGTCGTTCTCAATGCGGTCATCGGATTCATACAGGAATACAGGGCTGAAAAGGCGATGGCTGCCCTTAAAAAGATGGCGGCGCCGTCAGCAACCGTAATGAGAAACGGCGTGCCAGCGAACATCCCCGCCTCCCAACTCGTCCCCGGCGATGTTGTAATTCTTGAGGCTGGAAAGGTCATGCCTGCCGACATGAGACTAATAGAGGCGGCCCGGCTGAAGATCGAAGAGGCCGCGCTTACCGGAGAGTCCGTCCCCGCGGAAAAAAACTCAGGAGAACTCCACGATGAATTTCTTCCACTCGGCGACAGGAAGAACATGGCATACAGGGGGACCTTTGCGACCTACGGACGCGGTATCGGTGTTGTCACCGAAACAGGAATGAATACTGAGCTTGGAAGGATCGCTGCCATGCTTCAGGAGGAGGAAGAGGTAAAGACCCCGCTCCAGAAAAGGCTTGCAGTCTTCGGCCGGAAACTCGCTATCGCAGTTCTTGCAATATGCGCGATCGTCTTCGGCATCGGCATAATAAGAGGGGAACAGCCGATGTTAATGCTCCTGACGGCTATTTCTCTCGCGGTTGCCGCGATCCCCGAGGCGCTGCCTGCTGTAATAACTATATCGCTGGCCCTCGGCGCTAAAAAGATGGTCAGGCAGAATGCCCTTGTAAGGAAACTCCATGCCGTAGAGACGTTAGGTTCGGTCACATACATCTGCTCGGACAAAACCGGCACGCTGACGCTGAACAGGATGACGGTGGAGGAGATGTATGCAGACAATGAAATTATAGGGATTAGGGGTCAGGGGTTAGGGATTAGTAAAGAAAGCCAATCCCTAATCCCCAATCCCCAATCCCTATTTTTTACTGCCCTTGCCCTCAGCAATGATTCTGTTCTGGATAAGGACGGTAAACTCATTGGCGACCCCACGGAGACCGCGCTGTTTGATATCGCGGACAAGAATGGATTCAATAAGCAGGAACTTGAAAAGGAGTTTCCGAGAGTCGCTGAGATACCTTTCGACTCAGACAGAAAGTGTATGACGACGTTTCATAGAGCAACAGAACAGCAGAGCAGTAGAGCAGCAGGGCAACAGATGGAAGATAAAAAAACTTCCTCAATTGACTACTGCTCTTCAGGTCTGCCGGGCTACTGCTCTAATTTTATCTCCTTTACCAAAGGCGCGATAGAGGTCCTGATCGATAAGGCGGACAGCATACTGACTTCAGAAGGGTTGAAGGAAATTGACAGGGGAAAGATACTGAAGGTCAGCGACAGGATGGCTGCTGATGGTTTGAGGGTCCTTTGTGTTGCCATGAGAAAGTGGGACAGCCTGCCTGATGATATGTATGCTGAGAATGTGGAAACCGGCCTCACTATTTTAGGGCTGACAGGCATGATGGACCCGCCGAGGGAAGAGGCGAGGGAGGCGGTGACTTTGTGTAAGACCGCCGGTATTAAACCTGTAATGATAACAGGCGACCATCCGCTTACGGCGAGGACAATAGCAAAGAGGCTCGGCATCATTGAAGATGACGCAAGGACAATAATTACGGGAAGGGAACTTGAGAAATTGTCGCTTGAGGAATTTGAGGAAAGAGTTGAGCATATCAGGGTATACGCAAGGGTAGCTCCTGAACAGAAACTGAAGATAGTAAAGGCGCTTCAGGACAAAGGACAGTTCGTTGCCATGACAGGCGACGGCGTCAATGACGCCCCTGCGTTAAAGAGGGCCGACATCGGTATTGCTATGGGAATAACAGGGACGGACGTCTCAAAAGAGGCGGCCCACATGATACTCCTTGATGATAACTTTGCCACTATCGTTAAAGCCGTGCGTGAAGGGAGAAAGATATACGACAACATCAGGAAATTCATCAAATATCTCCTTACAACAAACTCTGGAGAGATATGGACGCTCTTTCTTGCGCCCCTTGTCGGCCTGCCGATCCCCCTTCTTCCGATCCATATTCTATGGGTAAATCTTGTGACGGACAGTCTCCCTGCCCTGGCCCTTTCTGTTGAACCTGCCGAGGGGAATGTAATGGCAAGACATCCAAGGCATCCAAAGGAAAGCATATTCGCTCACGGTCTGGGAATTCACGCGATATGGGTCGGCCTGTTGATGGCCGGCGTTGTCCTGTTTGTCCAGGCCTGGTCTATTAGTACCGGGCACTCGCACTGGCAGACAATGGTATTTACAGTGCTCTGCCTGACCCAGCTCGGCCATGTCCTTGCCATAAGGTCGGAAAAAGAGTCGTTGTTTAAGATAGGCTTATTCTCCAACAGCTACCTCCTCGGCGCGGTTGTGCTGACCTTTGCCTTGCAAATGGCAACCATATATGTCCCTGCATTGAACCCTGTATTTAAGACAGAGCCTTTGACGCTGAGCGAGCTGTCGTTTACGCTCTTATTGTCATCAGTGGTTTTCTTTACGGTAGAGATAGAGAAGTGGCGGTACAGGAGAAGTGGAGCTATTCAATGAACGGTATTTTATTATGCTCCAATCCGAGCGTTGAAAGTTTAGACAGTAACTTCAGCAAGCCGAACGTGCAAAAAACCAGGAACAGGACAGAAAAGAAAAATTTTGGCCTTCTGAAAATCAGATAGATGACCACTACAATTATAATTATTGCCGTTGCCGGATTATTACGGGAATAATCCACCCCGCTTTGTACTATCTTATCGAGATCTGTAAGCATTTCTAATTCTTATTCGGCAAAGCTCAGGAGTAACTTTAAGCAAGATTGAAAGCAGAGAGCATAGAGTTAAAAGCATGAATCGGATGGAAGGTTACTTAGCGGAGAGACTTTAAAAATTTCTTGTAATTTGCAGGCGGGTCAAGGATTTCCATCCCCATGCTGAAAGACGCACCGTGGGGAGAAGTTTTTGTCTGAAACCACTTCACCTCGCATTTCATTTTCAACGTCTCTCCTGAGGGGAGTTTGCAGTTAAGCTCGATAGTTGAATCAGTGGAGATGTCCACAACTTTACTTGAGGTGGCGGTTACCATGTATAAACCGCTTTCCGAGAGGTTCATGATAATTCCGGAATAGGTTGTATTCCCCGCGAGGATCTCGGCGTCCAGGTTATCAGTTAGTCTTTTGGCGCGTCTTTTTTCCATCGAACTATCACCCTCGAAGTTATTTTAATTTAAATTATAACAAAATTTAAAAAAAGATAGTGAGAGAATTTTGCTAATTATTATTTTCCACCACTTTTACCCTGTCGTATCTTCTCTCTTTATGGCATCCTGGGGCGCAGCTTCCGCCGGTTACAGTTTTGCTGTAGTTGATCGGTATGCTTGAAGTCCCGAAAATAAATTCATCGCGCAAATGGTATTCAATGTCGGAGGCGTGTATGTCATGACACGCGCGGCAGGTGCGGCCTTTTTCCTGGTTCACATGAAGCCAGTGGAGATTGACGTCCCCGTTTCTGAAGTTTGTTATGGTCAGCGTCTTCCCGGTTGTCACCAGCGCCTCTTTGTGACAGAGGAAACAGAGACTGTACTTTCCCTTTTCATAAGCAGTGTAAAATTTGTAAGGAAAAGGCAGCCTGAGGATGAATGCGTTGTCCGAGCCGTGGGAGTTATGGCAGGCAGCGCAATTGCCCTGCATTACGGGGCCGTGCTGAAACTGCCTCTTCTTCCACACGCTGTTGTCTTTGTGGCAGGTGTAGCAGAGGGTGTCGATCTCGCCGGTGAGCAGATATTTCCTTTCCGAAAAATGAGGTGAATGACAGGAAGTGCACTGTCCCTCAAACGCTGGTTTATGTTTTTTGGTGTAATGGTCCATCTCTGTCTTTTTTTCTTCGTGGCAATTAAAGCATATCCGGTTTGAGGCGCTTTTCAGGCGTGACTTGTCATTTCCCGAATGCGGGTCGTGGCAATCAATACACCCGTTCTTTATCAATGGGGCGTGGACATATTCCTTTGTCATGCCGGACATTATATCTTCGTGGCATGAGAGGCAGAGGTTGGCGCCGATATCTCTGAGCCTGGATTTATAATTTGATGAATGAGGCGCGTGGCATATCCCGCAGTTGCCATCTTCAACCGGTTTATGAATAAAGCTGCCCGCGTAAAGCCCTTTCAGGCTGTGGCATGTAGAACACAGTTGGCTGTATGGTTTTTTTAGTATGAACGGCGTGTCTGATCCGTGCGGGTCATGGCAGGATGTGCAGTCGCCGTTTTTTATGGGCCCATGGACAAACTGATTTGTCTGGATCTCCTGTTCCACTTTTTTATGGCAGGCGGTGCAACTGACGCTCTGGTTTAATTCAAGGCCGAACCGGTTCGGATATGCCTCTGCATTATGGCATGAACCGCATTCTCCTGAGCTTGCAGGGTCATGCTCGAACTTTTTCACGCCTTTCATGAATTGCTGATGACACTGCTGAGTAGCGCAGCCCTTTTCCCCTTTGACATGCGCCAGAAATTCATTTGCAGTGGTGAAGGAGTATGCGTCTGAGGAGTGAGCGAGAAAAACAAGCAGAATGATAATAAAGCTGAGAGCTAAATACCGGACCTCTGTCTTCTGTCCTCTGTCTTCTGTCCTCTGTCTTCTGCCTTCTGTTTTCTGCCCTCTATTCATAAACCATCAGGTCTTTGCTCCGGTAGAGATGTTCTTTGTCTGTTTTGCTGTCGATTCCAAGCGCGGTCTGGGCCGCTTTCTGAAGTAATTCCAGACAAGCTTTCTGGTCTCCGCTTTGAGCGTAAAGTTCAGACAGTGCAAATAGTGTGGATATCCTTTGATAAGCCGAGGATTCAAGCAATACCGGAGCTGACTTTTTCTTCTCTAAAAGTGCAAGGGACGTCTGAAGTTCCTTCAACGCATCGTTGTGCCTGTTTGTTATCTTGTAAAGCATGCCTAAAATATAGTGCGCCTCCGCAAAATTATCATTGAGGGCCAGGGCGGTCTTAAAATGTTTTTCAGCATCTCCGTATTTATCATTCTCAAAAAGCATCATGCCATAATTGAAATGTGCCGGGCTGTTGTTATTGTCCAGCTCAAGGGCGTGATTAAACTCCGCAACTGCTCCGTCGAAATTCCCTCTGGCCCAGAGTACGATCCCCATGAGATTGTGAGACCATGCGTTTTCAGTATCCAGGGACAGGGACTTCTTCAGCGGCGAGACCGCCTGCTCCATCAGACCTCTCTTATACATCTGAAGCGCATAGTGGTAGAGCCTGCTTGCCTGAGAATCAGGCCCCTTTATTTTAACGTCTTCTTTTTTGCGGGCAGCCTGCGTGCCGGTCAACTCGGGGATCTTTTCTGAAAAGACAGCCTGCGCTGAAATAGGGAAGCTCGGATATATGAATTCAATTTTGCCGTTCTTACCGATCATGATGGTTGACGGGAGGGCGATCACACCGTAATCCCTGAACACTTTAAAGCCGTTGTCGATCAGTATGGGGAAATTTATTTTGTTCGACTTTATCAAATTCCGCACTTCGTCAAGCTCGCTTTCCGTAATGTCGCTCTGTTCGACAGGCGTATAAATGCCGAATATCTCAAGCCCCTGCCTGTCACGGTATTTTTCATAATAATCATTCAGGAAACGCAGTTCATCCATGGAATAATCAAGAAAGGACTTGTCCCTGACCAGCTCCCAGAAAACAATGATAACGGGTTTATTGCCAAACCGTCCTGTAATATCAACCGGCTGTCCGTTTAAATCATTGAGGATAATTTCCTTAGGCGCATCCCCTTCCTTTATGCCTATCAGCGCGGAAGCATTTACCGGGAAAAGGCAGGCAATAAAGAAGAACACTATTAAATAATTGTTCAACACTGACCTTTTATTTATGTTCAGACAAGTTCGCATGTTCATTATAACGGTAGATATGCTAATCAAATTTTATCACAAGGTCAAGATTCTTCAACGACAAAATTATTAGATGTGGATGATCAAAAAGAAGAGAGGGGAAAAGTAGGATGCTGACTCATGAGGGGACATGGCTGAAGTTAAAAGGTTGGGCTCTTAGCATAGGCAGGGAATAACCTTCTAAACTTTTAGTCAGCATCCTGTAGTTATAATACACAAATCGTATAGATATGGCAATATGTAAAATCATAATAAGAATATTTTTTAACCGAACATTACGTAACCTTTTATATTTTTGAGTCTTTTCCCTTTTACACTCACATCATCAAGGCAGGTGATTTTACTCTCACGCCTCATTTCGAGTATTTTATCGGCAGTATCAGGCCCCAGGCCGGGCACCCTCAGAAGCACTTCTCTGTCCGCTTTGTTAATATTGACCGGGAAAAAATCAGGATGGTTGTCCGCCCAGACCTGTTTTGGATCTTTGTCCAGGCTCAGATTACCGTTCTTATCAAGGAGAATGTCGCCCTTATTAAAACCGTATTTGCGTATGAGAAAATCAACCTGATACAAACGGTGCTCACGCACAAAAGGTTTTTCAGGTACAGACAACAATTGCTTCTCGCCGGGGATATCAGGATTGCCAAGGCCTTTCTGATAGGCTGAGAAATAAACACGTTTGAAATGCAGGCGTTCATAAAAACCGAATGTGTAATTTATGATCTCCGAGTCTGTCTCATCAGAGGCGCCGACAAGGAACTGGGTCGTGCACTTTACCCTTGAAAACCTGTTGCCCCTGTCAGTGAGCTTGCCCATCAATTTAATGGGCCGGATAATATCATTCATGTAATCCTTTTTCTTTGAAAGCATATCGAAGTGTTTTTTGCCGGGTGTCTCTATATTGAGCGACACGGCGCTTGCTAATGAAAGCGAATCCTCAATCGCCGCGTCAGACGCCCCTGGTATTATCTTTAAATGAATATAGCCCCTGAAATTATGTTTATATCTGAGGAGACGGGCTACCGCGTTGATTTTGTCCATTGTGTGGTCAGCGTTCATTATGACAGCGGAGCTCAGGAACAGGCCGGACACCTTTTTCCTTCTGACATAGTCCATGAATAAAGCGGCGACCTCTTCAGGCCGGAGCGTACAGCGGCGGACATCGGTTTCCGAGCGCAGCGGGCAGTACTTGCAGTCATTTGAACATGCGTTTGAGAGCAGGGTCTTAAGTAAAACCGAATAGCCTCCCTGCGGAAGCGCTACGGGGTAGAGCCATTTGCCGTCCTGCCCCCTCTTGCGGTGGTCGTCATTGCGCGTGCCGCACGCGCAGGCAAGGTCGTACTGAGAATCTTCGGAGAGCACTTTGAGTTTTTCGATGGTGTCCATTGAAAATTGCCTCCCAGAATTATATCACAGGCAGGTGATTTACAGAAAATTAAGTTAATATAGTACACATTAATTTTTTGGGTTAATGACAAAATCAAATTTCAAAGGATGATAAAATGAACTATTCAGCAGGCGGATATATTGAAGCATGGTGCACAAAATGCAAATTGGAATTAGGCCATACGATCATTGCAATGGTTGAAAACGTCCCTGACAGGGTCAAATGCAACACTTGCAACGGGGAACACAACTTTCGCGTTAAACCGTCTGAAAAGCTCCTGACAAAACTGAAAAGCCCTGTACGGAAGATCAAGGTCCGTGAAGCAAACTACAACGATCTGCTGACCCGGTTAACGGGCGGGGACCTTTCCGGCGCCAGGCAATACAGCATGAAAGAAAATTTTAAAAAAGATGAAATAGTAAGCCATCCTTCATTCGGGATCGGAATAATATCATCTGTAATTCATGACAACAAAATGGAAATCCTCTTTAAAGATGGACCCAGGCTGCTCATTCGAAATCAAGCATAAAAGATCGTAGGGAATATTAAGCTTTCCCTTCCGCTGATCAGGCCCCTGTGACTGTGAGGTACAGGCGTGCGCATATTGTTTTCACGGAAAATATCTGAGAGGAAAAAAATCGATGGATATATACAGAGAAATTACGCGCCTTAATCCAAGGCAGAAGGAAGCGGTACTGCACACCGACGGCCCGCTCCTCATCCTCGCCGGGGCAGGATCTGGAAAGACGCGGGTCATAACCATGAGGACCGCGTACCTGATACACACCGGTGTCAGCGCGGGGTCTGTCCTTGCGGTCACCTTTACCAACAAGGCCGCGAGGGAGATGAAGGGAAGGGTAAAGACCATGTTAAGGGGCGGGAACGGCTCGCCGGTCATCTCTACATTTCATTCCCTGTGCCTCAGGATATTAAGACGCGAGATAGAGCACATCGGTTACAGAAAGGACTTCACCATCTACGACACATCGGACCAGGTGTCACTCCTGAGAAACATCATGTCTGAGATCAGGTTCTACGATAAGAGTTTCAAGGCCGAATCCGTACTGGAAAAGATCAGCAGGGTGAAGAACGATTTCACTCCGTCTGAAGCCCCTGCATCCGATGATCCAGTGGAAGAGGCCTCGGCGATCATTTATCCCCGGTACCATGAGGCGCTGAAGTCAATGAATGCCCTCGACTTCGATGACCTCCTTTTGCTCACGCTGAAACTTTTCAGGGAGCATCCCGGAGTGCTCGAAAAATATCGTGAGCGTTTCAAATATTTAATGGTAGACGAGTATCAGGACACGAACCGTGTCCAATATAATTTCATCAAACTTCTTGCCGGAGAGAGAAAGAACCTCTGCGTTGTCGGCGATGACGACCAGTCCATTTACGGATGGAGGGGGGCGGACCTCGGCAACATCCTCGATTTTGAAAAAGACTTTCCCGGCACCGTGACCGTCCGGCTCGAACAGAACTACCGCTCCTTCAGCCATATACTCAAGGCCGCAAACAGCGTGATAAAAAACAACACGAGGAGAATGGAAAAATCCCTCTGGACGGATAAGGGCGACGGCGCGAAGGTCAACATCTTCAAGGCCGTTGATACCGAAGACGAGGCGGAATGGGCCGCCGACAGGATATCGATGATGAAGGACGGTAAGAACATTCCATACGAGAGTATCGCAATCATCTACAGGGCGAATACATTTTCAAGGCCCTTTGAAGAGGCGCTTAGAAGCAAGAGGGTCCCTTACTCTGTTGTGGGCGGGACAAGCTATTTCGAGCGCACGGAGATCAAAGACCTCGCCGCGTATCTTAAAATAATCGCGAACCCTTCCGACGACCTGAGCCTGCTGAGGGCGGCAAATGTGCCGAAGAGAGGGCTCGGTCCCTCTGCCATCAGCAAGCTTTCTGATTTTGCCCGCTCCAATTCAATTGGACTTCTTGAAGCCTTTGGCAAGGCAGGCGGGATTCCCGCATTGAGCCCGAAGGCTGCCGCATCCGCTGAAGATTTTTTTAAACTGCTAAGCCGTTACCGCGATATTTTCATGAAGGGCAGGGACATGGGCATGACGCTCAAGACGCTCATTGAAGAGATCAATTATAAGGATTATTTAATCGAACTCTATAAGACACCCGATGCTGCATACGGCAGGATAGAAAACCTCGACGGGTTCGTCCAGTCCATAACCCACTACGAGTCAACGGACGCTTCGCCTTCACTTCACGGTTTCCTTGAGACAATGGCCCTTACGGACATGATTGAGGAGAAGGAGGAAAAAGGCGGGCACGGCGTGACCCTCATTTCATTTCACTCATCAAAGGGGTTGGAATTCCCCGTGGTATTCATAGCGGGCATTGAGGAGGACATTCTCCCGCACAAAAAATCCGCTTACAGTGATGAAGGGATAGAGGAAGAAAGACGCCTCTTCTACGTGGGAATAACAAGGGCGATGAACGAGCTTTACATTACATACACAGACCACAGAACAAAGTACGGAAAGGAAACGCCCTCAGTCCCCTCAAGATTTTTAGATGAGATACCAGGGGAGGCGAGCACTAAGCTCGACAGGTTCGTTGAGATGGAGCCGGATGAGGAGAAGGCTTATCTGAAGAAGCTGTATGATAACTTTATGGCGAAGCTTGAAGATTGAGAGAAAGAATCTAAACCACAGAGTCACAGAGACACTGAGAAAATAAAAAAAATAATCCACAGATTGCTCACATGTACAGATTTGTTAGAGGTTTTTCTATCTTTGTCATCTGCGAAATCTGCGGATGAAATTTCTCTTTCTGTTTCTCCGTGTCTCTGTGCCTCTGTGGTTTATAAATATATTTGAGGTGAAGATGAACGAATTACATATTTCAATAATCGCGAAAGAACTAAATATTAAGCCGTCACAGGTCGAGGCAACTGCCGCGCTGCTTGATGAAGGGTCGACTGTGCCTTTTATCTCACGGTACAGGAAGGAGGCGACAGGCAGTCTTGACGAGGTTGCTGTTGCCGCGATACGAGACAGGCTTGAACAGCTAAGAGAGCTTGATAAGCGGCGTGAGGCCATTTTCAAATCGTTGGAAGAACGGGGACTGCTCACTGACGAGTTAAAGGTAAAGATCGAGGGCGCTGAATCGCTTACCGTGCTTGAAGACATCTATCTTCCCTTCCGTCCCAAACGCCGCACGCGCGCAACTGTTGCAAAGGAGAAGGGGCTTGAGCCTCTCGCGTTAATGATCTTTGAACAGGGCGAAATAATCCCGGAGACAGAAGCCGCCGCATTCTTAGACGCTGAAAAGGGAGTTGCAACCGTTGAAGAGGCGCTTGCAGGAGCAAGGGACATAATCGCCGAATGGGTGAGCGAAGACCAGCGTGCGCGTGAAAAGATGCGCGAACTTTTTGCGGTCAAGGGCGCTATGCGTTCAAAAGTTATCACCGGAAAAGAGGAAGAGGGGATAAAGTACAAAGACTATTACGAATGGGAGGAGCCTGTATCAAAGGCGCCTTCACACAGGATACTTGCCATCAGACGCGGGGAGAGCGAGGGCTTTCTCATCATGCGCATAACCCCGCCGGAAGATGAGGCGCTTGCGCTGCTCGAAGTGCTTTTCCTAAATGGAAATAATCCTGCCTCAGAGCAGGTGAAGGCCGCTGTCCACGACAGCTTCAAGCGGCTGCTCTCTTCCTCAATGGAGGCTGAGACGCGCCTTGCCGCAAAGAAGCGGGCGGATGTTGAGGCCATTCGCGTTTTTGTCGAGAACCTGAGGCAGCTTCTGCTTGCGCCGCCGCTTGGCGGAAAGAACATCCTCGCCATTGACCCCGGTTTCAGAACGGGGTGCAAGGTCGTCTGCCTCGACCGTCAGGGAAAACTGCTCCACAATGACGTCATTAATCCCCACTTTTCTGAAAAAGGGATTTCCGAGTCCGCTGAAAAGATCAGGGACTTGTGTAAGCGTTTCGGCATTGAGGCAATTGCAATTGGAAACGGCACCGCGGGAAGAGAGACGGAGACCTTTATCAGAGGGCTTGGCCTTCCCGGAGAGATCATCATTGTCATGGTGAATGAAAGCGGCGCTTCAATATATTCCGCATCCGATGTTGCGCGCGAGGAATTCCCGGATTATGATGTAACGGTCCGCGGTTCTGTTTCAATCGGTCGGCGGCTTATAGACCCGCTTGCCGAATTGGTAAAAATAGATCCCAAGTCAATCGGGGTAGGGCAGTACCAGCACGATGTGGACCAGACCGCGTTGAAGAAAAGCCTTGACGACGTGGTCGTAAGCTGCGTTAACGGCGTCGGCGTTGAAGTAAACACCGCGAGCAAACAGCTCCTGACCTATGTCTCAGGATTAGGGCCTGAGCTTGCAAAGGGCATCGTGGATTTCAGAAGCGAGCACGGCCCATTCAAATCGCGCGAGGAGCTGAGGAACGTTCCCCGCCTCGGGCCAAAGGCATTTGAGCAGGCGGCAGGGTTTCTCCGCATACGCGATGGTGAAAACCTGCTCGACCGGAGCGCGGTCCATCCTGAAACCTATCACATCGTTGATACCATGGCAAAAGATATCGGCTGCTCTTTAGACGGCCTTATGAAAGATGAGGGGCTCAGAAAAAAGATCGACCTGTCGCGACACGTCACCGACACCGTCGGGATGCCCACGTTAAGCGACATCATGGCAGAGCTTGCCAAACCGGGACGCGACCCGAGAGAGCAATTTGAGGTCTTCGGTTTTGCTGAAGGTGTGGCAAAAATAGAAGACGTAAAACCCGGAATGAAACTGCCCGGCATCGTCACAAACATCACCGCCTTCGGCGCCTTTGTGGACATCGGCGTCCACCAGGACGGACTCGTCCACATCAGCGAACTGTCGGACCGGTACGTGAGAAATCCGTCAGACGTGGTGAAGGTGCACCAGAAGGTCACGGTCACCGTACTCGAAGTGGACCTGCAGAGAAAACGCATTGCCCTGTCGATGAAGAGCGGACAGAAAGAAGAGCAAAAGCACAAAAGTGCAGAAGACGGGAAGCCTGAAAGCGTGAAAGACCGTAAGCACGAAAGTGTGAAAGACCGGAAGCATGAAAGCGCCGCAGGTAAAAAAGAAAAACCTTCACGGTACGCAGGTAATCCATTTTACGAGGCGTTTAAAAAGAAGAGAGACTGAAAAGTCGAGGAGGCACACCAGGAAATGAAAATCCCCCTTGCTTGGGAGCAAGGGGGATTTAGTGTGTCAATTACAGTTTAACAACATTGATTGCCTTGGGGCCTTTCGGGCCTTTTTCGGTATCAAAGCTTACTGCTTCACCTTCGGCAAGGGACTTGAAACCATTGCCTGTGATTGATGTGTGGTGAACAAATGCTTCACTTCCGTCTTCACATGCAATAAAGCCAAAACCCTTTGCATCATTGAACCATTTTACTGTTCCATTAGCCATTTCTTTTACCTCCTTTTTTTAAACTGAAATCTCAGAGGTCTTAACATACAAAAAAGCCACAAAGTCAAAAAGTCTTTGTGGCCTTAAGAACAGCAAAAACTTCTAAAATTCTGTTATGAGCATGGCATTATGTTGCGTGCTTTGTCAAGGAGAAAATTTTTCCACTGCAAAACAGTACACACTGCAAAGCAGCGCCGCTTGCATTCCCTCAAGATTTGTAGTATCTATTTTATATAGAGACAAAAAGGAGACTGATGGAAAATGAAAACAAAACTGCTCATAATTATTCTTGCAAACCTGATAGTAATCTCATGTGTGCCGGTGCTGAGAGAAGACCTCATGAGGAGCGGCATCGTAAACTTTCAGCTTACTGATATTAAAGAGAATCCCGTTTACAACGAGGGCAAACTGTTCATCCTCGGCGGTATCATTGTGAAGACAACGATGTCAAAGGAAGGTTCTCTTCTGGAGTCAATATATGTGCCCGTTGATACAAGAGGTTACTTTAGAACACTCGGGACAAAAGACGGCAGGTTTCTCGCGCTTTACCGGGGCAAGGAGCTTTTAGACCCTGTCATTTACAAAGAGAAAAGAGAGGTCACGATCGCAGGGGAGTTTATCGGATTGCGCAATGGCATGATAGGTGAAATGGAATACACTTATCCTCTCTTTGAGATAAAAGAGATCTACCTGTGGTCGGAATACAAGGATACCGGCTATTACAGATACCCGTACTATTATCCATACTATTACCCGCCGCCGTATCATCCGTACTATCGTTACAGACATTACCCCTATTATGATTATCCGTATTATCCGTGGTGGTGACACAGGTGTTAAGCAACGTCTGTTTCCGGCTAATGCTCCCGGTGGCGGGCGTGGTTTTTCCTGACGATCTTTACGGTGCTTGCCTGCGGGCCCTTTTCCCCCATCTCTTCAGCAAAGCGGACTTCCATGCCGATCTTAAGCTTATCAAAACCGTCGAGCACGCTGTTTTCGTGGAAGTATATCTCCCTTGCCCCGGTCACCTCTATGAAACCGTAGCCGTCATCGGGGAAGAGTTTGGCGACCACTCCATAGGGCAGATGGTCATGGCTCTTTATCTTGCCGCTCATAATAAAGGAATGCTCTTCAAGCTGGCGCGCGACATCATCAAAGGCGTGATGGACTGCAACGTGTATGTCTTCGTGACTGTGGTGAAGAGGGTGCTCGTGGCTCACAACTATCTGCTTGTCGGGCACATTTAACGTTATAGTGGTCTTAAATAAATTTCCGCTGTGGCTGCTCTTATGAGGACGCTCCACAACAACCCGGCAACTGATGATCTGGGGATGATATTCTTCAAGTTTAGCAGACCATTTTTTGATCTCTTCGTCGAGGCTCTCTTTGTAGAGATCGACATCCCGCAAAACAATTTGTAAAGGTGTTTCCATGAATAAATGCTATCAATGAATCCGCTTCGTGTCAAGACCGGGAAATGTATTTTGATCAAAAGCGCCAAGCTTGACAAAAAAGGATTTTGTGCTAAATTTTCATTAAAGTGGGTGAAAGTAGGGTATAATAACCAGGAGAGATTATTAACAAGGGGGCCTGATATAGAGAAAGAACGGATACCTAATTATTACGAAATGAACAGATTGATTGAAGTTATCAGCATAGTCGCTTTGCTCCTGTTAGTTGCATCTGCGTTTCAATGTACCGGGAGAAGCATTCAAAAGGAAATGCCCTCCGATCCCCTTTACGCAGAGTATACAGCTCTGGAACCGGCGGGATTTCAGAAAGAGATTGAATGGTTATTGGAAGCAAAAAAAAGACCGACGGATGCGACCTTTGCTGTGAATGCGCACCTTAAGCTTGCCTTTCTCTTTTCACATTACAGAAATCCGGCGCCTGATAACCGCAGGGCATTAAAGGAGCTTAAGACATTTGAGTCGCTAAGTCCTGAATACGGCAGGAAAGACTTTATTCAAAACTGGCTCCGCATGCTTGAAGAGATTGTAAGGTACTCCGATCGAAATGAAGAGTTGAGAGAAAGGGTGGAAAGGTTAAGGAAAGGAATCCCGGAACTTGAGAGCGCGAACAATGACCTTCAGAGAGAGCACAAAAGACTTGAAAGGGAAATAAAAAAGCTTGAAAGCGCTAACAAAGAACTTGAAAGCGAAAATAAAAAGATAACTGAAAAGCTGAACCAATTAAAAAACATCGACGTCGAGCTGGAAGAAAAGAGAAAGCAGATTAAATAGTGGGCGTTTATAAACCCTGAAATTTGTCATTCCCGCAAGCCCCGAACAAGTCGGGACAGGCTCCGCGCGTCTGGAATCCTTCTGGAGAAAGATTCCGGACAAGCCGGAATGACAGAAAAAGGTGCGTTATAAAAAGACTCTAAGTAGTTAAAGAGGTTCTTACGCAAGGATAACTTGTATGGACAAGTATTTCATCGATAAGAAAGGCAAGGCTGAAGAATATTTTCGTGACACCAGGGAGACAAAACAGGTCCACTTTCCTCTATGTCTGGCAGTTAAATACGGCGATGCTGTGCCGGCGGAGTGTCCGAATTTCCTGCTTAATACAAACAAAGGGAAGGTGTTTGTAGAAACTGATGATCCTCTGCCTGAAGGCGCTGAGGTCGAACTGCATTTTTATATCCCCCCCGACACAAAGCTTTTATCGGAGTTTAAAGGCAGGGTGGTCCCGAGGGAAGGCAGCTTGCCGGATGGAAAAGGCAACCTGATAAAGATCCGTGATTTCCTGCATGGCAAATTACACAAGCTTGAAGAATACCTCGAAGAAAAAAGACACTTGATCGACGAAGAAGTGTAGCCTCACAAAAGGTTTATCGGGTCCACGTCCACATCGATCTTTATTTCTTTAATATCTCTCATTGCCTCTAAAACAGATGACGCGGCCTGACGGAGGGACTTTGAATTCTTACCTTTCAGGATGAGATGCCACCGCCAGTAATTTCTGATCTTTTCAACTGGGGCCGGCGCAGGCCCGAGGATTGCAACCCCCCCGTCGCCCCCCCTTGCCAAGGGGGGGAATGGGGGGGTTATCTTTTTTACTCTCGCTGAGACATCTTTCATTATCTTCTTTGCGGTATCTTTGCTTTTGAAATTGAAAACGATCCTTATCAATTTACTGAAAGGAGGATAGGCAAGCTCCTTTCTCAACTCTATTTCGTTTTGATAGAACCCTGTGTAGTTATGACCGCAAACATAGTTAAAGACATAATGATGCGGCTCGTAGGTCTGTATAAATACCTCCCCCGGGGCATCGCCGCGTCCCGCCCTTCCCGCAAGCTGCGTGAATAACTGGAAGGTCCTTTCCGACGACCTGAAATCAGGCAGGTTCAATGCCACATCCGCAAACACCACGGCGGCAACCGTTACGTCAGGGAAATCATGCCCCTTTGCTATCATCTGTGTGCCCAAAAGCACGTCGATCTTTTTTTCCTCCATGTCCTTCACTATCCTGTAATGAGAGAGCTTTTTTCTCGTGGTGTCCCGGTCCATCCTTTTCAGGACAAGCTCAGGTATCAGGGCCTGAAGCTCTTCCTCGATCCTTTGCGTGCCGAGCCCTATGTATTTTATTTTCACTCCCTTGCATTGAGGGCACACATCCTGCGGTTCCAGAAATGAATTACAGTAATGGCAGTTCAGGGTCTTTGTGTCCTTGTGATAGGTGAGTGTAATACTGCACGCCGGGCATTTATACGTGTATCCGCAGTCCACGCACATGAGAAAGGGGGAGTATCCGCGTCTGTTTAGCATAATGAGAGACTGATGGCCGTTTGCAAGGGCCTCTTTTAAAACACCAAGCAGTTTTTTTGAATATGACAGGGATTCCTTTTCCTCTTTTGTCATGTCTACGATCTCAACCCGGGGCATCGGTTTTTGCTCGATCCTGTGGGTCAGTTCGAGGTACGTGAGCTTACCTTTCTTTGCATAATAGAAGGTCTCAAGTGAAGG
Source organism: Nitrospirota bacterium (assembly GCA_016213945.1). GTDB lineage: Bacteria > Nitrospirota > Thermodesulfovibrionia > UBA6902 > UBA6902 > SURF-23. Next base: position 3,197 of record JACQZF010000051.1, on the reverse strand, counting down.
AGTGGCGGAACCAAGGACAATTTTTATTCCCTCTATCTTGGCCCTTGCAAGGGCAACGTCCCTCGCGCTGTACCGCAGGCCCTCAAACTGTTTGTAAGAGGCCTCGTGTTCTTCATCAATGATGATGAGTCCGAGATTATTAAAAGGCGCAAAGACCGCGCTCCTTACGCCGAGGGCAATTTTAACCTCGCCGTTTCTGATCTTGCGCCACTGTGATATCCTTTCACCCGGAGAAAGCCCGCTGTGAAAAAACGCGACCTTGTCTTTGAAGCGGCTGCGGAACCTGTCAATTATCTGTGCCGTGAGGGCGATTTCCGGCACAAGCATGATCGTCTCTTTATCGCCGAGCGCCTCAATGGCCCGGAGGTATATCTCAGTCTTGCCGCTCCCGGTCACACCGTGAAGGAGAAAGGCGCCTGATTGTGCCTTGTTAATTTCGGACAGGGCCTTTTCCTGTTCAGAGGTGAGATTGAAAATGGCCGCGGGCCGTATCTCATCATCATAAGTGATCCTGCCTTTGCCGCCTTTCTTGCCTTCAAATATCCCTGATGGAATCGCATTTTTTAACGCCAGCCCGGCAGTCGACATATAATACTGCCCGGTCCACTCGATCAGTTTCAACAAGCTTTCAGGAACAAGAGGCTCGTCATCAAGCACCGCTTCAATTGGTTTCAGGATTATTTCTTTCTTAAAGCCTGTACCTGCTGCCTTATGTCCTGTCCTGACCTCTGTCTTCTGTCTTCTGTCCTCTGTGCTCTGTCTTCTGACTTCTGTCCTCTGTCCTCTGTCTTCTGTCCTCTGAACTATCCCAATCTTTTTCCCTCTCTTAAAAGGCGCAAGGACTCGCGCGCCAATTTTGATCTTTGACTGGAGTTCTTCAGGGACCAGGTACGTAAACGCATTGGCATTTATCGGAAATAAAATATTTACTTTCATCTGATCTGACATCGTCTTATTGTACATTAAAATTTCAAAGGATAAACCTGTATAATATTTATTAATGTCAGACCGTTCTGCCGCAGACAATGTCAGTCAATTAGCATTGCCCTTTTTTCATGATGAATGTTCACTCAGGTTTCATTTTGAGAAAGCCGCGGGCAGGTCCGTCTCGCTTATATTCACGCAAAATTCCACAAGCATGATCTCAGTGAGGCCGCGGGGCAATTCCATCTCGGTCAGGCTCCACAGGATGTTCCTCAGTGCGGGAGCTGAGGTCCTTGACGAGATAACGGGCATGATGACGCGCAGAAAGGGAAAGACCCCGCACATCAGAAGATTTATCAGCGATAATATGGAGCATGTTAAGAGGAAGCCGAAGAACGTTAAACTAAAAACTGTCGGCAGGTTTTACGACCTCACCGGTATATATCATTCTGTGAACAGCGAGTATTTTGACGGCAAGGTCTCCGCAAGGATCACATGGGGCGCAAAATGCCCCGGGCGCGCTGTCAGAAGGAGGGTCCTCGGCAGCTTCAGCAGGGACGAAGGGATAATAAGGATCAACCCGGTGCTCGATTCCTCAAGGGTGCCGCGCTATTACATTGAGTATGTTGTTTATCATGAGATGCTCCATGCCGACACGAAAAGCGCTACCGGAAAGGGCAGGGTGCATTCAAAGGAATTTAAAGAACGTGAAAGAATGTTTAAACATTACGCAAAGGCCTTGATCTGGGAGAAAAAGGGGTAGCGCTAAGGTGTCGATAAAATCATTATTACCCTTGTCCCTTCTTCCGGCACAGGCTCAATCGTCATTGAACCGTAGTTCTTCTTTAACGCTAATTTAGAGATGGCAAGTCCAAAACCCGTGCCAAGCGGCTTGGTTGAGTAAAAGGGAGAAAAGATCTTCTCCATATCTTCAGGGCCCGGAGGAATGCCTGTGTTGAATATCTCGATCCTGACGCGGTTAGGCAGTGCGTCATTCACGATCGAGAAGATCTGAATTAACGGGTCCTTCCGGTCAACAGCCTCAAGGCTGTTTTCAAGTATATGGAAAAAAACGTTCTCAATTTCTTCACGGTCGCCAAGGACCTGCGGCGCGGAGGCATCAAGACGCACGTCAATTTTGACATTGCTGAATTTTTCCTTGACCTGCAATCTGTCAAGGGCATTCCTTATCAATTTATCAAGCTGGAGCGCCATGATCTTCGGGTCTTTTTCATAGATATCAAAGTATGTCTTGATGTCAGACACCATGCGCTCGCATGAGACACTCTCCATTATCAAAGAATTGTAAATTCCATACGCCGGGTCATTCACGTCGCTTTTCTTATGGAGCCTTCTGATAAATCCGCCGATGACGATCACGCGGTTTCTGATCTTGTCCGCTATGCCCTTGATGATCTCTATATCGCACCTGCTGGTGGCCTCGATATAGGCGCTTGTCTCGATCAACAGGCAAAAGTCCAGCAGCTTGTTGACAAGCTGAGAAACAGCTCCGGCCTGATCAGGCGGGACCTCCGTGAACACGATGTTCTGGCAAAACTGCCTTGCCACGGAAAAGCCGAGGTTTGAATATCTCTGATCGAGATTTACCTCAACATGCCTCAGGCCTATCTTCCAGAGGCGGGCTATGAATTCATTGTCCAATGTCGAGCTGAAAAGCATCTCGAACCAGCCTGCCCATGCCTTGCGTAAAACCCCCGGGATCTGAACATGTTCAAGAATGAGTTTAGTCTCAGGGATGCCCAGGAAAACGTTGTAGAAATAATCGGCGAACTCCTGTTTCCTGCTGACAAAGACGGATTTGAACGGCCCCAGCTTCTTCAGCTCGCTGCTGTCGAGGCCGATGCTCTCCTGAAACAAGAGCAGCTTCTCATATGGAACAGGAACGTTAAGCATATCGGTGTTTGCCTCCCGGATAATTATTGAAATTCCTATGTCAATCTTAATATGTTTTTAAACTGGTTGCAAGCACTCTCAATCAAATTTTTGCATCCTCTTTTTTTCTTGCTTTCATTCTTGTCTCGCAGTAAAATTAGTAACGCTCTTAAGAAATTCCAGATTCTTCTGACAGCGGGGGCAATTCATGTACCAGGGCGGGCTTTTTAGCAGAACCGAATTAATCTCTCTTAGGGTCTAATTCCCCGCCGCTTGCGGCGAGTATAATAGATGACGTGAGCATCTATATACATAAGAGCCATAATGTCAGTGTATTGCTGTATCATTTTGTCTTTCCAACGAAGTATCGACGCATGGTT
>JACQZF010000032.1 GCA_016213945.1 Nitrospirota bacterium | reverse complement strand
GGAGGGCTTGTTTGCTGAGTTGAACCAGTTTTTGTATCTTCTTGACTGTCCCATATATCTTTACAGATTTCATGACACCTCCTTTTTAAAGGATAGTGTCATTATGCTTTATGTAGCTTTATTTATGCAATGCTATATAGTGGCCACGATTGGCAATCCGGCAGATATTGGCAATACATATGAGAACAAAGTATTGGGGACTGAATTGATCAACGGCACCATGACAACAAAAACAGGTGTTTTTCCACATGCGAAATTAGATGGTAACACATATGAAGATTTTTAATCTGGCGCAAGTATTACGGCAAAGTCCCGGGCCCTGGTCTTGGGGACTGAGCGTCGGAAATTTACATTTCTGTGATAAGAACTTACATTTGCTTGCATTTTTGGAAAACTTGAGAAATATATTCTGGATATGGCATAAAATGTGCTTTATCTATTCTTCCGGAATCATAAAATTTTTTGTCGTTCAAGGCGATTTTTACCTTGACAAGTAACCTATTTTCTTATAAGTTTAAATTATATTCCGTTGTTTATAGTAATCAGGATAAACAACCACATGCGCAAGATTATTTTATTACAGAAACCTGTAAGGCCTTTGTCGTCGATATGAAGACAAGGAGGGAGTATGTTTATTAGATCTTTCATAAAAAATCGGGACGCTATATTCAGGCGGTCGATTTCATACAAAGTTATCTCATGGTCCATTATAATTTTCATCATAAGCTTAACGTCTATCTCTTTCGTATGTTCAGAAGCCTCAGCGCAGGCACCTCCCCCCATTTTTGGTTTTGCGGACCTGCATAACCATCAGTTCGCGAACCTGGGCTTCGGCGGCGGAATGCTTCACGGGTGGCCCTATGGCGACATGGAAAGCTCTTTACCGTGGTGCACGGACAAGCACGGCCCCGGCGGTCTGCTGGATCCGTTTACCATATTTACTAATGGCGGCGGGCATCTTGTAGGCGGTTGGCCCCAGTTTGACGGCTGGCCGCGCTGGAATTCAATCACACACCAACAGGTTTACTACGAGTGGCTGAGACGCGCCTTTGACGGCGGGCTTAAATTGATGGTAATGCCTGCCGTCAGCAACAAGACGCTGTGTGAGATGTTCTACTTCCCGGAACCGGGATTTACCTGTAATGACATGGATGCTGTAGATTTGCAGATATATTTTGCTTACGACCTGCAAAATTACATCGACTCGGTGTCAGGCGGCCCGGGCATGGGATGGTACAGGATCGTGACTTCAGCCGCAGAGGCGCGGCAGGTCATCAACAGTGGAAAGATGGCTATAGTACTCGGGATCGAGGTTGACACATTGTTTAACTGTGGGGTCTATAGCGGCTGCACATCAAATTATGTAGCAGGTGAACTGGACAGGTACTACCAAAAGGGAGTACGCCACATCTTCCCTGTTCATTTATTTAATAACGGCTTTGGAAGCGTTGCGCTTTATGAAGATCTGTTCAACGTTATGAATAAGAGAGAGACAGGAGATTTCTTCGTCGTCAGGCCTTGCCTTACCCCCGATGCGTTCAGATTTTCCGGAGAAATCGGTCTTGCCTCCTTCCTTTCGCTGATAGCCGGCGGTGCGTTATATCCGCCAGAATATGATATGCTTGCCTCTGACGGCCATTGTAACGCGCTGCCACTGAAGCCCCTCGGTGAATCATTGATTAACATGATGATGGACCGCAGGATGATTATTGATATTGATCACATGTCCCTCTTTGCATCAGGAAAGACCCTGGATATTGCAGAATGGAGGGAGTATCCTGTAGTATCCGGGCACACGGGAATGCTTGGCATTTCTTTGGGCCACAAAAAGTCCGAAGCCCAGAAGAGCGACGAAATGCTGGAGCGTATTAAAAATGTCGGGGGACTTGTGGCTACTATCCTTCATCAGGGCAGTCGTGAGGAAATTGCTCAGGCGCCCGGCTCTCCGGTGGCGCATGACTGCGGCAAATCTTCGCGTTCGTGGGTACAGGCCTATCTCTACGCCGCACAGAAAATGGGCGGCGCCGTAGCTATCGGGTCTGACTTCAATGGAGGGGTAAAACAGCCGGCGCCGCGTTTCGGCCTTGAAGCTTGTGACGGCGATCTATCCCAGCCGCAGGACCCGGGTTCGCGGGTGTTGTATCCATTTGTGACAGAGACAGGTGTCTTTATGTATCAGAGTCAAATGGGCGGCAGGCCTTACATTGATATCTTCAATCCCGAAGTCCATCCACAGGTGTTTGATATTAACGAGGACGGGCTGGCGCATGTCGGCATGCTGCCGGATTTTATCGCAGACCTTAAGGAACTGGGTCTAACTACCCAGGACCTTGCGCCTTTGTTCGGGTCAGCAGAGGCATATGTCCATTTATGGGAAAAGATCGATGCGGCAAATCTCAGAGTAGAGTCTCTCAGTAATCCGCCCGCTTCTCTGGAGGTCGGCTGGAGTTTTAATATACTGGATATCACCTCCAACTTCGGCGCATCGGCAACAGGGGCAAGCTCGATTACACGGTTTTACCTTTCTTCTGATGATATATTTACAAGTGGCGACATATTTATAGCTGAACGCACCGTGCCGCCGCTGAATTCGTGGCATGGTTCGGATGCGGTTACAGCAGCGATAGTGCCGGCTCAAACTCCCATTGGCAACTATTACCTCATTGCCTGTGCCGACGCAGCAGGTACTATCTTTGAGTCTAATGAAAAGGACAATTGCACTGCTTCACAGAATACAATTCAGATCACCCCGTATGTGGCAAGGCAATGCTTTGAAGACAATGACGGCGACGGGTATCAAAAGCTTGCCGCTGACTGGAATGACCCTCCCTGCCCTTCCATGCTCTCTATTGATATTGATTGCAATGATAACAATGCATCCATACATCGCGGAGTCACTGAACTCTACTGTGACGGTCTGGACAATGATTGTAACGGCATAGTTGACGACGTGTTATATCCAACCCCTTACTACAGGGACCTGGACGGAGATGGTTATGGCAATCCCGCTGTGACAAGCAATTCCTGCCTGCAACTGGACGGATATGTAAGCGACAATACGGATTGCAACGACGCTCCTAAATCCGGAGGCTACAGTGTAAATCCCGGGGCGCCGGAAATTTGCGGCAATGCGGTGGATGATGATTGTGATGGAGCGATAGATGAGACAGGTGTTTATTACATGGACGCAGACGGCGACGGTTATGGCAATCCCGGCATCTCGACAACAGCCTGCTCTCAGCCCACCGGATATGTAACGAATAATACGGACTGTGACGACAGCAGGGCGTCTATACATCCCTTTGTTCCTGAAATCTGCGACGGCTTTGACAATAACTGTGACTGGCAGACAGATGAAGGCTTTGATATGGACTGGGACGGCTGGACCATTTGCGGGCTGGACTGCAATGAAAGTGATCCGGCTATCAATCCCGGAGCCGTTGAAGTATGTGACGGCATAGATAACAATTGTAACGGTTCAGTTGATGAAGGTCTTCTAACAACCTACTACAGGGACATTGACGGAGATGGTTATGGGAACCCCAACAGCCCGGTTCAGGCATGTTCCCAGCCTGCCGGATATGTAACAAACAATGCAGACTGCAATGACGATAACAGGTTTGTCAATCCCGGGGCAGCAGAGGTTTGTAACGGAGTTGATGACAACTGTAACGGTCCGGTTGATGAAGGCGTTCAGAATACCTACTACAAAGATTCCGATGCAGACGGATACGGAAACCCCGATGGCCCGAAAAACGCCTGCTCACTGCCTGCCGGATATGCGTCAGACAATACGGATTGCAATGATCAATACGCAAGTATCCATCCCGGAGCAACAGAGGTCTGCGGGAACGATCTTGACGACAACTGCAACGGCATAATCGATGAAACGAGGATTTATTACCTTGATGAAGATGAGGATGGTTACGGTAATCCTGATAAAACCATAGAATCCTGCGAACAGCCTATTGGATATGTAGCAGACAATACAGACTGCAATGACTCGGACAGATGGATCAATCCGGGTGCGGCAGAGGTTTGCAACGGAGTAGATGACAATTGTAATGGAACGATTGATGAAGGCTTTGATGAAGATGGTGACGGTGTTGCGGATTGCTTTGACAACTGCCCGAAGACCGCGAATAAAGAGCAACTCGACACCGACGCTGACGGGGTAGGCGACGCCTGCGACAATTGCAGGCTGGTTGCAAATAAGGACCAGTTGGATGGTAATTCAGCAGAAGATGATAATAAGGCACTTGATGGCATCCAGCATTACGGAAACTTGTGTGACCCTGACTTCGACGAAAGCGGATTTGTGAACATCATAGATTTTAATGAATGGCGCAAGTGGGCCGGAAAGACCGTTGCGCAGGGCGCTCCGGCAGATATTGATCTGGACGGAAACGGGACTGTCTGGATACAGGACTTCAACATCTGGCGGAAATATTACGGCAAAGTTCCGGGGCCTGGAGTGGGGGATTAAAACTGGTTGAGTTAACGGTCAGCAGTTATTGATCTCGTCGATGAGGTTTCTCAGGCGTCCGAAGTCCTTGAGGTTATAATCAACTACCAGCCTCGGCAGATGCTCCATCTCAGGCTCATCCGCTTCTTCATCAAGGGCATCTGAAAGATACATGCTGCCGCCTGGCAAGAGTATGTCGGCAAAGCGCCTGGTCAGCTCCTGAATGTGTGAAGAACTGATAGCAGTCGTAAGCCTTATGACCAGCTTTTTATCAATATAACGCAGGCTGTGATAACGCTTGTAGAAACATGCGATCCGTTCAACCGCAGCGTCCACGGACTCAACGCACTCAAAAAGATTGAAGTCAGAATCGGTGATATAGCCTTCCGCCCGCAGCTCTTCTTTAAGGAACATAAGAAACCGTTTCCAGTAAGTCCCTTCGCCGGGCTCATCGATCAGCACGAGCGGCAGTGGAGTGTGCTTTCCTGTCTGCAAAAGAGTAAGAGATTCCATTGCCTCATCAAGCGTGCCGAAGCCGCCAGGGAAAAGCGCGACCGCGTCCGCCTCTTTTAGAAAGGCGACCTTCCGGTTGAAGAAATATTTATACGTTATAAGGCGGGGATTGCCTGCGAGCACGGGATTTGGTTTCTGCTCAAACGGGAGGGAGATGTTCACGCCGAAAGAATGATCAGGCCCCGCGCCTTCATTGACTGCCTGCATGATGCCGCCCCCGCCGCCGGTAATGACCATGTATCCTGTATCGGCGAGCTTCCTTCCAAACTCACGGGCTATTTTATAAATAGGCTCATCAGGCTGCGTGCGGGCGGAACCAAAGACCGTGACCTTCCGCACGGTGCGATAAGGGCCGAATACCTTTCCGGTGAACCTCATTTCCTTCATGGTGGTGTTCATGAGTTTCAGGTGGGCCCTGTCATTGCCCTCCTGTCCAACCTTCAGGGCGGCCAGGATCATCTCGCGTACAAGGTCGGGATATTCGACATTGCGTGCGAGGCCGATCAGACTGTCAATAGCGTCATCGACCGGGCCGTTGGTCCTTGTGAAGTGCAGGGTGCTGTTGTGGTTTGAATTTCTTTGAGACATTGGCCTCCTGATATATTTTTAAATATGAAAACCGGATTTCCAAGAAAGTAGATATATATTAACAGTTCATGGACTATTGTGGGAAGATGGGAGCGGACTGCAAATTGCTCCGGTGAATATAAAATGCCTTGACCATAGTGCCTTTATTGTGCTACAAAAAACACATGACGATTCAGGAGCAGCTTTCACAATTGCCTTCCGTTGATGAATGTTTAAAGAGCGCGTACGGCGAGAAGTGGCTTTCCTCCTACGCAAGGAAGACGGTCCTGCGTGCGATCAGAGAGGTAATTGAATCAAAGCGCAAAGAGATATTAAGCGGCGCAAATGCCGATGTGACGATTGACGCCATCTCACGGGACATTGAGACCGCGATCAAAAAACATTCCGCCTACAAGCTCAGGCCGATAATAAACGCGACCGGGATCGTAATCCATACAAATCTCGGCAGGTCGATCTTATCTGACAAGGCAATTGAACATATAACTACAACCGCCCGTAGCTTTTCAAACCTCGAATATGAAATCTCCACCGGCAAGAGGGGCAAGAGGTATTCAAACATAAAAGATATCATCCGGGAATTGACCGGCGCGGAAGACGCAGTTGTGGTCAACAATAATGCCGCGGCAGTTTTAATTTGCCTTGACACATTCGCAAAGGGAAAAGAAGTCATTGTGTCGCGCGGGGAGCTTGTGGAGATAGGCGGCTCATTCAGGATACCTGAAGTGATGAAGGCGAGCGGGGCGATACTGAGAGAGGTCGGCACAACTAACAAGACCCATCTTGCCGATTACGAAAATGCCCTGTGCGGAAACACCGCGCTTTTGTTAAAGGTACACCAGAGCAATTATAAGGTGATCGGCTTTACCGAAGAAGTCCCGATTGAAAAACTGTTGAAGATCGGAAGGGAATATAAGATACCCGTTGTAGATGATCTCGGCAGCGGGTGCATGATCAACCTCGAAAAATACGGCGTGCACGGAGAGCCGACCGTGCAGGAAGTTGTTAAGACAGGAGCTGACATTGTGACGTTCAGCGGAGACAAACTCCTGGGCGGGCCGCAGGCCGGCATCATAATCGGGAAAGAAAAACTCATTCAGAAGATACAGAAGAACCCTTTGCTACGGGCGATGAGAATAGACAAGATGACCCTCGCCTCGCTTGAAGCCACATTCATGCAGTACCTCGATGAGGAAAAGGCGATGAAGGAGATCCCCACGCTCAGGATGATGACGGAGCCTGTTGAGATAATAAAAAAGAGGGCGAAGAAGATCTTCACATCTCTGAAGGATATTGCCGGTAAGGCTGAGATAGCAGTGGTCCCTGACGAATCGCAGGCCGGCGGCGGCTCTCTGCCTGAGATAAACTTCCCGACCTTTGCCGTATCGATAAAGCCGTCAGGCATTTCCGTAAATGAACTTGAGAAAAGACTGAGGCTCGGAGATCCGCCGGTGATCGCGAGGATCAAAGGTAACGCCCTTCTTATTGACGCAAGGACGATCCAGGACAAAGAGATCAAGTCGCTGGCGGGTTGTGTAACTTCTGCTTTTAACAATTAAGTTCAGCCACGAAGTTACACGAATATTCACGAATTTAAAAATATGAAGATTTCGAGATTTCAAATTGACAAATTTATTCGTGCCCATTCGTGTTTATTCGTGGCTAAATGCGGGACAACATGAATCGTTACGTAATCTTAGGCACAGCAGGCCACATTGACCACGGGAAGAGCTCTCTTGTAAAGGCGCTGACAGGCACTGACCCTGACAGGCTCAAGGAGGAGAAGGAGCGTGGCATCACCATTGACCTCGGGTTTGCGGATTTAGCTTATCCCGACGGATTGAAGGTAGGCATCGTCGATGTCCCCGGACATGAGCGTTTGATAAAGAACATGCTTGCGGGCGCGGGCGGTATCGACATCGTGCTCATGGTCATTGCCGCTGACGAGGGCATCATGCCGCAAAGCAGAGAGCATCTCGATATCTGCAATTTGCTTAAGGTCAAGAGGGGGCTCATTGTAATAAACAAATCCGACCTCGTTGAAAAAGAATGGCTTACCCTGATCGAAGACGACATCAGAAAATTCGTCAAAGGCACCTTCCTTGAAAACGCGGAGATGGTCCCGGTCTCTTCAAAGACCGGAGACAATATTGAGGTCCTGAAAGAAAAGATACACGCGCTTGCCATGAGCGTTGAGCCTAAATCGGTCAACGGCATTTTCAGGCTTCCCATAGACAGGATATTCACGCTGAAAGGCTTCGGCACTGTTGTCACAGGCACGGCGGTTTCAGGGAGCATTTCCGTGGACGACCCTGTTGAGGTGCTTCCAAAAAAGATAATCACAAAAGTAAGAGGCCTGCAAAGCCACGGCGAGACGCTCAAGACGGCCTATGCCGGACAGAGGGTGGCGATGAACCTTCAGGGCCTTTCAAAAGACGAGATCCAGAGAGGCGACGTCATCACCATACCTGATAAAATCAAAACAACATATGTTATCGATGCGGGGCTTGAGATACTGAAAGACTCTGCCATTGAGGTCTTAAAAAGCCGGAGCCTCGTCCACTTTCACTCCGGCACATCAGAGCTTGTTGCAAGGATAGTCATTTATGAAAAAGATGAACTGAAGCCGGGCGATAATACGTACTGCCAGTTCAGGTTCAAAGAGCCGGTGGCGGTCATGGCCGGAGACAGATATATCATCAGAAAGTTCTCTCCTCTCCTGACTATCGGCGGCGGAGAGGTACTGGACCCCTCGCCCGTACGCAGGAGAAAGGGTGAAAAGCTCAAAGACCTTCGGGCCTTTGAACAGGGCAGCCTCAGGGACAAACTGTCATTGAAAATCCTTCAGAGCGGCCTGAACGGTTTAACGCAGGCTGATATCGAAGGCTGGATCAAGGCGGAACTGCCGGAGATAAACAAGGAAATAAAATCCCTGATCGCGGAAGGCAGGGTCATCCGGTATGAAGACAGGCTCTTGCATAAAATAATCTTTGACGACTTCGCCAACAAGGTAATTATGGCCCTCGCCAATTTTCACAAGAGCAACCCCCTTAAACAAGGCATGTTGAAAGAGTCCTTCAGGGCCGCTTTCAAAGGACTGGACCAAAGGCTCTTTGAATCACTCCTCGGCCTTATAAACCAGGTTGTAGTTGAACGGGAGATCCTCAGGCTGAAGACATTCATGATCAATTTGAGTGATGATAAAAAAGTACTAAAAGATAAAATATTAAAGGCCCTTGAACAGGCCGCATTCCAGCCGCCGACAAAAGACGAACTCGCCCAGTCCATATCATTAAAGAAAGAAGAAGTGGGCGAGCTGTTTAAGATCATGGCCTCGGAGAAGACGCTTGTGCGCATAAACGATTCCATCTATATCCCGATGACCCTTCACGCGAAGATGATAGAGAACCTTAAAAAATTCTCCGCCCAAAAAAACGAGATGACAGTCGGTGAATTCCGCGATATTTTAGGTACGTCGAGAAAGTACGCCCTGCCTTTCCTTGAATACCTCGACAGCAATAAGATCACACTGCGCGTCGGGGAAGTCAGAAAGTTTCTGAAGAAATAGCTGTAAGCGATCAGCTATCAGCCATCAGCTTTCAGTTCCCCGCCGTTATTTTTCTGCTGACGGCTGACCGCTGATCGCTTCTTCCCTTCCGCGTTTCCTTGTGTCACAATAGATGCATAATGACAGACATCAACTCAATCGCCTCGCAGGTCAAGCTCAACTGTAATATTTCAGACGCCAAATTCTGGGGCTATTACCAGCCCTGCGGGCTTCTTCTTAGAATGAGGGACCTGTACAAGATCGAAAACAGCGTGAAGCCCTGGGAGAAAGTTGAGACCGCAAAGATAGCCGACTGGATCGGCAAAAGGGAAAAGCTGTGGGAGGAACTTCAGCTTTGTGATTTTCAGAAAATAGAAATTAATGGTAAGCGGTATAACCCCTTTGATGTAAAGAACATAAATAACGCGCTTGCAAGCCGGGGCCTTATCTACGGGGCCGGTTACGGGAATCTTTTAAAGCCCTCTTTTCTCCTCGCCGAAATTTCCGAAAGAACTTTGATCGGAAAGCACAACATTTTTATTGCCGGAAGGGAAATTGCCCGCGACCTTTCAACTTCTCCCGCGATGCTCAGGGGCAATACAATTGTTGTAAGACAGCAGACCATGAATTTATTTTTCCGGGACAAGTTCGAGGAGGTAATGGCAGGGAGATGCTGCGGCGCTCTCTTTCACGCGTTCTCCGAATACGGCATCGCGAAAGATGAAGCGGCGCGGCTTTCTACTGAAGAGCTCGAAGAGAAATTAACACGCATCACACATGAAGAGGCCTCTGTTTACATCCGCCATGAACTTGGCGAGGCAGCGCAAAGAAGGGGCCTCGGTAAATGGTGGCGGGAACTGTTGCTGCAGCTCCCGTACGGCAGGGCCGAACTTTTTTTGAGGGGCCTTAAAGATGTCATGTCGGACACATGTGACAACGGGATGCTGGCATATATAATCAAAAACAAAAAGGCAGGCTCCCTGTTCTTTTATGTTGCGATGCTCGGCGGTTTCAGGAGGAGCATTTTCTCAGAGATCATTACAGCCTATGAAGGATTCATTAATACACGCGACTGGGGCCTTATCGAAAAGGCAAGGGCCGAGGGGTTTAAAAAGGCAAAAGGTTATACAAAAGTCCTGAAGCTGATCTTTGATAACGGAAAGATTTCCCCTGAGGCGGTAGAGCAGGAAATCATGCGGAAGATCGACACTTAACTGCCTGCTCAACGCGGTTGCCTTGGGCAGAAAAAACAGGTATCATGTAATGCACTGGGAGTGTATAGGGTTCTGGTGTCCCTCCCGGACTTCAAATCCGGTGTTGCCTGCCACAAGTGGGCAGGGTGGGTTCGATTCCCACACGCTCCCGCCAATGATTTTTGTTGTAAATCATGGTAAGCGCTTAAAAGCGCCCCGTCCTCACCATATGGTAAATCAGCCTGCCAGCATTCAGAAAGCACTATTGACTATATTTCACCGTAATTAAATATAGTCTTGACTATTTTTCAGTGATATGTAAAATGGTTATATGCATAACCGCAGTTTTTATATCAGGATATGGCAGGAGCTTGCTGCCGGAAAAAGCATGATCTTTATTGCGGGCCCGCGTCAGTCGGGTAAGACTACTCTCTCGAAACTTATCGCGCGCACTTATCCAAACAATTACTATTTCAACTGGGACATTGCGGAACATCGCACACACTTCTTTTCTAATCCCGCATTTTTTGAAGGCATCAAACGTAAAGATTCCTCAACTCCGCTGATCATCCTTGATGAGATTCACAAGTACAAGGACTGGAAGAACTATCTTAAGGGCGTATACGATCAGTTTCATGAAAGCTATAAATTTATTGTTTCAGGCAGCGGCAGGCTTGATATATATCAGAAAGGCGGCGACTCTCTGGCAGGCCGTTATTACATGTTCCATTTATTCCCTTTTACTATAGCTGAGTTAGGGAACAGAAATATTCCGGTAAAGGCTTTTCTCAAAGGTCCTTTACGCATCAGTATGGAACATGCAAAGAAGAATAAAGAGATCTGGAATTTACTTTCAAGCCTCAGCGGCTTCCCTGAACCATATCTGTCGGGAAAGGCAACAACATACCGGCGCTGGTCCAATACTTATTCGCGTCAGTTGATCCGGGAGGATATCAGGGACATTGTTGATATGAAATCCATTACTGATGTGGAGACACTTTACTTATTACTTCCTTCAAAGATTGGCAGCCCGCTTTCAGTACAGTCGCTTGCAAATGACCTGAAGGTATCCTACAACACGGTCAGAAACTGGCTTGATGTGTTCGAGAGGTTCTTCCTTGTCTTCAGCATTCCGACGTGGACAGGAAAGATTACGCGCGCTATTCAGAAAGAGAGGAAGGTTTACCTCTGGGATGCACCGAGGATTAAAAGTGCGTCTGCACGCTTTGAAAACATGGTCGCCATGGAACTCTACAGGGCGGTCACATTGTGGAATGACAAGGGATACGGGGATTTCTCTCTGCATTTTATCAAGAACAAGGAAAAACAGGAAGTAGATTTCCTGCTTGCAAATAATAGAGAACCGTTACTTTTGATCGAAGCAAAATTCTCCGACGAACAGCCTTCGAAATCCCTTCAAATATTTCAGCGTGCATTGAAAGTACCGGCAGTACAGCTTATAAACGAAGGGAGCAGCTACAAGCTGCTATCAAATGACAGGAACAAGATCCTCATTGCTCCCGCGTATCAATGGCTTTCTCAATTGCCATGAAAGAAGTTCCTTCAATGCTGCTTGAGGAGGTGTGCTACGCGCTCCAGAATTATATCAGACAGCGCATCCCTGTTCTCCTGTGTCACCTCATGTATCTCGATATCTCCCCTGCTTTTGATCCGCGTGATGAACTCATCGCCGCCGAGGGTGATTGTGCCTATCACAATATTGGGTGAATCAAGGGCAGCGAGCGCGGCCTGTTTGAAAACCTCGGAGAAACACTCCATCTTCCCGATCTCATCAAGGATGATGATATGCCTGTTGAGGGGCGCAATCGAGGGAGTCGCGATAGTCTCAATATTCTCGATGCTGACCGCGTACCGCCGTATGTGAAGATCAGACCGGATGTCCTGATGGGCGAGATAGCCCGTTCTCCCATCAAGGGTCTTCATGACAAACCCGACCCGCTTGCCTGCCACCCGCTCCTCCTCGGTGTAGAATCCTGTTACAGGATGCTGCAGGCGCGCGATCACCTTCTTTATGACTGTGGTTTTCCCGGACGAAGGAGCGCCTGTCAGGAAGATGTTCTTCTTCAGATCGGCCATATGCTAATTGTAACCGATTTTCCGGCATCGCATCCTTTACTTTGTTGCAGCAACTGGCTGTTCGTCGTATTATTCAAGTATGGCAATCAGGTGCGGAAATTGCGGCAGGGATTATGATGTCACCCTGTTTGAATTTGACCGGTCCATTACGTGCGTCTGCGGAAGGACAGTCACGTTCAAGCATGAGAAGATGACGGACGAGACGCTTTATGCGCGGAGCTCTGAAGACAGGAAGGTCAGGGAGATAAGGGCCATGGCCGACCGGATCGCTTCCCTGATCGTCGGCAGTGACTATCCGATGATTGATGTCGAAATAGAAAAGCAGAAACTCAGGGAGAGGATATTGGAGCTCTTCCCGGATAAGATCGATCTGTTCGATCTCATTTACGAACCGAGATTCAGGAGGTTGAAGGAGCAGTTCAGGGGATGAGGGATGCCGGAGACTGAGCTTTTCACGAAACTTTTACATGCAGGTGATGGCCGAGTTTGCGGAAGGAGTGGACCCATTTCTGGCTGGCGTTTTCTCCTTTTGATGCTTCGTCCTTCATGGCCTTATAAAGTTTTTTATTTATCGAGAAGTATATGTTCTGCGCCTTCCAGAGGTCGAGCTCCACGGGGAGCATCCTTGTAAGCTTCAGGATGTTCTCTGTCCTGTCAATGAGCACGGCATCTTCAGGCCGCTGCGCGAGTTCCTCCATGAGGGAGTTTATTCTTGAGCCGGCAACGTAGCCCACTGTCGCGGCATCAAGCTCCACGGACCATTTTTTGATCTCGGGGATAAGCTTTTCAAGTTTCTCTATTTTGATGTCTCCTTCTTCAAATATTTTCTTTAAGTCCCTGTTTATGATATGACCGGCAGCCGCGCTGAACGCTGCGGGGACCTTCATATTGAGAGACGGGAAGAGGTCCATTATGGCGTAGTAGTTTTCGTATATCTGTCTGCATGAGGCGTCAATGCCTTCATACGCCAGGTCGAGTATCTGCTGCATGATCTTTCTCTGCTCGTCCCGGAAGAGGTGTGATAAAGAGAAGATCCTCTCACCGAAATGCTTGTATATGAGCGTTTCAACAGAGGAAAAGTCTCCGCCTTCAAAAGTTTTTTGCAGGTCCTGCTGCATGGCAATGTAGGGTTTGTCTCCGTCAAATTCCTTTACCCCGGCGAAAATGTTCTGGTACCCGAGATGCAGCACCGCAAAGATGAGCGACTTTTCTTCCAGGGTAATATTTGAAATGATGCGGAGCTTCCCGGCGGCAAGTTTCTGCTTTTCTTTTTTCCACACATTATATTCCTCTGTCTTTACCGAATAACAGAATATCGCTGCTGTTTGAGGATACTCATGGAAAACAGACGATATCACATAATGCGCACCGACCCGCAGGAGATCAACGCTTGAGGGTTTAACAAACATCTCATAGGGCTTTGCTGCGTTACCGTACACATTGCTCGGCGCGTTGGCGAGGGCGTCCACAAAATCGGCCTCAAGGGACGCGCCTTTTAATTCCAATGCAAACTGAATGACCTTTGCCGCGTATTGCATTATCTGCACGGTCTCTATTCCTGACACTTCGTCGAAGAACCATCCGCAGCTCGTATACATCAGCATGGCGTGTCTCTGCATCTCAAGATATTTCAGGGCCCTTGTCTTTTCCTCACGCGTAAGTTTTTTAGCGGCGTTCCTCAGGAAGAACCGTTTGACATTCTCCTCGTCCCTGTCAAGGATGACAGAGATGTAATCATCCCGCGCCTGCCACGGATTTTTTAAAAGGTCCCGGAGGCCTTCTTCAAACATGGGAATTGCGGCATACCTCAGTTCATCAAGCGCCTCCCTCAAAGGCTTCCTCCATTCCTGCGTCCACCCCTCGCGCGTGCCCGTGTGGCAGCCGCAGTTGTCCCGCCACCTCTCTATGCCGTGTATGCAGCTCCATGAGGAATTTTCAAAGATCTCAACTTCATATGCTGGAGGATGTTTCTCAAGGTACTCGCCGTAGTTTGTGAGCTTTGCAAGCTTTTTGGATTCAATATAATGCAGGCAGTAGGCGAGCGCCATGTCTCCGCCCCGGTGATGGTGGCCGTAAGTCTCGCCGTCAGTTGCGATATGCACGATCTGGGGCCAGCTCCTTTTATCGAAGAAAGCGCCAGTGAGCCTGCGGGCAAACTCCTCACCGTTACCGAGCAGGCCGCTGAAGGCAACGTCCTGGGAGATCGGGCCGTCATAAAAGAACAGGTTTATATTCCTGCCTGACGGCAGGCGGCAGAGATAGGCGGTGGTCGGGTCGATCTTCCCCTCTGAGACGTTCTGCCACCGTGAGCCCCGACCTGATTTACGCGCCCTGCGTGCCTGGCGCGGCGCGAGGACTGTAAAGGATATGCCGAGCTCAGCAAGGATATCGAGGGTCTCCACATCAACGGCAGTCTCAGGAAGCCACATGCCTTCGGGAAACCGTTTGAACCTGTATTCAAAATCCCTGATCCCCCATAGCACCTGCGTATATTTGTCCCTCCTGTTTGCAAGGGGCATGATCATGTGACTGTATGCCTGCGCCATTGCCGAGCCGTGCCCTGAGAAGTTTTCCATGCTTTGCCTGTCCGCCTCGATGATGGCCTGGTATGTTTCAGGGCTGTGCCGCTCCATCCACGACAGGAGGGTGGGCCCGTAATCGAAACTGATCTTTGAATAGTTGTTAACAATATCAGTTATCCTGCCGTCGGTATCGAGAATTCTTGACGCCGTATTCGGCGCGTAACATTCCGCCTTTATCCTCTCGTTCCAGTCGTGGTAGGGATGAGCGGAATCCTGAAGCTCGACTTCCTCAAGCCACGCGTTCTCCCTCGGCGGCTGATAAAAATGCCCGTGCAGGCAGATATACTTTTCCATATAGCAAATCATAGCAGGTGATCGCCCTGATGACAATTGTTTTTCAACCATCGTTGTCGGTTATAATTGCTTGATCAGCTTGTTGGTGGTCGATGGATATTGGAATGAGGGTAGTCAGTAGTTAGTAGCCAGTAGTTGGGACCCCTAACTACTGGCTACTAACTACCAGCTACTGTTTTGTTGTCGATTAAAGAGATTCTGGAGCAATCTTATGCAGGATAAAATTGTTATCATCATCCTCGGGCCTACGGCTGTTGGGAAGACAGGGGTCTCGCTCAAGCTTGCAAAGGCTTTGAGCACGGAGATCATCAGCGCGGACTCAATGCAGATCTACCGCCACATGGACATAGGCACCGCGAAGCCTTCGCCTGATGAACTGAAAGAAGTCCCGCATCATTTAATAAACATTCTTTCTCCTGATCAGCCTTTCAGCGCGGGGATGTTCAAAGAAAGGGCCGTGCAAATAATTGATGGCCTGCACGGGATTAATAAGATCCCCATAATCGCCGGAGGGACCGGGCTTTATATCAGGTCGCTTACTAGGGGACTCTTTGACGGCCCACCTGCGGATTGGCCGTTAAGGGAGCGATTAAAGGAAGAAGAAAAGACTTTTGGCAAAGGGCATCTTCACAAATACCTGAGCTCTATTGACCCGGAAGCGGCGGCGAGGATCAGTCCGAACGATCTGAGAAGGACCATTCGCGCTATCGAGGTTTCAGCAGGCGGGGACAAAACGATCTCGGAATTTCAGAAGGCAGAAACAAAACCCGCGATGTACAATTTTATCAAGATAGGGCTCAGCCGGGACAGGAAAGAGCTTTACGGATTGATCGAAGCCCGCATTGACACAATGATAGAAAGAGGCCTCTTGCATGAGGCGCAGGACCTGCTGAAGATGGACCCGGACAGGACCGCGATGCAGGCGCTTGGATACAAAGAGATGACGCAGCACATTAACGGGCAGATCGGATTTGAAGAAGCAGTGCGGCTGCTGAAAAAGCACACGAAGATGTATGCCAAACGGCATGTCACATGGTTTAAAAAAGAGCCTGATATAAACTGGGTGGACATAACGGGCATCATGGAGCCGGACAGGATATTTGAAAAGGTCATAAGTAATGTTGAAATTCTGAAGAAATTGATTTACTCTTAATGAGTGCTGATTGGGATCTTAAGCTCGGAAAGTGCAGTTAAAGACTTTGCAGTGCATCAATAGATAATCTTTAAAAAGGAGACGTCATATGATCAACAACGCAGACCACAAACTTCAAGACCTTTATCTCAACGGGATAAGAAAAGAGAAGATCCCGGTCACAATATTCCTCGTCAACGGCACTCGCCTGAAGGGCTTGATAAAGGGTTTTGACAAATTTGTGATCCTGCTTAAGAATAATGACACCCAGCAGCTCGTGTATAAACACGCCGTATCAACCATTTCCCCTGAAAAGGAATTTACCATACCGACAGAAAATCAGTAACAGACTCCCCCATGGAATCCAAACCTAAAAACCCGTTTCTTACAGTTGACGCGATCATAGAAATAGAAGGAGGGATAGTGCTCATCAAAAGGAAAAACCCTCCGCCGGGATGGGCGATACCCGGAGGTTTTGTCGATTACGGAGAACCGCTTGAGGCCGCCGTGTGCCGGGAGGCAAAAGAAGAAACAGGGCTTGATATCAGGCTTGTCAGACAGTTTCACACATATTCTGCCCCCGGACGGGACCCGAGGCATCACACGGTGTCCACAATTTTTATTGCCGCCGCGTCAGGCAGACCGGAGGCGGGTGATGACGCGAAAGAGGCCGGCATCTTCACGAGGGAAACCCTGCCGCAGGAAATAGCCTTTGACCACAGACAGATCCTTGAGGATTATTTCAACCGGAAATATTAGAGCATTGTAATTTCAGAATTTATCTTCATCAGCTTCCCCGTAGCATCGGCAACGATCATACCGTCTTTTGTCTCTGCTTTTGCGTAAGCTTCCAATATTTTTTTCGTTACCCTGGTCATCTCCGCATGAACAATTATTTTCTCGCCGATGCCTAATGCCTTTCTCAAACGGATATCCATCTGCGCAGTGACAGCAGGCATCCCAAGTTCTATCGCGAGCTTGACCATTGCCTCGTCAAGGAGGGTCGATATTATCCCGCCGTGGACGATATTGAAATATCCCTGGTGTTCTTTCTTCGGGATGAATTCCGTCTTTATGGTTTTTCCGTCAAAAGAAAAACTTAGTTTCAAGCCCATCGGGTTTTTCTTCCCGCACACGAAGCAGTATTGGTCGTCAATAAGTTCCATTTTGTTATTTGACAAGGTGCTCAACCCCGAGGCGGATCATCATCACGGCGATCGAGGCGAGCAGGATCGCCATGATTTTTGAAAGCGCGACAATGCCATTTTTACCGATCAGCCGGGTTATTTTTTCCGCATGAACAAAAGTTCCCCATACTATAATTAAGTTCAGGACAAGAGATATCACGGTCGGTGCAATGCCGTAGTGGTCGATCAGGACGATCAGTGTGGTCAGGACAGCTGGACCGACTATCAAGGGCACGCCGATAGGCACAACGCCTACTGTGTCTTCAAGCCTTCTGCGCTCACCGCCGTATCGCAGGAGATCAAGCACGGCTATAACCAGAAGGACCAGGCCGCCCGCTATCTTAAAGTCGTCGACGGTAATGCCAAGTATTCTAAAGATCGCTTCTCCGACTGCGACAAAGGCAAGGCTTACGGCAAGAGCGGTCACTATTGATTGCTTGACGATTAATTTTTTTTCAGCCCCGGATATTTCGCTTGTAACGGCAATGAATATAGGAAGAACAGCAAACACATCCATCGCGACAAAGATGGGGATAAACGTTATCGGCAGATTTCTTATGGCTTCGAGCATGGATAGATTATAATGGGAAATCGGGAATACGTCAAAAAAAGAAGGCGAATAACCAGGTGTTATTTATTAGGAAGTTTTTTTAAAGCCAAGGCTTTTTTTACAATATTTAAAAGCGTATCTTTTGTCACGGGCTTCATGACGTAGTCAAAAGCGCTCAGTTTGACGGCCTCGGCAGCGGTTTCAATAGAAGGATATCCGGTTATGACAACTACCGGGCAAACAATTCCTTTCTCATTTAGCAGGCGCAGAATATCAATCCCTGTTTTTCCTCCAAGTATGATGTCCGTGATGATAAGGTCAAACTGCGTTTTACCGATCTCGCGGGCGGCTTCGGGAAAATCCTTTGCAGTTACAACGCTGTGCCCGGCCTCTAAAAGAAAATTTTCAAAGGTGTATCTGATGCTCTCTTCATCGTCAATTACAAGTATGCTTCCGTTCATTCATTCTCCTTTACCCCGTTAGAAATAATGCGACGCTGCTCTGCTGCAGGGGTTATCGCCCCGCCGGGATTACCGGGGTTTACCGGAAGATCAATAAAGACGTCGGTATATTCGTTCTCAACGCTCTCGATCGTGATCCCGCCTCCGTGTTCCTGTATAATACCATAGCTTATGCTCATGCCTAAACCCGTACCTTCCCCTTTAGACTTTGTTGAGAAGAAGGGATTGAATATTTTATCGATGTCTTCTTTCGGAATCCCGATGCCGCTATCATGGTATACGATCCGCAGATGAATCCATGTTTTTTCGGGCAGTTATCATAAAAAGGAAGTGATGTTTTTTTATCTCAAACTATTTTAGAGACCTGTAGAAACGTAATTATATCATATCTTAAATTCAACGATTATCATTTCATATCGATTTCTATTTGAGGCAACGGGCATGCACTTCCATTTCTCTTGCTGTTTTCACCCTCCCCTTCATCCCCTCCCGTCAAGGGAGGGGAGACTTTAAGATACCGTCCCCGTTGCATTCTCTTATTAACACCCTTATGATTATAAACATGAAAGTCGCTGGGCTGGGACAGTGTTCGCTTGATCATTTGTTTATTATAGATTCCTTCCCTGCGCCGGATACAAAAAAAGAGGTCCTCGGGTGGACCATATCCGGCGGCGGGCCGGTTGCGACAGCGCTTGTCAGCCTTTCAAGGTTGGGTATTGATTGCAGTTTCTGCGGCATAACCGGAGACGACGAAGCCGGTAAAAAGATCTCTGAATCCATCCGGTCTGAAGGCATCGATATCAAGGGGCTGTTGACAAGGCCGCGCTCAGATTCACAGGTCGCATTTATAGCTGTTGAAAAAGGCAGCGGCAGACGCACGATCTTCTGGAAAAGACCTTCAGCAGGACCTTTAAAACCGCATGAATTGCCGGATGATCTCCTTGACAATGCCGGCTTCCTGCTCGTAGACGGCCTTATGGCAGAGGCTTCGATGTACGCCGCTCAAAAGGCAAAAGAAAAAAATATTCCAGTAATGCTTGACGCAGGCAGGGTGAGAGAGGGAATGATCGAGCTTGCGCAGTTATGTGACTACGTAGTTGGTTCGGAAGAGTTTGCAAGAGAATTCGTAACCACTCCCGGCAGCTTTGACCCTGAAAAGGTCATTCTCAACATGAAGTCGTTTGGCGCAAAGGCGGCGACGATCACGCTCGGCAGCAAAGGCAGCATAACAATCTCCGGAGGTGAAGTCTTTCATATACCCGCATTTAAAGTTGACGTGGTTGACACGACCGGGGCGGGGGATGTGTTTCACGGCGGATATATTTACGGGCTGTTACAGGGATGGAATATAAAAGAGACCGTGCGTTTTGCTTCAGCTTTTGCAGCGTTGAAATGCAGGAAATTAGGCGGGAGAGCGGGAATCCCGGATTTGAGCGAGGTAGAGGAATTAATGGAATGAAACCACAGAGTACACAGAGATAATACTTTGTGCTTTCAAAAAGAAGGATTCCTGACAAGCAGGAATGACATAATGGTCTGTTACTTCGGCTTGTCCGAAATCTTTCCGTTTTCTCCGTGTACTCTGTGGTAAATTAAAGAGGAGGCTTACGATGAAAGAACTTGAAAAACAGAAGGCCTTTGAATTAGCTTCGCCGTATCCTTATGTCCTGATCGTTACATTGGACAAAAGAGAAAGGCCCAACATCATGGGGCTGTCATGGTGGATGTTTACGTCATGGTCGCCGCTGATGATTGCCGTTTCAGTGGGACATCAGAGATATTCGCACGAGTGCCTTGAGCATCACAGGGAATTTGTGCTCTGCTTTCCTTCAGAAGGCCAGGAAAAGGACGCATGGACCTGCGGCACAAAGAGCGGCAGAGTGACGGACAAATTCAAGGATACGGGGTTCAAGGCTGTTCATTCAAAGGCGGTAAAGCCTCCTGCCATTGATGGATCGACGGTGTCTTTTGAGTGCAAGGTAGTGGACCAGGTGGAGACAGGAGACCATACCGTCTATATCGCGGAGGTTGTTGCGATACAGGGCAGCCCTGAAAAGGTGATGCATCTCTATTCCATTCATTATGCAAAGCTGATAAGCATCGGATCCAACGGAAAGATAAAAATGGATCTGAAGTGTTAACCACTGAGAACACTGAGAAGAATAGAAGATGAGGACTGAATAGTTCTGCTTTTTCTCAGCTTCATATCTTCTTATCCTCTCAACTTCTTATTTTTTTATGGACACCGTTATGACAATTATGTTATAACGGTTATATGCAGATACGCTCAAAGATATGGCTTGAGGTGGATGGCGAAGCCGTATTCGGCAGCGGCAGAAGGGCGCTGCTTGAGGGGATTATCAAATACGGCTCGATAAACAGGGCTGCAAAGGAGATTAATATTTCATACAGAAAAGCCTTGAGTTATATTCAATCCATGGAGCGAAGGCTCGGCCTCCCTCTTGTTGAAAGAAAGACCGGGGGAAGGAACGGCGGCGGCGCGGCGCTTACAAAAAATGCTGAGGTGTTTTTAGTGAAATACAAAAAACTTGAAGAAGGCGTAACTGAGATTATCGACAGTAAGTTTTCAGGAATATTCGGGGCAAGCAAGTCTTTGAAAAGATCAACAGGAAAAAAGATCCGATAAAGCAGATATTGTTTTATAGAAGGTAGGAGGTCCATTAGTATGTGCGACATTCAGGATGACGTGAAAGAAAAAGGCATCGGCACAAAGGTAGTGCCTGTTACTGAGGCTGTCGGGACGGTACTCGCCCATGATATCACGGAGATAAGGCCGGGGGAATTCAAGGGCAGGGCATTTAAAAAGGGGCACATTATCCGTGAAGAGGACATCAGCCATCTTCAAAGGCTCGGCAAGGAGCATCTGTTTGTCCTCGAGATCAAAGAAGACGAGATGCACGAGAACGACGCGGCATTCGCTATTGCAAAGGCGCTTGCTGGCGAAGGCGTAAAAATGGACGGAGAGCCGAATGAGGGGAAGATAAATCTCGTCGCCTCAAGGAATGGCCTGCTGAAGGTCAACCGTGACGCGCTCCTTGAATTCAATATGCTTGGCGAGGTAATGTGCGCTACTGTCCACAATAACACCGTTGTTAAAGAGGGGCAGCTTGCTGCCGGGACAAGGGCGATTCCGCTCGTCGTGAAAAAATCTATTGTTGAAGATGCGGTGAAAATTGCTGAAGGCGCAGGCGGTGTTCTCAGCGTGAAGGAAATGAGGAGACCAAAGACCGGGATTGTGATAACAGGCAACGAAGTTTATCACGGCAGGATCAAAGACGCCTTTGAACCCGTGATAAGGAAAAAGATAAAGGGCGTGGATGGAGAGGTCATAGGCGTGCATTTCGCACCTGACGACGCGACGCATATCGAAGACAGGATCAAGGAATTGATCTCCGCCGGGGCCGATCTGATAATTACAACAGGCGGGATGTCGGTTGACCCCGACGATGTAACAAGATTTGCGATCAGGAATCTCGGCGTTGAGGAATTTACATACGGCTCGCCGGTTTTGCCGGGCTCCATGTTTCTGGTTGCGTACGTTGGCGCTATCCCCATTCTCGGAATACCTGCTTGCGGAATGTATGCCAGCATTACTGTGTTCGATCTCATCCTGCCGAGGATCTTAGCAGGTGAAAAGATCGGCAGGAAAGAGCTTGCGGAGCTCGGTCACGGCGGGATGTGCCTGAAGTGCAAGGTATGCAACTACCCGGTGTGTCCGTTCGGTAAATAATTTTTAGTCCGTAGATTACACAGATGCCGCAGATTCTCTTTTTTGAAGCCGCTGTATTTTATCTGTGGAATCTGTGGATATAAACAACTATGATAAAAGATTCATACAACCGGCGCATTGATTATCTCCGGATATCCATCACGGACAAGTGCAACCTGAAATGCGTGTACTGCACGCCGTCAAAGGGGCTGAGGAATTTTGCTGATGCTGAGATCATGACTGACGGGGAAATTGTCAGGTTCGTGCGCATCGCGCATAAACACGGCCTGAGAAAAGTCAGGATAACAGGCGGCGAGCCCCTTCTGAGAAAAAATATCCTTGACCTGATCTCAGCGATCAAACAAACCGGCATACATGACCTGAGCCTTACCACAAACGGCATCCTGCTGCCTGAGCTTGCCGGAGAATTAAAGAATGCAGGCCTTGCCCGTGTAAATATAAGCCTCGATACGATGGATGCCGAAAGATACAGGGCCATAACAAAAGGGGGCGATATCAGGCGCGTCCTTGCGGCGATAAGCGAGGCGGAGAGGGCCGGGCTTTCGCCGGTGAAGATCAATGTTGTCCCCATCCGGGGGATAAATGACGATGAGATACTTTCTTTTGCGGCCCTAACGCTTGAGAAGGACTATCACATAAGGTTTATAGAATTTATGCCCGTGTCTTCCGGTGAAACCTGGCAGAAAGAAAAGTGCGTAAGCGCGGCGGAGATCATGGAAATAATATCTCCTCTGGGCAGCCTGGAGAGTTATGAGTTCAAAGGCAAAGGGCCGTCAAGAAATTACAGGATAAAGGGCGCAAAAGGAGTTATCGGGATCATCAGCCCTGTCAGCGACCATTTCTGCGGCTTCTGCAACAGGCTGCGCCTCACCTCTAACGGGAAGATCAGGCCGTGTCTCTTTTCAAAGGTTGAAATTGATATCAAAACCCCGATGAGAAACGGCGCCTCCGACGACGAGATCGAAGAGTTGTTCCTCAAGGCTGTCAAAATAAAACCGGAGCGGCACCTGATCAAAGAAAATATGGATTCTCCCGATCGCATAAACCCCATGTCCAAGATCGGCGGGTAATCACGTTAAGAGGTCCCGCGCTATCGGCGCAGGCATGAAAGACTGCTCCAGAATTTCTAAAATCGACAAACGGCATATTACACTTTTGCTTCAGGGCGAATAGTATTAATGCCTCTAACTTTATGCTCTCTGCCCTTTGCCATCTGCTTTTAAGCGGTGTCGTATAGAAATTCTTCCACAGCCTTCCATGCCTGCAACTATTGAAACGAAGTTCGCCATGAATTATGTGGGCTCAGCAAGGAAGCGACGTTATTCATTGAAAAAACGCCTCTGGTACTAATATAATAACCGGACATTCCTATGGCAAAGACTGCATTAATAATCGGCGGAAGCCGAGGCATCGGGCGCGCGATAGCTTTAAGTCTGGCTAAATCCGGATTTAATATCTGGCTGACCTACAAGAGCAATCACGAGGCCGCAAAAGAAGTTAAGTCGGAGATAGAAGCTTCAGGCGTGGCCTGCGATTTGATACCGTTTGACGTCTCAAGCTACAAAGAGACGGAAGACGCACTGGCCACGAGAGTTGAGGACTTCGCTCCTGATGTGCTCGTGTACAATTCGGGGATCACCCGCGATAATTTGTTAGTGTGGATGACAAGAGATGAGTGGGATTCCGTCCTCTCAACAAATCTTGACGGGTTTTACAACGTGACACGCACGGTATTGTTTTCAATGTTACGGGCCAAGAAGGGACGCATTGTTATTGTATCGTCAACGTCCGGACAGATAGGCCATGCGGGGCAGGTAAATTATTCCGCTTCAAAGGCGGGACTGATCGGCGCGGCCAAGGCGTTAGCGCGTGAAGTGGGAAAGAAAAATATTCTTGTCAATGTGGTTGCGCCCGGTTTCATTGAAACGGAACTGACAGAGAAAATCCCGAAGGCGCAGGTGCTGCCGTTAATTCCCCTGAACCGGGTTGGCAGGTCCGAGGATGTTGCCTCAGTAGTGAACTTCCTGTGCACGGAAGAAAACATGTATATCCACGGACAGGTCATCGGCGTCAACGGCGGACTGGCGATGTAGGGATTGATTGACCACGGAGTGTGCAGAGAATTGTAGTGAATTTTAGCCACAGAAATTAGCCGTCATGCCCGAAATTCTTAATCGGGCATCCAGTTCATCCAACTGTCTGGATTCCCGCTTACTGACTGCGGGAATGACAATTGATGAGGCTTTATGAACTTCTTATTAATCTGCGCTATCTGTGTAATCTGCGGATGAAAATGTTCAAATGCAAAAATATGACGACATAGTTGTTGGAAGCGGAATCAGCGGATTGACGATGGCGCTTATCCTCGGGATGAACGGGCGCAAGGTGCTGCTGCTTGAAAAGAGCCCGCGCATCGGCGGCTCTGTGTCACGGTTTTATAAAAAGGGCGTCCCTTTTGATACAGGTTTCCATTTCACCGGGGGGCTTCATAAAAACGGCCTGCTGTACGACATGCTGTCGGTGCTTGGTATCCGGGACCTGATCCAGCCGGTATTTTTATCTGAAGAGAACGCAAACTCCTTTTTCTTTGAACCGGAAGGCAGGCTCTATGAGATCCCGTACGGGCTTGAAAAATTAAAGAAAAAATTTAAAGACTATTTCCCCGGGGAAGTGTCGGCACTTGACAGGTATTTTGAGAAAGTCCAGCAGGTCTGCGCTAACACGCCCTCCATGAATCTGCAGGCGCTCACCGCGTTACACAGCCCTATGAATGAAGATTTTCTGAGCCTTGATGAGGTATTAAACGGGCTGACCGGGAACCCTGTTTTAAAGGCGCTGCTGTCCGGTTTTGCGATGTGCTACGGCGTGATGCCTAAGGAGATCTCTTTTGCCAATCACAGCAGGATGTGTCTCGGACTTTATGAGTCGGTCGCGCGGGTCAAAGACGGCGGGGAGGCCTTCATAAAGGCCTTTGAGGCAAAATTTAAAAGCTCCGATATAGAAATACGCTGCGGCAAATACATTGCAAGGCTGGAAGACGTCTACAATAAAAAGGTGGGCAGGTTCATCCTTAATACAGGCGAAGAGGTCACGGCTGAAAACTGTATATTTACAATACATCCGGGCGAAATATTAAAGGTCCTGCCGGAGCAGCATTTAAGCAAGGCATTTGTTGACCGTGTCACATCATTTGAATCCTCTGCGGGTTTCTTTACGGTCTTTGCGGTCCTGGATGAAGAATATGATGAACCCGATTTTAATTCAAATATACTCTCCATCTTTCCTCACACAGATGTTAATCAGCTTTTAGATCCGGCGAACACAGGGGCTTCGGCATTGGTGATCATTAAATCAATAGAAGAAGTGAAGGGGAAAATATACAAAACCATTAACGCGTTTGAACCGTCCTTCATTGAGCACGTTGAGAACTGGAAGGATTCAAAGACCGGCAGGAGGTCGCAGTCTTACGGGGATTACAAAGAAGAGAGGGTTGAAAATATAACAGGCCGTATTTATAACGCGTTCCCCAGATATAAAGACCGGATAAAAGTTATTAACTCAGCGTCCGTGCTTACATTTAGAGATTACCTGAACAGTCCTGATGGCTCTGCTTATGGAGTAAAACAGAAGATCGGCCAGTACAATCTGATCGGCAAGCTCCCCCTCCGCAATTTATACGCCGCCGGACAAAGCTCCCTTTTACCGGGGATAATGGGCGCCATGATGTCTTCGTTTCTCGTCGGGCGGTATATTCTGGAAGAGGAGCAGTATAATAAATTCTTGAGCAAGAGTTTGAGTTGACCACAGAGACACAGAGGCACTGAGAAGAGTAAGAAGTGACACAAGCGAAAAGATTTTGTTTAATTTCTAATTTATATTTTTCTGTGTCTCCGTGCCTCTGTGGTAAATAGAATGTTATGCAATTAAAACGTGTTGTGATCACAGGAATCGGAGTCGTCACACCTTTAGGAAACAGCATCGGCTCCTTTATTGAAGGGCTTGAAACGGGCAGGAGCGCTGTCCGCTTTATGGAGGAGTGGACTAAGTATATCGGCATGAGAAGTCATGTGGCGGCCCCTGCTGAATTAAAAGATGAAAAGAAAATCCCCCGGCAGAGCAGGCGCTCAATGGGACGCATGAGCATCTTCGCTGTGCAGGCAGCGGAACAGGCGCTTGCCGATTCTGAAATAGCGCCCGCCGGATTATCTTCCGGCAGGACCGGGTGCGTTATCGGCTCGACCATGGGGAGCTCAAGGAGCATTAATGATGTATTTGAAATGATGCTGCCTGACAGAGACCTGACTAAGCTGCCCTCCACGATGTTCTTTCAGTGCATGTCGCATACAGCTTCAGCCAATGTGGCCCAGTACCTCGGATTGACAGGGTACATAGCGGCTACGGCAGCGGCCTGCGCCTCAGGCCTTCAGGCTGTCGGCGCGGGATATGATTTAATAAGGCTTGGAAGGCAGGATATAATTTTATGCGGAGGGGCTGAGGAGCTTCATCCCACTGTTACCGGCTCTTTTGATGTCCTCTTTGCAACTTCTGCCAAATACAACCAAACCCCGCAAAAGACCCCGCGCCCGTTTGATAAAGAACGCGACGGGCTGGTCTGCGGAGAGGGGAGCGGGATATTAGTATTGGAAGAATACGAACATGCCATTAAAAGAAATGCGAAGATCTACGCGGAGATCACCGGCTACAGCACCTGCGGGAGCGGCTCCCACATGAGCCAGTCGGATAAAAGATCCATGATAAAATGCATGAATGAAGCCTTGCAAAATGCTCAAATGACACCGGAGAAGATAGACTATATAAACGCCCACGCCACCGGAACGCCGCAGGGTGATACTGAGGAGGCCGGGGCCATAAAAGAAATATTCGGTGATGCTGTTCCGGTAAGCAGCCTGAAGGGCCACATCGGGCATACGCTCGGCGCCTCCGGGGCAATTGAGCTGATCGCGTCTTTGCTGATGATGGAAAAAAATATTATCTACCCGACACTGAATTTGGACGAGGTCAGTCCTGACTGTGCAGGATTAAACCATATTACAAAACCCGTTGCTAAAGAAGTCAGCACAATTCTTAAAAACTGCTTTGCCTTCGGCGGCATT
The DNA here is from genome assembly GCA_016213945.1 of Nitrospirota bacterium. Taxonomy (GTDB): domain Bacteria; phylum Nitrospirota; class Thermodesulfovibrionia; order UBA6902; family UBA6902; genus SURF-23. The sequence goes on along the minus strand of JACQZF010000032.1, from coordinate 106,822 downwards.
AACGCTTCATTGGTGTGCAGAAAAATATAAGTATGAGCTTCATTCGCAATAAAGTCGAATTACATATAAAACACGGAGACGCGGAGGCACGGAGAAAGACAATTTAAGTTTTATGGTTATTGTTCTCTGTGTCTCAGTGCCTCAGTGTTTTTTTATAGGTACGTTTCAACTAAAATACGAATGAAAGTAATATGGATTCATAATCAGGTGGACTTTCATAACAGGAGGAATAAATGACCGAGCAAGAGATCATTGATAAGACCAACAAGGTGTTTGAGGAATCATTTGAAATAGAAAAGGACAAATTGACGCCGGGCGCGCACATATTCACCGACCTCGGCCTGGACAGCCTTGATATTGTTGATCTTGTGGTAGCGCTCCAGAAAAGCTTCGGGGTCAAGATACGGAATGAGGAGAAGGTCAGAAACATAAGGACCCTGCAGGACATTTACGACTTTATTTCAGCAATAAAAAATGAAGACGCGGGAAAAAGTTCGTAATTAGCAATGAAATATTTTATACTATTTTTCTTGAATCTCTATTTGTATAGTGCTTTTATGATTTTTTCCATGATAGCAATTCCTGTTTTAATAATCTTTGTGACCCTGATAGCGCTGGTTGCGCCCAAACGCTACGTAATGAAAAGATTTCGCCGCGCCATAAGCTGGTACGGAAAGGGAATGGCCCTGGTCCCCTTCCCTTTTGTCAGGGTCCGCTATGAAGACCATTCAAAAGGTAATTCTCAGGGGCCGTATATTTTCGTCAGCAACCACAGGTCCGCGTCAGACGCCTTCCTGATGTCAGTTCTCCCTCATGAAGCAATTCAGGTTGTAAATATCTGGCCTTTCCGCATTCCCGTCCTCGGTTTTTTTGCCCGGTTTGCAGGGTATCTGAATATAAGGGTGATGGACCATGAACTGTTTCTTGAGAAGGCCGCGAAGCTGCTTGACGATAAAGTCTCTATAATATTCTTCCCTGAGGGGACGCGGTCAGGAGGAAGGGAAATGGGCAGTTTCCATGGTTCCGCTTTCCGGCTCGCGCTGCAGACAAATGCCTCCATAGTCCCTATTTGCATCACCGGGAATGAGAACATGCCCCCTAAAGGTTCATGGCTTATGAAGCCGGGGACAATAAAAATACGCAGGCTGCCTGCTATTCAGCCGCAGGATTATAAGGGCGCGAACGTGTTCACATTAAAAAACAGGGTGCGGGAAATTATGGGCCGGGAGCTTGACTCGATGGAGGGCGCGGCATGAAAGATTTTTCTCAATACAGCAATATTGAATTCTCCACGCCTGACGAAATTAAGGCCGTGCAGGAGAGACTTTTGCAAAACCATCTCGCTTACATTTACGGAAACTCTCCATTTTACCGCAGGACTTTGGACGGTATAGCGTTAAACAAAATAACCCTTGAGAATCTGAGCGCTTTGCCGTTTACAGGTAAATCCGCTTTTGAAAACCATAATGACGAACTGCTTGCGGTCCCGATGTCAAAGATCGTGGACATTGTTTTATCGTCAGGGACTACCGGCAAACCGACAAAAATAATGTATACCGAAAACGACCTGAGACGGCTGGCTTACAATGAGGAAATATCTTTCGCCTCATGCGGCATGACCCCGGATGATATTGTCCTTCTTACATGCACGATAGACAGGTGTTTTGTCGCGGGGCTTGCGTATTTTTTAGGGATAAGGGCGCTCGGGGCTGCCGCTGTCAGAAACGGACTGAACAGCGTTGAGAGTCACTTGGAAATTATTCAGCGCATGAAGCCGACCGCGATCGTGGGAGTCCCGTCATTTTTGCACAAGCTGGGACTGTTTCTGCAATCAAAGGGAATAGACCCCCGTGAAACCGGCGTGAAAAAATTTATCTGTATCGGGGAACCGCTCAGGGACAAAAATTTATATTTATTGAAAATGGGCGCGTACCTGGAGGAAATCTGGGGGGCCAGGGTGTTTTCAACGTATGCCTCTTCCGAGACGATCACTACATTCTGCGAATGCACAGCGCAGAACGGCGGACACCTTCATCCCGAACTGGCGATAGTGGAGATCGTCAATGACAATGGAGAGGTCCTGCCGCTGGGTGAAGCCGGGGAAGTTGTGGTGACAACTTTTTTTATCGAAGGGATGCCTTTGCTCAGGTTCAGGACAGGCGACATGAGTTTCCTGATAGACGGGCCGTGCAATTGCGGGAGGAAGTCGCCCCGTCTTGGCCCCATTCTGGGAAGAAAAAAGCAGATGATAAAATACAGGGGTACGACCCTTTATCCGCAGGCTGTATACTCGGCACTTGACGAAATCCCCGAAGTTGCTGAATACTATGTTTCCGTAACAAGCGACTTTGACCTCTCCGATGTACTGAAGGTATATGTTTCGGTAAACGGCGATTCCTGTTCGGCAAAAAGGATCATGGACATACTTCAGGCGCATTTGAGGGTAAGGCCCGACGTTATAATATCAAGCGGGGAAGAGGTCAGGAAACAGCTTTTCGCCGGGAATTCGCGCAAAGCCATACGTTTTATAGACAGGAGAATAAATCAGGAATGAGATGTCAAACACGCATATATGGATCGGAATTTTCCGCATCAGAAATAGAACAGGTCGCCGGTAAAGGCGGCCTTCTGTCCATGGAGATAGAATTTAACCGCGACTGTAATTTCAAGTGCGTTTACTGCTACGTGCAGAACGGCGTCAACGGCAAACAGGAGATGACAGCCGAAGAAAGCCGCGGCGTAATACAGCAGGCAAAGGACTTAGGCGCCAAAAAAATTATCATCCTCGGCGGTGAGCCCATGCTGTATCCCCACATAATGGAAATGATAGGTTTCATTAAAGGACTCGACCTGGATATCGAGCTTTTTACAAACGGCGCCAATATGACGCATGACCCGGCAAGAATATTAGCGGAAAACAATGTCACGGTGGTCCTGAAAATGAATACGGCCGACGAGAAGCTTCAGGATATCCTGTCTGGAAAAAAGGGGGCGTACAGGCAAATACAGGCTGCCTTCAACATTCTGAAGGAAGAAGGTTTTCCCCATAAAAGTCCCCTTGGAATAAGCACGATAATCTGCCGCCAGAATATCGGCGAGCTTGTCCACATGTGGGAGTGGCTGAGGGAGCAAAATATTTCTCCCTACTTTGAGATGATAACGCCTCAGGGAAGGGCCAGGGAAAACGATTTCCTGTCAGCCGATCCCCGGCAGGTCTGGGAGTTGTTTCAGCGGATCGCGGATATTGACCGTAATAAATTCGGCTTCGACTGGAGACCTCAGCCTCCGCTGGTAGGTGAACAATGTCTCAGGCACCAGTTTTCCTGCGCTGTCAACGTTTACGGAGACGTAACGCCCTGCGTTGGTGTTACTATCCCGGTCGGCAATATAAAAGAAAAGAAACTTTCTGAGATCATATTGGACAGCGAAGTCATACAGGACCTCAGAAATTACAGGAACACAATAAAAGGCCCCTGCGGGAAATGCGCCCAAAAGAGTGTATGCTACGGATGCCGCGGGGCGGCTTATCAGATGACAGGCGATTACCTGGCCTCTGATCCGCTGTGCTGGGAAAACCTGGACAGGCAGGAAGATATTATCTGCCTCCCGACCGAGGCCGCCAAGCTCGTTCCCCACAAACCGCCCATGCTCATGGTAAACAAACTTATTGAAGTAAAAGAGAGGGCGTCTCTTTCAGAGGCGGAGATTTCGGCAGACGTGATCTTTGCCGGGGAAGACGGAAGGCTTAATGAAGCGTCTTATCCGGAAATTATTTCACAGGCGATAGCCGCCCAGGACGGGCTTAAGCACGCGGGCAACGGCGGGCCGAAATCACAGGGACTTCTGCTTGGAATAAAAAATCTTGAGATATTAGGCAGCGCTTACGCAGGCGACAAATTGCTTGTGTCTGTTTCCAAGGTCGCCAGGTTCAGCGAGTTCGGGATAATAAAAGGAGAAATTTTTAAAGGAGAAGATTTAATTGCCAGAGGCGAGATAACGGTCTGGCATAATGGCGATAAATAGTAATCTGTGAAGAAATTTTTTGCCCGACCTGTCTTTGCAGTTCCGCTGTCCATTTAGGTAATAGATCATTAAAGACGCAACGCCAATGAAAGTCAACAATATTTTTATTACATTACCGCTGCTTTCTTTCTTCCTGCTGGTCCTCTGCGCATCCGGCTTAACAGCGGCAGACGATGCAGCTGAGATTACCGCTATGCTGCGCAAGCTCGGGGAAAATGTCTCCGCCTTTAAAAGCTTGAAGACGGATTTTATCCAGGAGAAGGACCTGGCGATCTTTCAAAGCAAGATCGTTATGAAAGGCAGGATCTACCTTCAGAAACCCGGCAGGATCGCGTGGCACGTTGACGAACCGGTCAGGTATTCCGTGGTCATTACCGATAAATCCATCCGCCAGTGGGATGAAGACACTGACCGTGTACAGGAAATTGCGCTGTCCGGCAATCCTGTTTTTCAGAACGTGCTTAATCAGTTGACAGTGTGGTTTTCAGGGGATTATATTTCTCTCCTTAAAGATTATGATGTGCGTGTTTTAAAGAAGTCACCGCTTGTTTTTGAATTTACGCCAAAGGCAAATAATGCCGCCGGGAAGATCATTAAAAATATTACCATCGGACTCAGGGAAGATGAAAGGTATTTAAAGCAGATCAGGATACTTGAGGTCAGCGGAGACAGCACCACCATCATTTTCAATGACACCATCTTTGACGCCCCCATTGAAGGTCCGGACTTTGAGGTCAAGAGGCGTGTTTGATAAATACTCAGGCCGTTTTTACGACTACACGGCAAGAAACAAAAGACCGGTACAGGTCATCCTCATCCTGCTTATAATAATCAGCCTTGCAGCCCTTTATTTTGTCGAATACGAAAGCAGCATGGACAATATCCTGCCCCAGAATGAGGTCCTCGACAGGAGCATGGAATTCTTCCGCAATTCAAATATCGCGGGCAAGGTGGTTGTGTCCCTGGAATTGACTTCCCCTGAAAAAGACGTGAGCGACCTCCTGAGAGAGACAGACCTGCTGGCCGGCTCACTGGACAGGAATCTGTTTCCTGAGGTCACTGTCGGGATATCTGAATCCGCGGTTGCCAAAGACATCGACGCCATGTTCAAAAACCTGCCGGAGATGGTTTCCGGGAATGAACTCTCTCAAATAGACGCGTGGATTGATCAGAAGCACGTTTCCCAAAAGCTCCATGACGCCTACCTGCAATTGTTAAAACCCCAAGGTATGCTTCTCGGCTCCATGTTACGTTCTGATCCGCTTGGCATGAGGATGCTTGTTCTTGAAAAACTCAAGGCCCTTTCGTCATCAACCGGATATGATGTGGAAATAAGGGACGGGCATTTTGTCAGCAGGGACGGCAGACACGCAATGCTGATCGCGAAGTCCGCGGTCGCTATCACAGATTCCGCAGGCTCAAAAAAATTATTAGCTTCACTTAAAGACCGTCTCGCGACCCTGCCAGGCTACATCCGCGCGGACATCATCTGCGGGCACGCCCATACTGTCAGCAATGAGAAGCTGATAAAGAGGGACATAGTCTTTATCAGCTTTATCGCGGCTGTCGCCATGCTGCTTTTATACGGCGTAGTGATAAGGGATTTCAGCGCAGTTACGATATTCATGATACCTGTTGTGGCGATTGTGTTTTCCATTGATCTGTCGTATTTACTTCTTGGGAAACTCTCCTACTGGGTGATCGGTCTGGGCTCTACAGTCGCTGGGATTGCCACTGATTACGGAACTCATGTCTATTTTGCCGCGCAAGGCAAGAGCGACCCCTCCCCCTTTGTGAAGCATGTAATAAAGCCCGTCAGCTTTGGCGCATTGACAACGATAGCTATTTTCCTGGCCTTTTTTTTCTCCGGCATAAAAGGGTACAACCAGCTTGCCGTTGTAACGATCATCAGCATTGTAGTGTCAACTTTTATTTCCATATTTGTGCTGCCCCATCTCATGTTAAAGCCGGACGGCAAAACCTCCTTTGCGGACCGCATCGCGGGAAAGCTTGAGAGGGGGAATATTTCAAACGGACTGGCTGTCCTGTTCTGGATTTTTATCACCCTTGCATTGTCTTACTTTGCCTTTCACGTTGAGTTTGAGAGAGATATTAAAAACATTGACGGAACGGAAAAAGAGATAATAAATGCCGAGGAGCGTTTTCATAAGACATGGGGGGGCGAGAAAACACCTGCGGTGCTTGTCGTTAACTCAAAAGATTACGAGGACGCGCTTGAGATGAATGAAAGGATCTACAGAGATGCTGTGCAGGCTGTCGGCGCGGAAAACTTCACCAGCATGGCTTCATTATGGCAGGCGGAAAAGACCAGAAAGGAAAACGCCGGGCGCTGGAATGAGTTCTGGTCGGAAGAGAGAAAACAAAGACTCAGGGGCCTGCTTTTACAGGAAGGCAAAAAGTATAATTTTTCGAAAAATGCGTTTGAGCCTTTTTTTGAAAGTCTAAAAGCCAATAATGATCCTCCTTCGACTCCATTAACCCCACCCGGCCTCCCCTTAAATAAGGGGAGGAGTGAGACAAGTCCTGGGGATACAGGGGGATTTTCAGAAAAATCCGGGAACAGTTTGTTTGAACGGTTTGTTCAAAAGACAGATAACGGCTACCGCGTTGTGTCATTTTTCCCTGACACAAAAGAATATGCGGGCTCAATGAATGAAATAAGCGGCCGTTATCCGGGTTCATATATTGTCTCTGCCGCTGTCCTCTCCAACACGCTGTCTGAGGTGGTATCAAAAGATTTAAGACTGATGACATTGATATCCGCGATCAGCGTGATCGTGATGACTTACCTGTGTTTCTTTAATTTCAGAGAGACCCTGATAGCCTTGGTGCCCCCGCTGACCAGCATTGTCTGGCTTTTCGGCCTTATGGCCCTTTTAGGACTTTCAATAAATGCGGCCAATATGATCGCGGGTGTTTTAGTGATCGGACTGAATTCGGATTACGGAATATTCATGACATTCCGCAGCAGAAAAGAGATGAATACGGGCACGGTAATGGCGATCACGATCTGTACTGTTACCACACTGATCGGCGCAGGCGTCCTGATCTTTGCAAAGCATCCCGCCCTGTCTTCTGTGGGAGTCACAATGGTCATCGGTCTTGGCGCGGGATTTTTTTCATCAGTTATGGTAGTGCCGAAGTTGTGCGAGTTGTTTGTGAAAGGAAAGGCAATTTGAGAGATACTATGAAACGTTTACTGATAATCCTAATCTTATTTGTTTGCCTCACCTCATGCGCCGGCATTCCTTTCCAGAAGACTTCTAATGTCCCGATGGAAAGTGCAGACCCGTGGACGCTTGTGGAGGAGTTCAGGGACCGTTCGCCTGAAAATTTCATGCTCATAAACTCGATCGTCTTTGATTACAGCGGAAACAAGTTATCAGCGCTTGGCTACATAAAGGTAGATGCAAAGGAGAAAACCTTCACCGTGGTCTGCATAAATCCCATGGGTGTAAAGCTGTTTGAATTAGCAGGCGATAAAGACCGGATAGACTCCCATTTCGCGATGGAGCAATTCACAAAGAAAGGCAACTTCACCGCCACGGTCGGTGAGGACATCAGGAGGGTCTATTTTGACCTGACACCATCTGCCTCGGCTGAAGTAAAAAAGAAAAAGTACAAGGTCATATTCGATGAACCGCTTGGGGCGGGAGTCGTTGAATACATATTTGCAGGCGCAGGCGGTCATCTGGTCGAAAAAAATTATTATGAGGACAACAGGCTTAACTGGCGCGTTTCATATTACGAATACCGGCAGAAAGATGGAAAAATATATCCTTCAGGTATTATCTTAGATAATTACAAATACGGTTACGGCCTGACAATAAAATTGAAGGAGATCAAGGGGTGAGTGCCATAAAAAGAGAGATCGAAAAATGCATGAGCGGCTTGGAAGAAGGGACGGTCAAAGAAACCCCGGGGCTGATCGCGCGCTTTACTTTCCCCGAAGAGTTCATAGGCTTTCAGGGCCATTTCCCAGGCAACAAGATACTGCCCGGCGTATGCCAGATACAGTGCGCCGTGACAATGCTTGAGAAATGGAAAAAAAGAAAAGTCGTGCTGAAGGAGATCGTCCTTGCGAAGTTTTTCGCGACCGTTTCTCCTTCTGAAGAAATAACCTGCATGTGCAAAGGCATTGACAAGACAGACGCTGACTTTATCCTGAGGGCTTACTTCAGCAAAGGCAACAAAAAAATATCGGAGTTGAAACTAAAGGTGGAATTTAAATAGAGTTTGTCCGTAAACTCGAACATTGAATCGTCATTCCCGCAATCTGTTGAGCGGGAATCCAGTTTTCTTAGTAAGTTCTGGATGCCCGATTAAAGACTTCGGGCATGACGAAAATAGCAAACAGCAATTTATGGACAGACACTAAATAAATTTATTAAAAATGGAAAACAGGCGGAGAGCTAAAAATTATTTTAAGAGGGCCGAGGGAGCGCCGGAGCCGGTTGTGGTTGAAGTTAAACGGCGTGTTCATTTCAATGAAGTTGATCTCCTTGGCATAGTCTGGCACGGCAGATACCCGGTCTTTTTTGAGGAAGGCTCCGAGGAGCTTGGCAGGGTATGCGGCCTGTCGTATAAGGATTTTTACGAGTCTGGCCTGCGCGCCCCTATTGCTCAACTTTACATTGATTATCTGAAGCCCCTCTGTCTGGGGGAGGTATTTACAATACGGGCCGTCCTGGTGTGGGACGAGAGTTCACGCATTAACACGGAGTATTATCTTTTAAAGGAAGACGGCAGTATCGCAACGAGCGGATACACGGTGCAGGTGCTGACCGCCGCAGCGACCGGAGAGGTTTGCATAATATCGCCTCCTTTGCTTGAAAGATGCAGGACGAAATGGAAGGCCGGAGAGTTTCACAGTTAAAAGCTATGAATAATTAGCCGGACGTTTGTCACTCCCGCTTGTCGGGAGTCTTTCCGAAAAAGGATTCCGGACAAGCCGGAATGACAGCACGGCAGTTTGAGATTTTAAATTAATGTTAACTGAAACAAAAGCAGTTGTTGTCTCATGCGATATGGTCACCGCGTTTGGAGCGGGGACTGACGCGCTCTGGAACGGCATAAGATCCGGCGCGACGGCGATTTCAAAAATAGACAGGTTTAACACCAAAGCATTCCAGTCTGATCATGCGGCCGTAATTAATGGCCTGAAATATCTTAAGAAAGATTCTCTGGTGATGCAGATGTTCAGGCTGCTGTTCAAAGACAATTCCGCATCGATACCGGAAGACGCAAAACTTATTCTGGCAACGACAAAAGGAGAGATCGATCTGCTTGAGAAAAAATTTCTTACAGACAGGGGAGAGGCTTCAGACAGCAATCCGCATAAACTCCTGAAAAAGATCTCGGCCCTCGCCGGGGTCAAAGACAGAGGAATGATCATCTCCGCTGCCTGCGCTTCATCATCAACGGCATTGGCAAGGGCCGCGTCGATGATACGCAGCGGACACGGCGATTGCGTTTTAGTAACTGCCTGCGACAGCGTCACGGAATTTGTTTACGCGGGTTTCTCTTCGCTGATGGCGCTCGAAAAATCTGCTGCAAGGCCTTTTGATAAAAAAAGGAGCGGCCTGAGCCTCGGTGAGGCCGCGGCATATGCGCTGCTCATGAGCGATGCGAGGGCAAAAAGGGAGAAAAGAAATATCATTGGTGAAATAGCGGGCTGGGGGATGAGCGACGACGCCAACCACATGACAGGCCCTTCGCGCACGAGCGACGGACTGATAATGGCCGTGAACAAGGCATTAAGGTCCGCGGGTGCGGATGAAGGCGGCATCAGTTTCATCTCAGCGCATGGCACTGGAACGGTTTATAACGACGCTATGGAGATGCGGGCATTTCATTTCGTGTTTAAAAATAAGTTGCCCGTTTATTCAGTCAAAGGGGCCATTGGGCACACACTTGGGGCAGCGGGCCTTGTTGAAACAATAACGGCGCTCAGGGCGTTAAAGGAGAAAGTAATTCCGCCTACTGTTAATCTAAAAGCTGCCGATGATGACGCGCATGGATGGGTTTCAAATAAACAGCGCGCATTAGCTAATAAGAAAATGGCGCTCATAACAAACGCGGGTTTCAGCGGTATAAATACGGCGCTGGTGGTTAGGTAAATGATTAACATTCACGGCATAGGATGGATCGATGCGAGGGGATACGGCTGCATCGCAAAGGGGACCAGGGTCGCCTATGAGGGCGATACCGGTTTTGGCGGCTTGTCCAAAAAGCTCTTCTCCCATCCGTTTAAATATTTCGGCAGGCTTGATAGAATATCAAAGCTGACCTGTTACGCAATCGCGCTCGCATTGAAGGACGCGGGAATTGATTACTCGCCGGAGCTAAAGCAGGACATCGGTGCCATCGGCGCTAACGATTCAGGTTCTTTGCAGGCGGACATTGATTATTTCAATGACTACGTGAATTGCGGGCGGACCCTGGCGAGGGGCAATCTCTTTATTTACACGCTGCCGTCAAGCCCGCTTGGAGAAGCGGCAATTCATTTTGGTTTACAGGGCCCGGTGTTTTTCTCTTCCGCCCCGAAGAAATCGCTGCTGAAGGTAATTACAACGGCATCGGAGATGCTCCTCTCTGAGGAAACCACAGCGATGCTCGCGGGAATGACAGGGGAAAATGAGGCTGTTTATTTTACTCTCATGAGAGACAACACTGCGAATAAAGATTTTCTGTGTGACGCTGATAAGGCCGGGGCCATATTGAGCAGGGACATGCCGCAGGACAAGCTGGTAAAAGAATTTTCGAGCTTACGCAAAGGAAGAGATCAATGAAAATAAAAATTATCTATCCCTCATGGCCCAAGTTAAACAGGCAGACGGAATTCCACCTCCCGCCGCACGGGCCTGTCTGTTTTGCGGCCGCCATACCTGATGACGTTGAAATATCTTTTTACGATGAGAACATTCAGCCCGTTGATTTTGACGAAAAGGCTGATCTTGTGGCTTTCTCGGTCATGCTCACCTGCCAGATACCGCGCGCCTGGGAGCTTGCGGACCGTTTCAGGAAACAAGGCGTCCCGGTCATATTCGGCGGTATCGGGACCATGCTGCACTCCGAGGAAACCATGCAGCACGCGGACGCGATCTTCCTCGGCGAGGCGGAGGGGAGATTTGAAGAAGTCATAAACGATGTCAGAAATAATAAGTTGAAAAAAGTCTACAACTATCTCAATGACTTTCCTGACATGAATTTGATCGGCCCGGCGAGGCGTAGTATCTTAAACCGCAAATTATACAACTACCGGGGCGTACAGATGGTAGACCTTGTGCACGCCTCACGCGGCTGCCGGTTTAACTGTTTCCCCTGCTGTACGCCTTTTCTCGGCGGGCGGAAATTCAGGGCCAGGGCGATTGACGCGGTGGTCCGGGAACTGGAACAGCTCGACAACAACCGGCTTTTCTTTGTTGACAATTCTCTCGCTCAGGATGACGAATGGGAAAAGGAATTGTTCAAGGCCTTGATACCTCTGAAGAAGAAATGGATCTCTCACCCCATCAAAGATGATGACGAGATATTGGACCTTGCCGCAGAGGCAGGCTGCTGGTATGTGTATCAGGCGGTCTTCGATACATCGGACCACATACGGAGGCGGGTGAAGAGGCTCAAGGAACGCGGCATCGGTGTGGAAGGGACCATTATCCTCGGCATGGACGACCATGATGAAGATTACATCAAGCGTCTTGTTGATTTCCTGCTTGAGATCGAGCTGGACCTGGCGGAATTTACAATACTCACGCCGTTTCCCCATACGCCAATCAGGGCAGACCTTGAGAAGCAGAAAAGAATTCTCCACAATGACTGGCTGCACTACACGGGGGCCGAGGTCGTTTTTCAGCCCGCAAAGATGAGCGTGGATGCGCTGCAGAAAATGTTTTTCTACGCTTGGGACACGTTCTACCGCGATTGCAGCCAGAACCTTCAAATGGCGAAATTGTTCCTCAAGGTGATTGAGAAGGAAAAGGCCGACGGCACTTACAAAGGGAGCCGCCTCAGAAGAGGCAGATGGACCAAATGAAGCAGACATTGTTCGAAAATTTATTTAATTCGATAGATTTAATTAACAGGCGAACAGCCGTTCGCCTGTATAAGGTATCGACAAATAAATTTCCTCACAACATCTGCTTCATTTGTGAGTTGACAATATGGTAATGACATAATGAAGATACTATTGATCTCATCCAACACGACTGTTTCGCCGTACCCGATCTATCCGCTCGGAGTCAGCATAATCGCGGCTGCTTTGAAAAAAGCTGGACACGATGTGCGCCAATTCGACATCCTCCAGTATGAAGACTTTCTGAACGCCGTTGGGAGGGAAATAGAAAAATTCACTCCGGAGCTGATAGGCATCTCCATACGCAACGTTGATAATGTCAATCTCATGAATGAACAGTATTACATCGAAAATGTAAAAACTATCGTGAAGAAGATCAGGGAAGTTTCCACTGCAAAGGTGTTGTTGGGCGGAGCTGGTTTTTCGTTGATGCCGGAATTGATCCTGAATGAGACAGGCGCGGATTACGGCATCGTTGGGGAAGGCGAATCTCTGGCGGTAAAGTTTGCCGCAGATGCGGCCAACGGCATTTATCCTGAAACGCGGGTAATCGGTTCCGCGACAAGGCTTTCCGGAGCGGAAATATTCCCTGCTCACTACGATGAGGACCTGATAAAATATTATCTGCAGAGCGGCAATATCGCTTCCGTGCAGACAAAACGCGGATGCACCCACAAGTGCATTTACTGCTCATACCCGGTATTGGAAGGTCCAGGCATCCGGCAGAGAGACCCGCGATCGGTTGTCGATGACATAGAGCTGCTCGCCAATGTGCATAAAGTAAAATATATCTTCTTTGTGGATTCCGTTTTCAATGACGACGAAGGCGCTTACCTCGGCGTGATAAACGAGATGCTGCGCCGCAAGGTCACGGTGCCGTGGACCGGATTTTTTAAACCGCAGGGGTTGAATGACGAGATCGTGGAGATGATGAAGGAGACAGGGCTTATCGCCGTTGAGATCGGCTCTGATGCCGCGAGCGACACTACCCTCAGGAAATTGGGCAAGGGATTTTCCTTTCAGGACATCGCGGAGTGCAACGATCTGTTTGTCAGGCACGGGGTCTCCGCGTCGCATTTTTTCATGTTCGGCTGTCCGGGCGAAACGCAGGAGACCGTGCTTGAGGGAATCGAGAATATCAAGAGATTGCAAAAATGCGTTGTATTTATTTTTATGGGAATAAGGATACTGCCTGATACCCATCTTGCAAAAATTGCATTAAAGGAAAAGGTCCTCTTGCCGGACAACGATATGCTTAAACCGATTTATTATATCTCGCCAGCGGTTGATAAGGACTGGCTGGAAAAGACACTGACTGAGGCCTTCGCTTCAATCCGCCACTGTATCTTTCCGCCGGACACATTTGACAGCAGCCTGCGGATGCTTCACAAGATGGGCTACTCCGGCACGCTGTGGGACATGCTATTGCAGGACAAAAAGCATCCTTCAAGAAAACACCATGCCGCAGGATAATAATCATATCTGGTGCGCGATACCTGTTTACAACAACAAAGACACGGTCAGAAATATTACCGCGGGCTGCCGTTCGATTTTAAAGAATGTTGTTGTTATTGACGACGGCAGCGCTGACGCGGACATTGCCGCCCTTCTTTCCGGTATCGATGTTTCGGTAGTGAGACATGAAAAGAACCTCGGCAAGGGACAGGCGATCTTAACGGCCTCAAAATATATTGAGGCCCGGGGCGGGACCCACATGATAACCATCGACGCCGACGGCCAGCACAATCCAAAAGACATTGAAAAATTTCTTCCGCTTCTGAATGAAGAGGAGGCGGGCATAATCATAGGTTGCAGGAATTTCAACACGGCAAACGTCCCCGGCAAAAGCAGGTTCGGCAGGCAGTTTGCCAATTTCTGGCTGCGCGTTGAAACAGGGCTGTATGTTGACGATTGCCAGAGCGGGTTCCGCGCGTACCCTGTCGGATATCTCAACAAACTGAAGTTCAATGGTTCACATTATGACTTTGAGGCAGAGGTCCTGGCAAAGGCCGCGTGGGCCGGGCTGCAATTAAAAACAGTTGAAGTGGATGTCAGTTATCCGAAGCCAGAACACCGCGTTTCAAGCTTCAAACCGTTTCTGGATAATCTGCGTATTTCACGCACGCACGTGACACTTATCGCAAGGCGCCTGCTGCCGTGGGGACACAAACGGCTGGTCGAGCAGAAAAAGACCGACTTTAAAATAATTTTTCACCCGGGCAAGTTACTGAAAATGCTCCTGACCGAAAGCGCAACCCCCGGCGGGCTTGCGGCAGCGGCGGCAGTCGGCGCGTTTTTTGCCATACTCCCGCTTCTGTTCGCTCACACGATTGTCATAATATACGTTTCGTCTCGTCTTAACCTGAATAAGATAGTGGCCGTCAATGTGCAGCACTTTTTCATGCCGCCTCTTGTTCCTGCGCTCTGCATTATGACCGGTTATTTCATAAGACACGGATATTGGCTGACAGACATTTCTTTTGAGACTGTTTTCGCGCAATTCTCAGACCGGTTGTTTGAATGGTTTTTGGGATCATTGATCATCGCGCCCATCGGGGCCGCAATTACCGGAGGCATTGTTTTCTTTACGGCGGCTGTGATAAAAAAACGGATTACAGCAACATGAGATTGAGCCACAGAGGGCGCGGAGACAAATAAACAGAGAATAGAGCTTCTTGCAAAAGTATCAAGGAAATCGCTTTGACGTCATACCCGCGAAGGCGGGTATCCAGAAGTCTTTGGTTTAAAGAATACTGGATTCCCGATAAAGACCTCGGGAATGACGAATTAAGGCTTTTGCAAGCGTCTCAAATATTTAAATATAAATGACACGACAAAGATCCTCCAATAAAAAACGGGGCAACAGATTAGGCTTCTGGTTTTTCAGGGCCGCGTTAAGGGCCTTCGGGTTGTCCGGGGCTTACGGATTGCTTTATCCAGTCTGCCTGTACTATCTGCTTTTTGACCGACCAGCCGTCGCCTCAAGCATGGCGTATATAAGGCGGCGGTTTAAAACGTATAACTTTCTGCGGAGGGTTTACGGCGTGTACACATTATTTGTTAATCAGGGTAAAAATCTGATTGACAGGCATTATGCGGTATCAGGACTTGGAGAATTTGACGTAGAGTTTAAGGGATATGATGAGATACAAAAACTCTTGTCCGCCTCCCCGAAAGGGCTGATCTTACTTACAGCCCATGTCGGCAACTGGCAGGTTACAATGACCGCTTTGAAGAAACTGGAGAAGACGGTTTATTTATTAATGTCGCCGGAGGAGAATGTTGCAGTCAAAAAAGCCCTGGCCCTTGACAGCGACAGGGAGAGGATAAAGATAATTTCCCTAAATAATTTTTTAGGCGGCGTTATTGAGATCATGAAGGTGATCAATGAGGGCGATCTTGTTTCCATAATGGGGGACCGCAGTGACGGATACAGTTCTGAGGAGGTATATTTTTTAAGCGAAAAGGCCGCCTTCCCCTACGGCGCTTTCAGCATTGCGGCAGCAGCCCAATGTCCAGTAGTTGTTCTCCTGTCAGCCAAAATTTCCGCAAAGAAATATCTGGTGGACGCCTCTCATGTTATAATCCCGCGTTACAGTTCGAGAAATAAAAAGCATGAGGACATCAGGGGCTGGGTCCAGGAATTCGCGCGCATCATGGAGGACTACACTGCCCAGTATCCCTTGCAATGGTTTGTCTTTCGTGACATCTGGAAAGGGAAAAATTTAAATAATGCCAATGTAATTAAACCCTGATTCAGGTTAAAATTATTTTTCAGATTAATAAAGATCAAGGTGAAAATGGACCGTTACATTTGCTTTGCATTAATATTGCTTCTCATTTCATCATGCAGAGGGGTAACCACTAAAGAGACCTCGGTCATGGACAGTAAATCAAAACCCCTTGTTACGTTCGTCTTTGATGACGGCAACGAGACGGATTACACGGTTGCCAGGGATATTTTTAAATCACATGCCGAGGTTGCCTGCGCCGCTATTACAACAAATTGGCTTGACACTAAAAATTATTTAAGCGCCTCACAGCTTGGGGAACTTCAAAAGGACGGCTGGGAAATATTAAGCCATACAGAATCTCATCCAAACCTGAGGGCACTGTCCGGGAGTCAGGTTGAAACTGAATTGTCCAGGTCAAAATCAACCCTTGAAGACCTGGGGCTTACCGTTAAAAATCTTGTTTATCCATATAACAAAACAAATAGGATGGTCAAGGAAATTGCGGGGAAATATTACAGGTCGGCAAGAGAAGGGGGCAGCATGTTGAACCTTTATATCCTGGACAGGTATGAGTTGAAATCTTACTCTATTAAACACAATCTCAGTAAAATGGAAAGCTATATTGACAACGCGTATTCTGAAAAAAAATGGCTGATCTTCTACCACCATCAGATCGATGCAAAATTAAAGATATCAGATAAAAAAGGTAATTTTATATCAGGAGAAAATCTATTCTTCCAGCCTTCAGGCGCAACAGGCAGATATACTGAAAGTGGAATTGTTTTCATAGGTCCTGCAATATATTTTACCCCTCTTGGGGGAATTCCACAGACAAATGATACAATCACAGGCCGGACGAGCGGGGCCACATGCAGGTTAGACAGGGTAATTTATAATGAGAAAGAAGATATTAATGACATGATTGAATATATCCATAAAAACTATCCTGACATGCGGATAGTTACAATCGATAAGGGGCTTGACCTGCTGGGGATACAGTAAGATAAATTAACTGCAGATTTCACAGATTTTACTAATAAAAAAATCTGTGTTAATCTGAGTAATCTGTGGATGGTTTTAATTTCAAATTAAATAAAGGAGTATGGCAATGGCACAGGATTTAGCGCAGATAAAGAAGGATTTAAAAGAGATGCTTGTAACCGGTTTATCACTGGAAGACATCAAGCCTGAAGATATTAAGGACGACGAGATGCTGTTTGGTGACGGGCTGGGGCTGGATTCCCTGGACGCAGTGGAGATTGTTGTTCTGCTTCAGCGCAACTTCGGGTTAGAGGTCAAGGACATGGAAAACCGGAAGGAAATTTTTACCTCCATTGATACCCTTGCGAAGTACGTATTTGAGAACAGGAAAAAAGCTTCTTAGCAGACTCCTCTTTACCAACCTGACCGTTTAATTATTTTTGTTATTATATTTCTATGAAACCAAACAGCGGCTACGACATCATAGTTATCGGTGCAGGACATGCCGGGTGCGAGGCCGCGCTTGCCTCGGCGCGGATGGGTTTTGACACAGCGATCTTCACCATGAGCCTTGACTCCATAGGGCAGATGTCCTGCAATCCCGCTGTCGGCGGGCTTGCAAAAAGCCATCTTGTGAAAGAGATAGACGCACTCGGCGGCGAGATGGCGAAGATCACGGACAAGGCAGGCATTCAATTTAAGGTCCTTAACAAGAGCAAAGGCCCTGCTGTGTGGGCAACGAGGGTGCAGGCAGACCGCGCATTGTACAGGAAACACATGAGAGAAGCGCTTGAGGCGCAGGCACGGCTTGATATCAAACAGGAGAACGTTGAAGAGATTCTAATTGATGGGGATAAAATTTGCGGAATAAAGACCACCCCCCTGGAGTCCCCCCTTGGTAAGGGGGGATGTAGAGGGGTTTCTGGTGAACAGGTTTACAGGGCAAAGGCTTTAATTATTGCGACAGGGACATTTTTAAATGGGTTGATCCATATCGGGCTGGAGAATTTTCCTGCAGGGAGGATCGGCGAACCTCCTTCGATAAATCTTTCAAAGAGTCTTCACGAAATCGGATTCAAGATTGGAAGGCTGAAGACAGGGACCCCTCCGAGGCTTGAGGCCAGGAGCATTGATTTTTCCGTTATGGAAATACAGGACGGCGATGTGCCTCCTCCACCCATGTCGTTGTTTACGAAAGAGATCACAAACCCGCAATTACCGTGTTACATGACTTACACAAATGCTGAGACCCACAAAATAATCCAGGAGGGCCTGAAATTTTCCCCTCTTTACAGCGGGGTGATCAAAGGGATCGGCCCCCGCTATTGCCCGTCAATTGAAGACAAGGTCGTCAGGTTTAAAGACAAGATAAGGCACCAGATATTCCTCGAACCTGAAGGCATCGATTCGGATGAATATTATGCCAACGGCATTTCCACGAGCCTGCCGCGCGAAGTCCAGCTTAAGATGGTAAGAAGCATCAAAGGGCTGGAGAAGGTAGAGATAAGAAAATCCGGTTACGCGATAGAATATGACTTTGTCTATCCCACTCAATTGAAGCCGACACTTGAGACAAAAGCCATAGAAGGGCTTTTTCTTGCAGGACAGATCAACGGCACATCAGGCTATGAAGAGGCTGCCGCCCAGGGATTTGTCGCCGGGACCAACGCGGCGCTGAAACTTAAAAACAAAGAGCCGTTCATTCTCGGCAGGCATGAGGCTTATATCGGGGTGTTGATTGATGACCTCGTAACAAAAGGGACAAAAGAACCTTACAGGATGTTTACCTCAAGGGCGGAATACAGGCTCCTGCTGCGTCAGGACAACGCCGATCTGCGCTTATTGAAAAAAGGACATCATCTCGGTCTTATCAACGACGAACAATATGATGCGTTCCTCAGCAAGAAGGAAGCTGTAGAAAAAGAGTTAAAGAGAATAAAGTCCATGCGTGTGAAGCCTCAAGTAATAAATCCCGTGCTTGAGAAACTCGGCGGCTCCACGGTGAGGGAAGACATCTCCCTGTATCAACTGCTGAAAAGGCCGGAAATTAAATATGCAGATATCTCTTTCCTCCCCATTGACGGGGGAGGGCAAGTGTGGGGGTGTAATCTCTCACAGGATGTGGTAAACCAGGTCGAGATCCAGACAAAGTATACGGGGTATATTAACAGGCAGGCGGAGCAGGCGGAGAAATTCAAGAAGGTTGAAGAGAAAATCATACCGGAAGGATTTGTTTACAGAGGCATTAACGGGCTTTCAACGGAGATTGTGGAAAAGCTCGAAGAGGTCAGGCCCCTGAACCTCGGACAGGCAAGCAGGGTCCCGGGCGTCACGCCTGCGGCGATCTCAATCTTGATGATAGCTGTCGTGAGGCAGAGAAGGAAAAAATTTTAGCCACAGATAACCGCAGATTGTCGCGGATTAATAAGTTCATGATTTCGTCTTGGTTTCTATCAGCGTAATCTGTGTTTATCTGCGACTAAAAAAGAAAAGCCGGCATCTTTTGTTTTTCAACTATAGGATGTCGGCTTTCTTTGTTTTTAGTGTTTGTACTTTAAAGGGAATTTCTCGTGTGTTTTTACAAGCCTGTCCTTAAATACAAACTTGTACTTTGCATCAACCTTGTCAGTAAACGGGCTTTCACCGCCATGACAAACCATGCATCCTTTTTCATCTTCAGACGGAAGTATTAAGCCTTTTGCTTCGGCCAAAGGATACTCCTTATTTGCCTTCATTACCTTAGAGTATTCGCTTCCGGGTCCGTGGCAGCTTTCACACTGAACATTGGCCAGATCAGGTGTTTCTGCTATGGATTTGAAGCCGCCCGGTTTGCCGTAGCCGGTTGTGTGACATCTCAGACAGTTTGGGTCCGCAGTATAGTCTTTATTGGGGTCCAGTTTTGCCTTTGTCTTTTCCGCTGCTTTTACGCCCGGCTTTAAATTCTCAAAGCTCGTTGCCATCAGCGTCTTTTCCCAAGCCTTGTACTCTTTCATGTGACAAGCCTTGCATTTCTTAGCTCCGATATACTCTGCTGCATTACCATTTGCCACGGCCCAGAACGCCATGACCAACATTAATACTGAAAAAACAGTTAAGATTTTCTTCACGATTTCACCTCCTTTCACTTTGTGATTTTAAAACCTGAATATTATATACCAAAAAATTGTGAAATAGTTATGAAAAAAACTATGGCGGAGGGGGTAGGATTCGAACCCACGGGACTTTCGCCCTACGGTTTTCAAGACCGTCGCCATCGACCACTCGGCCACCCCTCCAAAACTCAAATACAAGTGAAAAGTAACAAGTAGGAAGTAAGAAGTAAAAAAACATAAGCATCTTTCATCCTTCACTTCTCCCTTCTAACGTCCTACTTCTTACTTATTCTGTCGGTGCCGACAAAGTGTCTTAAAGCGTCAGGTATTATAACAGAACCGTCTTCCTGTTGGAAGTTCTCAAGTATTGCGGCAAACGTGCGGCCTACTGCTAATCCTGAGCCGTTGAGGGTGTGGACGAATTCCGTGCCTTTTTTCCCTTTTCTCCTGAACCTGATGTCGGCCCGCCTCGCCTGGAAATTCTCAAAATTGGAGCATGAGGATATCTCCCTGAATTTCCCCTGGGCCGGGAACCATACTTCAAGGTCATAAGTCTTTGCCGCGGAAAATCCCATATCTCCAGTGCAGAGAGATACGACGCGGTAAGGCAGGCCGAGTCTCTTCAAAATTTCCTCAGCGTTGTTTGTAAGCATTTCAAGCTCATTGTAAGAGTCTTCGGGTTTTGCAAATTTAACAAGCTCCACTTTGTTGAATTGGTGCTGTCGTATCAGCCCCCTTGTGTCCTTACCGTATGAGCCTGCCTCCCGCCTGAAGCAGGGGGAGTACGCGGCGTAATAAATCGGCAGGTCGTCTTCATCCAGGATCTCTTCCCTGTGCATGTTCGTGACCGGGACTTCAGCGGTCGGGATTAAATAGAAACCCCTTTCATCCGACAGCTTGAAAAGGTCTTCCTCGAATTTTGGAAGCTGTCCCGTGCCTGTCATCGCCTGCCTGTTAACAAGGACAGGGGGGAATATTTCTGTATAACCGTGTTCTTTTGTGTGAAGGTTGAGCATGAAATTTATCAACGCCCTTTCGAGTCTTGCGCCGAGGCCCTTATAAATAACAAACCGCGCGCCCGCGATCTTCCCCGCCCTCTCAAAGTCGAGTATCCCAAGGGCCTCCCCGATGTCCCAGTGGTTTTTGGGCTCAAAGGTAAACCGGGGCTTATCGCCCCACGCGCGCACTTCTATATTTTCCGTCTCGTCTTTTCCAACAGGAACTGATTCGTGGGGTATGTTGGGGATCAGTAAAAGCTCCTGCAGTGCGCTGTTTTCCAGCTCCCGCAGTGTTTCCTCTTTCGCGGTAATGAGGTCGGATACCGTCTTTGCCTCAGACAGGATAACAGAGGCATCGCCGCCGTTTTTTTTCAATTGGCCTATCTCCTGAGACAACCTGTTTCTCTGCTGTCTCAGTTCTTCAACCTCTCGCAGCAGATCTCTTCTGTCATTTTCGATCCCGATAAACTTATCGAGTATCCCGGTTTTCTGCCCTCTTTTCTTGAGGGCGTCCATGACCTTGTCCGTATTTTCTCTTACTAATTTGATGTCAAGCATAGTTACTCCAAATGTTCATTATAAAGGGTAAGGCAAAGGGATTTGAAAGTCAAGGCAGTTACGCGGCTTAAGAATGTATTACCTTCAATATTGAAGCAATCTTAATGAAGGCGTTTAATACCCCGGGGTCGAAATGATAGGGCATGGTCCTTCCGTCTCCCTGCGTGATTATCCTTAAGGCGTCGTTATGCCCCAATGCCGGTTTATAAACTCTTTCCGTCCTGATTGAGTCATATTGGTCCACAATGCAAACGATCCTGCCCTCAATCGGGATGTCTTCGCCCCGTAAACTTCCGGGGTATCCTGATCCATCCCATTTCTCATGATGAGTTAGCGCGATAGACGCCGCCATCTGTAAGACAGGATGAGAGGAGCCTGACAAGATCATTTCGCCGTTTACAGTATGTGTCTTCATAACTTCAAATTCTTCAGGGGTAAGGGGACCGGGTTTCAATAAAATATTTTCCGTTATCCCTATCTTGCCGATGTCGTGCAGGGGGCTGGCAAGCTTTATTTTCTGGATTAAATCAGAAGGCAGCTTAAGTTCTTTAGCAAGCATTTCAGAATAAATACTGATCCTCGACACATGCTCTACCGCTTCAATGTTCCTGAACTCCGCTATTGTTGTTAAACGTTTTACAATGTCATTGCTCAGGCCTTCCGCCTGCTTGCTGGCTATCTCCAGTTCCTCGGTTCTTTTCATCACCATGTACTCAAGATGACGGTTGTAATCTTCCTTCATTTTGAGAAAATTAACGTGTTGGATGGCCTTTTTGATGGAATACATCAGATAGTCGGGATGGAAAGGTTTTAATATAAAATCAAAGGCCCCTTTTTTTATTGCCGCAATTGCCAAGTTCAAATCAGCGTATCCGGTCATTAAGATAACAGGCAACTGGCGGTTTAAATCATGTATTTTTTCAAGCAGCTCAATCCCGGAGACTTCAGGCATAACAACGTCGGAGAGGACGACATCAACATTGTCTTCCTTAATCTTGGTCATCGCCTCGTCAGCGCTGCCGCAGACGGCTATATTATAATCTCCCGATTCACTCAGGTTTAACAGGATGGAGTCGCGGATGTCGGCATCGTCTAAGCAAGGCAATGAAAATACGATCAGCAAATATGTTAAAGAACAAGGGCGTACAAATGAGTACCAACAGTTACATAAAGACCAGTTGTCTCTTTTTCTTTAAGATACCCCGCAGGCTTGCCTCGGGGAGTATGTCATTGGATAAATTTCAAATGCTTATTTATACTATTTAGCAATTTTGACTTTGAATTTATCCGGCATCAAACTTTTATGCTTAAGCTGCTTATATTCGACCTTGACGGAACCCTTGCTGACACGGCACAGGACATTGCCGATGCGCTGAATTTTGCCCTTAAACCATTCGGCAACAAAGTTTATTCCGTCGAAGAGACCAAGGCTATGGTCGGCTCCGGCATATCAAAACTGCTGGTGTCTCTGCTTCCTGTAAAAGACGAGAGTTCCAGGCAGCTTGTTACAGACAGGTTCATCGGATATTACTCGGAGCATGTGGTTGACAATACAGTGGCATATCCGCACGTGAAAGAGACCATGCAGCAATTGGGTAATTATAGGAAAGCAGTGGTGTCGAACAAAAGAGAGGCTCTGTCAAAAGAGGTTCTGAGAGGAGTCGGACTTTTACAGTACTTTGACGTTGTCTGGGGTAGTGATAGTGTTCGAGAAATGAAGCCGTCGCCGGTCCCGATATTTGATTTGATGAATATGTTCAGTGTCTTACCGGAAGAAACTGCAATCATCGGTGACAGCAACTATGATATTGAAGCAGGTAAGGCCGCAGGGATAAAGACCATTGCAGTGACATACGGTTTTCGCAAGAGAGAAATTTTAAAGGACGCCGATTTCGTAATCGACAGCTTTGACAGGTTACTGGATATTTTCCCGCAAACCAATGAATCGATGTAATCATCTTTATAAAATCTCCCCTCACCCCTCTTTGCCAAAGAGGGGAACTGGTTCCCCCTTTGAAAAAGGGGGAGAAAGGGGGATTTTTTGAAACCAGAACACAACGAAACACTCGACAGCATAAAAAACATCAAGCTGTTTCAGGCAATAGACGGCTACCGCTTCAGCATAGACGCTGTGCTGCTTGAAAATTTTATTTCAGCGAAACGCCTCGAAAAGGGCGTTGAGCTTGGCGCAGGCTCCGGCGTCATATCCATTCTCCTTGCAAAGAGGCTGAAGCAGGTGTATGTAACTGCCGTTGAAATTCAAAAGAAACTCGCTGAACGCGCAAGGAGAAACGTGAGTTTAAATGATTTGGACGGCAGGGTTGAGATAATCGAAAAAGACATGAGGGCGCTAAAGGAAGTTTTCCCTGCCAATAAATTTGATTTTGTTTTTTCAAACCCTCCTTTCAGGAAAACCAGGACCGGACGTTTGAGCATTTACGAGGAACGCGCGGTTGCAAGACATGAGATAGAGATAACATTGCCTGATTTGATCAACACAGCCTCTTATCTGCTGAAACATTCAGGCAAGTTTTTCATGATCTACCATCCATTCAGGCTTGCAGAATTAACAAGCCTCCTTCAACAATCGCGGCTTGAGCCTAAGAGGATGAGGTTTGTTCATTCCAGGATTGGAGAAGAGGCCAAGATGGTCCTGATCGAAGCGGTAAAAGGTTCAGGCGCCTGGCTTAAGATCGCCCCGCCCGTTTATCTCTACGAAGAAGGCACTGAATATACTGCCGAGTTAAATAAAATCCTGATGTAAGCGCGGCCCTTTATAGTCCCCTTGCAGTAAACGTCCTTGACTTAATACAAAGCCAATAAGTTATAATTCATGCACATATTGTTCAGGCGCCCGAATGGGCTTAATGGGGAATCCCGTGAGATACGGGAGCGGACCCGCCGCTGTAATCCCGATTTCCACTTTTCGGAAGTCACATCTCTACGACGGTATGCCACTTGTTGAATAGACAGGGAAGGCAGGTAGAGATCGGGAGAGCCAGAAGACCGGCCTGAGCAGAGCCTCACAAGAAGCCTTCGTGGTACGAGGTTGTGAGGGTAAAGGTCTTGGCTTTTATCCCCCGGCTTTCTTATCGAAGGCCGGGGTTTTTATTTTTATTCTGTGGATGAAATTAGTTTATGAAAATAACATTCGTCATAGGCGGCGCGAGAAGCGGCAAGAGTTCTTTTGCTATGAAAGAGGCTGAAAAAATTTCAGGGCCGAAGGCGTATATCGCAACCGCTCAGGCGCTTGATGATGAGATGAAGGAACGCATCAGGAAACACAAAGACGGGCGCGGCGCTGACTGGGACACGTTTGAAGAGCCTTTGAATGTTGCTGATTTGATCTCAGAGATAAGCAGTAAATACGGGGTCATCATTCTCGATTGTCTGACGCTTTGGGTATCGAATTTAATGATCAGAATACAGAACACAGAATACAGAACACAGACTGAAGATAAAGACATCGGAATATTATTTGAAACATTACAAAAAATAAATCATCCGTTACACATTACGCATAACGTATCACGCATTTTCATCGTCTCCAACGAAGTCGGTATGGGGATTGTGCCGGAAAACGAGATGGCGAGGCGGTTCAGGGATTTGGCGGGGATGCTGAATCAGAAAATAGCAGAGACAGCAGATGAAGTGTATCTGGTCACCGCCGGGATACCAATTAAAATAAAAAGTGAAAAGTGAAAAATGAAAAATACAACATTACTAAACCAGCATGAGCTGTTTTCTTTGGTCATTCACGCAAGCGAAGCGCGTCGGGAATCTTTCTTCGGGAGGGATTCCGGACAAGCCGGAATGACGTCTCAATAAAGCAACCTAAAATTAATTATTGGAGGATTTATGGATTTGAGCTCATTGTTATCAGGAATATCGCATGTTAATGGAAAGTTCATCGATCAGGCACAGAAGCGTCTGGACAATCTTACAAAGCCGCAGGGCAGTCTCGGCAGGCTTGAGGAGTTTGCAAAACAGGTTGTTTCAATCACCGAAACCGCCATGCCCGCGCTTGATAAAAAAGTAGTCTTCACCTTCGCAGGAGACCACGGAGTTGCGGATGAAGGCGTGTCGGCATTTCCAAAGGCGGTGACGCCGCAGATGGTTTTGAATTTCCTGAATGGCGGCGCGGGTATTAACGTGCTTGCGAGACACGCTGGAGCGGATGTGGTGGTTGTAGATATCGGAGTTGATTATGATTTTGCAGGGGCGGGTTTAAAACCCGCCCCTACCGGAACAGGAGGATATTTTATCTCGCGTAAAGTTGTTTCAGGCACAAAGAACATGAGAAAAGGTCCGGCCATGACAAAAGATGAAACTGCTAAGTGCATTCAGGTCGGGATAGAGCTGGCAAACGAATACGCAAAAAAGGGATACAAAATATTCGGGACCGGAGACATGGGCATTGCAAACACAACACCTTCAAGCGCAATCGCAGCAGTGCTTACAGGTAAATCAGTTGAAGAGATCACAGGCAGGGGGACAGGGATAAATGACGATACATGGAAACACAAAGTGCAGGTGATCAAAGACTCGATTGCCTTGAACAGGCCAAATCCTTCCGACGCCTTTGATGTGCTTTCAAAGATAGGCGGCGCGGAGATCGCGGGCATTGCGGGATTGATCATCGGGGCAGCGGCCAACAGGATACCTGTTGTAGTTGACGGTTTTATCTCAACTGCCGGCGCGCTTATCGCCTACACGATTGAACCGAACACAAAAGACTACATGTTCGCGGCCCACATGTCTCAGGAAGTGGGACACAAGGCAATGCTTGAGAAGATCGGCTTACGGCCCATCCTTGACCTTGATCTGAGGCTCGGAGAAGGGACAGGGGCCGCCCTGGCAATGTTCGTCATCGAAGCAGGGACTAAAATTTATAAAGAGATGGCAACGTTCGGCGAGGCCGGGGTTTCTGAAAAGGATTAATTGCAGGGGCGGGTTTTAAACCCGCCAGTACGGCTGGGCGTTTGCGTACGTCCAGCAGAGATAAACATTATGGACAGAAAGAAAAACATGCCGTTAGAGGGACCGCTCGTCACCCGTCACTCGTCACCCGTCACCCGTTTCCTGCTCGCATTCCATTTTCTGACGATCATCCCCTTGAAAGAGATGAGGGATGTCTCTGAAAAAGAGATCGGGGGCGCTTCCGCATTCTTTCCGGTTGCCGGGGCGGTACAGGGGGCGTTGTTCTCAATCTCGGCAGCGTTGTTCCTGAAAATTTTCCCTGTTGAATTGGCGAATGGACTGGTCGTCCTTGTAATTGTGATAACTACCGGGGGGCTCCATCTTGACGGTCTTGCGGACACGTTTGACGCGATCGCATCAAGAGGGACCAGGGAAAAGAAACTGGCGATCATGAAAGACAGCACGGTCGGGCCATTTGGCGTCATAGCGATAGTCCTTGTCATTTTGCTGAAATACCTTTCACTGAATGCCTTATTTTCTCACCCGTCACTCGTCACTTATTACTCGTCACTGTTTCTGATGCCTGTTTTTTCAAGATGGGCGATGGTGCCTGCGATCTTTCATTGCAAATCAGCGAGACAGGACGGGCTCGGAAAAATATTTATTGAGAACACAGGGATAAAGGAGTTAGTGATTGCGACACTATCAGCTTTGATTGTACTAAGCGCCGCATTAGTTGTCAGCAATGGAATGCTGAATTCATCTTTCCAGTTGTCCGCCTTTGCGCCGGTGTTGCCCGTGCTGTATATTTTCTGCATTATCGCGGTTTGGTTTTCAAACAAAAACTTTGGCGGCATGACAGGCGATACATTTGGCGCGGTTGCCGAGATGTCGGAACTATTGTTTTTAATGACGGTGATCATATGTTCACAAAAATTTATTTAATCCGGCACGGTGAAACAGAGGGCGCGGAGGTCAGACGCTACAAAGGGCATATAGATGTTCCGCTGTCGGAGCACGGAGTTGAACAGATGAAGAGGGTAGCAGAACATATTGTGCAGGATGGCAGTGTAGGGGCGGGTTTAAAACCCGCCCCTACAAAGACAAGAATCACCGCTGTCTACTGCTCCGACCTTTCACGTGCGATAAAAAGCGCGGAGATCATTGCGGGGCCGCATGGATTAAAACCAGCCATAATGCCTGAGCTGAGAGAGCGCAACTTCGGCATCTGGGAGGGCATGTCCTTTGATGAGATAAAAGAGAAATGGCCTGATGCCTTTAATGCGTGGGCAGACAATCCCCTGAAGTTCAGCCCGATGGGCGGGGAGAGCACGATTGAGGTAAGGGAGAGGGCGGTGATTGCGTTGGAGAAGATTTTAAGACAGAACAAAAATAATCCCCTCTCGCCCCCCTTTAGAAAAGGGGGGATGGGGGGATTTGACAATATTGCCATAATCGCACACGGGGGAATAAACAGGGTAATACTCTGCGAATTGTTAGGTGTCCCGCTTGAGAATATTTTCAGGGTCGAACAGGATTACGGATGTTTGAATGTTATAGAGATATGGGACAAGTATCCCGTTGTAAAATTGATTAATGGAGGAAGCAATAATCTGTCATTCCCGTAAGCCCCGAACAAGTCGGGACAGGCTCCGCGCATCGGGAATCTTGATTCCGGACAAGCCGGAATGACATTTTTATGTTCATGACAAAAAAGAACATGGCAAAGGCATTGATGATACAGGGTACAGGTTCAGGCGCGGGCAAGAGCGTTATTGTCGCGGGCCTGTGCAGGATATTCAGAGATATGGGCATCAGGGTCGCGCCGTTTAAGGCGCAGAACATGGCGCTGAATTCCTTCATCACAAAACAAGGCGGCGAAATAGGGAGGGCGCAGGCGTTTCAGGCAGAGGCCGCGGGAGTTGAGCCATCCAATGACATGAACCCGGTGCTCCTCAAGGCGACCGGCGAGGCTGGATGCCAGGTGATACTGAACGGCAAAGTGTATGAGACAATGAAAGCGGAAGAATATTATGCGATCAAGGATAAAGTATGGGATGTAATTACCGCAGCGTATGACAGGCTTTCTCAACAATACGATCTTATTGTTATAGAAGGCGCGGGCAGTCCCGCTGAGATCAATCTTCAAAAGGAAGAAGTTGTGAACATGAGAGTGGCGCGTTATACAGACGCGCCTGTGGTCCTTGTCGGCGACATCGACAGGGGCGGAGTGTTTGCGTCTTTTTACGGGACAGTGGAGTTGTTGAAAAATCCCCCCCCACCCCCCTTTGACAAAGGGGGGAACACACACCTAACCCCTCTTGATAGAGGGGAAGAAAGTCCCCCTTTGAAAAAGGGGGATATAGGGGGATTATCTGACGCAGACTTCATCAAAGCGTTTATCGTAAATAAATTCCGGGGCAATATAGACATACTGCGTCCGGGGCTGAGGATGATAGAGGACAAAACAGGCAAGCCGGTGATCGGCGTGCTGAATTATCAGAAAGATATGAACCTTGACGAGGAAGACGGATTGTCGCTCGAAAGAAATTCAGCGTTCAGCGTTCAGCGTTCGGCGTTTAAAACAATCAAGATTGTAGTTTTGCGATTGAAATATATTTCAAACTTTACCGACTTTGCCCCGTTTTTGCACGAGCCTGATGTCGAGCTTAAATATTCCCTGTGGGAAGATGACATCATGAGCGCTGATGTAATAATTATCCCCGGCTCCAAGAACACGGTAAGCGATCTGCTGTTATTAAGAGAAAGCGGAATGGAAGATTGCGTGAAGGCTGCCGTCAACAAAGGCGTCCATCTTGTCGGCGTATGTGGTGGTTATCAGATGTTAGGCAAAAAAATATTCGACCCATACGGCGTTGAAAGCACCATGAAAGAGGTGGACGGGATGGGACTGCTTGATATTGTTACTACACTTAATAAAACAAAGACGACATGTCAGGTGGAAGCGGAGTTAGTTGAGCGTGTAGAGTTGGGAGTTAAGAGTTATGGAAATAATTTTCTCAGAGGTTATGAAATTCATGTGGGAGAGACTACGGGAGATACCGGGTTGTTTAAACTGAATAGATTCAAGAACACGGAAAATCCCCCCATCCCCCCTTTAGAAAAGGGGGGCAAGGGGGGATTTGAGATCCTCGATGGCTCATTGAAAGACAACGTCTGGGGAACGTACCTACACGGCGTATTTGACAATGATGATTTCAGGACCGCCTTACTGAATTCGCTCAGGAAGGAAAAAGGCCTGCCGCTTCAGCAGGCGGGATTTAATTATCAGGCTGTTAGAGATGAAGCGATAAACAAGTGGGCTGATATCCTGAAACACAGCGTGGACATATGTTTTATCCTGAGACAGCTCGGTATGGAATACTGCAAGGAACCCCTCATTAAGGGTGCACTATGGTAGAACCGGTCATATTGACATCGGCTTATATCCTTGACCTGATCATAGGTGATCCGCGCTGGCTGCCGCACCCGGTGCGGTTCATCGGGCTGGCGATCGAGAGGATGGAGAGGGTGTTGAGAAAGACAGAAGGCAGAAGACAGAACACAGAACACAGAACACAGAACACAGAGCACAGACTGAAAGACAAGTTTATGGGAATTCTCCTTGTGATTATTATTGTCGGCTCGACTTATGGATTGTTTTATTTATTGAGTTCATTGCTTTTGGGCCCGAATTTGCCGAAGCCGTTTTCATATCTTGCGCTTTTATTTGTTGTGTATCTTGCGTCCACCACAATCGCGACCCGCGATCTCATTAAATCAGGACGCGCAGTGATAGATTCCCTGAATACCGGAAATGAAGAGGAAGCGAAAAACAAGCTCAGCATGATCGTGGGCAGGGACACAAAGCAATTAGACGATAAAGGGATATTAAAGGCAACCATCGAGACTCTTTCAGAGAACGCCTCTGACGGAATCATCGCACCGATGTTTTATTTCGCAATCGGCGGTCTGCCTCTGGCAATGGCGTACAAGGCAATCAACACCCTCGATTCAATGGTCGGGTACAGGAATGAAAGATATATAAATTTCGGATGGGCGTCCGCCAAACTCGATGATATAGCCAATTACATCCCGGCGAGGATTACCGGGATGCTAATCGTGATAGCGACATTCATTATTACAATATTTAAATATCCTGAGAACGCATCACGCATCACGCATCACGCATTACGCATTACGCTGCGTGACGGCAGGAAACATTTAAGCCCCAACAGCGGGATCCCGGAGGCGGCAATGGCAGGAGCATTGGGAGTAAGGCTCGGCGGGCCTTCAATGTACAGCGGCGTTCTTGTTGAGAAGCCGTACATCGGAGAAGAAAAGTCAGAAGTCAGAAGTCAGAAGTCAGAAGTAAAAGAACAGGTGTACCTTAATGCTTCAGGGAATGCGATCTCAATTATTAAACTTACTTCTCTGCTTGGCTTTGGACTTGCACTAATATTACTGTATTTGAGAACTGCTATATGATCAAAGAGAATTTTGGAACGCTGAACTCTGAACGCTTAACGCCGAGCTTGTTCGATCACGGCGGGAATATCTACAGGATTGCGGAAGAGCTTGGAGTTTCTGAAGACAAATTAATTGACTTCAGCGCGTCTATCAACCCGCTCGGAGTTTCGCGGAAGGTGAAGAACGTAATTAAGAGTGAGATGAACGGCCTGATCAATTACCCTGACCCTGAATCAAAAATGCTGAGAGAAAGACTTTCACGATTTCACGATATCAGTCCTGAAACCATTATCTGCGGCAACGGCAGCACCGAGCTTATCTATCTTATTCCGCGCGCGTTGAAACCGGAGACGGCGCTCATTCCCGCTCCGACTTTTTCGGAATATGAAAAGGCCTGCAAATTAAGTTCAGAGTTCAGAGTTAAGAGTTATGAGTTAAGAAAAGAAAATAATTTCAGGGTAATCACTGACGAATTCATATCTGCAATCAAGACACTTTCTTTTAACTCTGAACGCCAAACGCCAAACGCCAAACTCCTCTTTCTTTGCAACCCGAACAATCCGACGGGCCATCTTCTTAAGAAAGGCGATGTGTTGAGAATTGCTGAAGCTGCAAGAGATACGCAATGCGTGCTTGTTGTAGATGAGGCGTTCATTGATTTTCACCCAGAGGAATCGGTGATCGATCATGTTCAGGACAATCCTTATTTGATCGTGCTGCGCTCAATGACAAAGTTTTATGCGCTTACTGGATTGAGGATAGGATACGGGGTCTTTCATCCTAATCTGATTTCTCAGATAAAAGGTTTTAAAGAACCGTGGACTGTAAACAATCTGGCGCAGAAGGCGGCGATCACCGCGCTTGAAGACACTGAGTATGCAAAGCAGACATTTGAATTGATAGCAAAGGAAAAGGAATTTATGGAGAGAGGCTTCAGGAAGATGGGGATCCGCTTTTATCCGTCGTCGGTGAATTATTACTTACTAAAAATTACCCCCCCCATCCCCCCCTTGGTAAGGGGGGGCGAAGGGGGGGTAGTCCAAGCACTTAGAGAGAAAGGCATCCTTGTTCGAGACTGCACAAACTTCAAAGGCCTGGACAATTCGTATGTCAGGGTAGCTGTCAAATCCAGAAAGCATAATAAGATGTTGCTGAAAGAATTAAAAAATATTGTTACCAAAATCCCCCTACATCCCCCTTTTACAAAGGGGGACAATATCTTCCCCTCTTTGGAAAAGAGGGGTTAGGGGAGATTTTTCAATAATTTTATGAACACAATAAAAGGCATAATCATCGCAGGGACACACAGCGGATGCGGCAAGACAACGGTTACGCTCGGCATTCTCGCTGCATTGAAGAAAAAGGGATTGAGTGTTCAGTCGTTTAAGACCGGGCCTGATTTTATTGACGCGGGTTTGCACAAAGTTATTACCGGCAGGACATCCCGTAATCTCGACCTCTGGATGTGCGGAGAAGATTATGTCAGGGGATGTTTTGAAAAATATTCGGCGGATGCCGACATATCAGTTGTAGAAGGCGTGATGGGACTATATGACGGGAAGCTCAGCACCGCATCGCTCGCACATACGCTTGATCTTCCAGTCATACTTGTTGTGGATGCGTATGGAATGGCGGAGAGCGCGGGAGCGGTAGTGAAAGGATTTAGGGAATACAGAGCAGCAGAACAGCAGAGCAGCAGAGCAACTGGAGTAGAACCTTTTGTTACTGAGCTACTGAGCTACTGCGCTACCGAGCTTATTAACGGTGTTATCTTCAACCGCGTGGCATCTGAAAATCATTTTAACCGGCTGAAAGACAGTGTGCACGATGTGCCTGTGCTTGGGTATCTGCCGCGTGACCTGAATTTTGAGATCCCTCACAGGCATCTCGGACTTACCGTGGCGGAAGAAGGGCCGATCTCAGAACAAACCATACAGAAGCTGGCGGACGTAGTTTTGAAGTATGTGGATGTGGATGCGATAGCGCAAAAGTGCAAAAGAGCAAGAGCGCAAAAGAACAAAAGTCCAGAAGAAGGAAAGAAACCCCACCTTGCTCCTCCCCTTGGCAAGGGGAGGATGGGAGGGGTAAAGATCGCCGTTGCCCATGACAAGGCGTTCTGTTTCTACTATGAGGATAATCTTGATCTGCTGAAAGAAGCAGGAGCGGAGATCGTGTTGTTCAGCCCGCTTGCAGACAGTAAAGTACCGGATGACGCTGACGCAGTGTACATCGGCGGAGGTTATCCGGAACTGTACGCAAAACAATTGTCCGGCAACAAATCAATGCTGGAATCTGTGAGACATTTTGCAAATGAAGAAAAGCCCGTATACGCGGAGTGCGGCGGTTTCATGTATCTCACGGAGGGGATATATGATTTCGACGAGGTTTTTTATCCTATGGCAGGAACCTTTCCGCTCAGGACAAAAATGACAAAGGGCAGGGCCAAACTCGGATACAGGGAATTGGTCCTTAAGCAGGACTCTATCATCGGCGAAGATGGAATGACGCTTCGCGGGCACGAGTTTCATTATTCGGAGATAACCCCCCCATCCCTCCCTTATTTAAGGGGGGGGCACGGGGGGGTTACTGCAACCTATTCCGTCAAAGACGGCAATGGT
Source organism: Nitrospirota bacterium (assembly GCA_016213945.1). Lineage (GTDB taxonomy): Bacteria > Nitrospirota > Thermodesulfovibrionia > UBA6902 > UBA6902 > SURF-23. The sequence goes on along the minus strand of JACQZF010000032.1, from coordinate 73,333 downwards.
AAAGCTCTGTCCGGCGAAGGGTATCTTATCAAGAACACGCTCGGCAGTTATATTCATATACACTTTGGGAGCAATCATTCGATAGCGGAAAATTTTATAAAACATTGTAAGGGAGTACCATGGAAATAATTCTTATTGCTGGACACGGCAGTCCTAAAAAAGGCGCGAACAATCTTGAACATGTGGCAAAGCTGCTGCACAACACGATACATCCCGGATGCGGCGATCACTGTGTGCGGGCCGCATATTTACAGTTTGCACAGCCGGACATAATGGAGGCAATTAAAGGCTGCGTTAAAGACGGGGCAAGGAAGATCATCATTCATCCGTACTTTTTAAGCAGCGGGATGCACGTAACAACTGACATCCCGGCGATAATAAAAGAGGCTGGGGAGACATTCCCGGGGGTGGAATTAGTTTACACCGAGCCTCTCGGCATTCACGGCAAGCTGGCCCAGATCGTTCTGGAGAGGATACAGGCGGCGTCTGGCATGAAGCCCGAAGACATCGAGAAAAAGAGTTTTGAAATAATCTCCGATGAGATCGACTTAAGCGATGTCCCTGCAGAGAGACTGCCGATAATAAAACGCGTGATACATTCAACCGCTGATTTTGAATTCAAACACAGTCTCGTATTTTATCCTGATGCGGTGAAGGCAGGTATCGCAGCGATCAAAGCAGGTAAAGATATTTTGACCGACATTGAAATGGTCAGAACAGGGATCAACAAAAAGCTCCTGTCAAAATGGGGCGGGAAGGTTGTTTGTGAAATACAGCAGTCAGCGGTCAGCGATCAGCAGTCAGCTAATAAAACAAGGGCGGAGATAGGCATGGAATCTGCATTAAAAGAAAACCACAACATCGGCATCATCGCGATCGGTAACGCGCCGACAGCATTGCTTAAGACAATTGAGATTTTCAACTCGTCACCTGTCACCCGTCATCCGTCACTCGTTGTCGGCGTTCCCGTTGGGTTCGTTAAGGCGTTGGAGTCAAAGGCATTACTTGCCGAGCAGACATTCCCGTTTATAACAAACCTTAGCAGGAAAGGCGGCACGCCTGTTGCGGTGGCAATTGTAAATGCATTATTGCTAATGGCAGGTGAGGAATGAGCAGTCAAAAGTCAAAAGTCAAAAGTCAAAAGCACGAAATAACATTTTTTAATTCTTTCCTTCTCGTTACTTTAGTGCTTGTCACTGACGCACACGCTATGCACATTTCCGAAGGGATCCTGCCGTTCAACTGGGCGGCGCTTTGGTTTGCCGCTGCGGTCCCTTTTGTAGCATATGGGCTATACAGGTTGAAAAAACTTTCCGCTGTTGACCCCTCATTCAAACCTCTCGTTGGGTTAATGGCTGCAATCGTTTTTATCATCTCATGTATGCCAATCCCCGTTCCAACTGCCGGGACATGCTCCCACCCCGCGGGGACGGGAATATCCGCGATACTCGTTGGCCCCGCAATAAGCGTTCTTGTTACCGCGGTGGCATTGCTCATCCAGGCGCTCTTTCTTGCCCACGGCGGATTGAGCACGTGGGGGGCGGACATATTTTCAATGGGCGTGATGGGGTCCTTTGCAGGATTTCTGACATTCAGGGCTTTGCGCTCGGTAAAGGTAAACATGGCTGTAGCTGCTTTTATCGCGGGCGTCCTCGCAGACTGGGCAACCTATATGACAACATCCGTTGAACTTGCATCGGGAATAAGAGGCGATTCGCCATTCCTCCCGCTTTTCTACAAGATACTCATTGCCTTCATTCCCACACAACTTCCATTGGGCATCCTTGAAGGGGCAATGACCTCAGGCATGGTCGTCCTGCTTTATAAAAGACGTCCCGACCTCCTTGTGAAAATGGGCGTGCTGAAAGCGGAAGAGGCGGCATTGTGAAAAGTCAGAAGTCAGAAGTCAGAAGTCAGAAGGGGAAAATAGAAGATAGGAAATCTCAATTCCTCAACTTCTCAATCTCTCAATTTCTCATACTATGGTTACTTCTCACTTCTCACTTCTTACTTCCCACCTCTGCCGGCGCAGCCGGCTGGACGGGGGTTGATGAATCAGTTGTGGAGAAGGTTGCGAAGGAACATGGAAGAGAGGCGAGAGAGCCGTTAATTAACACGGACCAGGGCGATTTGCTCCTGTTTGTATTCCTTCTTGCAGGAACCGCTGGTGGATTTGCTGCGGGGTATTACTGGAGGAAGCTGACAGAAGGCAAGACGAAAACATAGGGGCAGGTTTTGAACCTGCCCGCATAGAGGGTAACCGCAGGGGTTGCCCCTACAAGATTCCGGTCAAGCCGGAATGACATGGAACGGAATTATGAAACTATTTTCTGAACATTTTCAAAAAGAGCATCCTGTCGTGAAGTTTGACGTAAGGGCAAAGCTCGCTGTTGTCATTGCACTGCTTCTGATGGTATTGAGCTATAAAGGGGTATTGTTCCCATTGTTTATTGCCGCAGGGTGTTTCCTGCTTTGTGTGCGCATGGGAATTCCATTGCGTGTATTGTTCCTGAGAATGGCTCAGCCGCTGTTTTTGGCCGTTGTGGTTTTGGCATTGAAGTGTTTTTTTACAGGGGAAGATACGTTGTTTGTCTTTTCGCTTCCCACTTCCCACTTCCCGCTTCTCACTTTAACGGTCCACAGAGACGGGCTGATCGAGGGGCTGAAGATTGCAGGCAGAATGCTTGGCGCGGTATCTCTCGTTATTGCGCTTGGATTTGCGACCCCGTTTACGGAATTCATGGCAGGGCTTTCCTGGTTTCGTGTTCCGAAGGGGTTCATTGAGATAATGATGTTTGCCTACAGGTATATATTTATGTTCCTTGAAGACGCGCATACAATTTACAGCGCTCAAAAAAACCGCCTTGGCTACAGTGGCATGAGAAAGGGACTGAGGTCCTTCGGCACACTCACCGGATCTCTTGTGATCAGGGGAATAGACCAGACCCAGAAAACAGCGGAGGCGATGACGCAGAGGGGATATACAGGCGATATGCCTTTGGTGAAAAAACGCCCGCTGCGGTTTGGCGAATTTGCTGTGGCTATGGTGTTTATTATTTTTGCGGGTGCGATATGGATGATTTGAACAGAAATGTTTGCAAATTAATAATGAAGTTAAGGTTGTCATTCCGGCAGTTTTTAAGCCGGAATCCAGTTCCTTTAAAAAAGACTCTGGATTCCCGCTCAACAGATTGCGGGAATGACGGACACTGGATAAGCAATGTTGTCGGTTGAGAAACTTTATTACAGATATGCTGACGGGACTGATGCCCTCTCGGATATAAACCTTGATGTAAAAAAAGGGCAGTTCATCGGGCTTCTCGGCGCTAACGGCTCAGGAAAGACAACGCTTCTGCGCACAATGGATGGGCTTTTGAAAGGCTTTGAAGGACGCGTGGTGCTTGACGGGACCGATATCAGAAAGCTCACGCCGAAACAGATCTACAAAAAAATGGGGCTTGTATTCCAGAATCCGGATGACCAGCTCTTTGCGCCAACGCTCTTTGAGGATGTCGCTTTTGGTCCGTTGAACATGGGGTTTGATGACAATGAAGTAAAGCAGAGGGTGGCGGCCGCGCTGAAAGAGGTTGAGCTGGAAGGATTGGAAAAGAAATCCGTGCACAACCTGAGTTTCGGCCAGAGGAAAAGGGCGTGTATCGCGGGACTCCTTGCGATGGGGCATGAAATGCTTTTGCTGGATGAACCGACCGCCGGGCTTGATCCTATGGGCGAATACAGGATGATGAAACTGCTTCAAAGGCTCAACAGGGAAAACGGGGTCACGATTGTGATGGCAACGCACAGCGTGGACCTTGTGCCTGTTTTTCTTGACGAGCTTTACATTCTGAGCAAAGGCAGGATCACCAGAGGCGGGACACCGGAGGAGGTGTTTAATGCGCCTGAAGATATGGCGAACATCAAGCTGAGACTGCCCCATATAGCGGAGCTTATCTACAGACTGAAACATGAGGACAAAATAAAATTCGACCGCATCCCCCTCACAATCGGCGAGGCGAGGCGGGAGATACTGAAGACTTTTGAGAATGAAAAATATTAGTCCCCAAAATCTCCCCTACCCCTCTTTTACAAAGAGGGGTAGAATTGAAGAAAGGAGGTGAAAAATATTGAATAGGAACAAGAAGGCTGAGAAGAAAGCCAAGACAAGCGCAATCTCTTATCACATGAAATGCGCCAAGACCGCAAACGGCCTGACACATTTTGTAATGTACGGCGATGTGCCGAAGAAAAGAATGCCTTTATAACAGAAAAAAACCACAGAGGCACAGAGGCACAGAGAGAAAATACAAGTATCTCAGTGTCTCCGTGTCTCAGTGGTAAGTCGCAGCCGTGTCCGTCATTCCCGTGAAAACGGGTATCCATATTTATTGTCATTCCAGCTTGTCTGGAATCTTTCTTAAAGAAGGATTGCGGACAAGCCGCAATGACGGCTGTAGTTATGCAATAGATATAATTTTAATTAAAAGGAGAGTAATAACTAATGAAAGACAACAACCGCGGAATCTCGTTTTCCGACATTGATGCTGACTGGAAGCTGGCGCTTGACCCTGACAATGTCTTCTGGGGGGTCATCCCGAGGGACAACGGCACATTCATTCTGCCTGATGAGTTGATCGATCTTTATAAAAGAGAGAGAGAACACCTTGATACCGAGCTTAATGATTTCAGGTTCAATGCTGATCTGAACTGCGTATACATCGATCCCACTGACAGGTGCAACGCCAATTGCCCTTACTGCTACATCCCGGCAAAGATAAGGAAACAGGGCACGCAGATGACGGCGCAGCAATTGGATACCGTGCTGAAAAAGGTGGATGAGCATTTTAAGGGCGTAAAGAAAAAACCCGTGATAGTCTTTCATGCTGCCGAGCCTCTGCTTGCAAAAGATATTCTCTTTGACGCGATAAAGAAGTATCACAGGAAATTTCTTTTCGGCATCCAGACCAACGCGCTTTTGCTTGAGAAAGAAGACGCGGAGTTTATGAAAAAATACAAAGTAGGCGTAGGCATATCTCTTGACGCGGCTGGCGAGGAGATGAACAACCGCTCGCGCGCTACGACAAAGGGCAGCGGCAATTATCAGAAGGCCGTACAGGCATTGGACTGGTTTACCGGCTATGAAGGATTGAACGTGATATGCACGGTTACGAAATATAATGTTAATAAATTATCGGAGCTTGTGAGGTTCCTGCACAAAAAGAAAGTTCCCTGCGTACTTCTCAATCCGGTCAGGCTTACTCAGAAGCCTGCGGTGCAGATAAAACCGGAGGACATGTTGTTTGCAAAGAATTTAATTAAGGCCGTTGATACCGCCATGGAGTTGTCGCAAAAATCCGGGCGTCAGATCGTCATCGGCAATTTCGCCAATGTCATCCTTGCCATCATATCGCCAACCGCAAGACGCATGATGTGCGATATCTCTCCCTGCGGAGGCGGGCGCACATTTTTGACTGTTACCGCTGACGGCGATATGGTGCCGTGCGGGGAGTTCATCAGCATGAAGGAGTTTTCCGGCGGGAATATTTTCAAGACATCAATTGCCGCCGCGATGAAGTCAAAGCCGTTCAAAGAAATCAGGTCGAGGATGGTTGAAAAGATTGATGAGTGCGACACCTGCGATTTCAGGCATATCTGCGGCTCGCCGTGCCCGGCTGAGATGCACGCCAGGGGGAACATGTACAAAAAGGCGGAGTTCTGCGAGTTTTACAAAGTGATAATAAAACACGCGTTCAAAATGATCGCCGAAGACAAGGTGAAATACCTGCTGCGGGAAGGCTCGCTGGAGCAGATGCAGATGGAGTATCAGTATTAGAGAAACTGCTCAAGTAAGAAGTAGGAAGGGGGAAGTAGGATTTAAAAGGTTTTATCCTTCACTTCTCACTTCCAACTTCTTACTTCCCACTTGGTAGTTAATGACATGATTTGCACGAAGATGAACTGCAGGATGAGCATCCTGAAGTGCTTGTTGAAGTGACCGGCTTCTCAACCCCGCTCATACCGAAGAGTGAAAACTTCTTTGTGATATTTTTCGAATTGCACTTGGGACACGAGACCTCCGTGGTTGAGCTTGATACAAGTTTCTCGAAGTCCTCATTGCACTCATTGCATTTATATTCATAAATAGGCATAAACTTCTCCTTCACATCTCCTAAAATATTATTAAACACGGAGACACTGAGACACGGAGTTTAATAAATAAATTTTTTTGTCTTTCTCTGTGCCTCCGTGCCTCTGTGGTTTTTTTACTTCGGCACCTTTTCCCAGTCCTTCAGGAATTTTGCAATGCCGATATCAGTAAGCGGATGCTTTGAAAGCTGCTCAATGACCGGGAAGGGGATTGTCGCTACATGAGCGCCCATCCTTGCGGCATCCAGGACGTGAAGCGGGTTGCGGATGCTGGCGACGATGACCTCTGTCTCAAATCCGTAGTTGTCATAGATCTCAAGTATCTGAGAGACAAGGTCCATGCCGTAATGGGATATGTCGTCGAGCCTTCCCACAAACGGGCTGACATATGTCGCGCCTGCCTTGGCAGCAAGCAAAGCCTGATTCGGCGAGAAGATAAGGGTGACGTTTGCTTTTATCTTGAGGCCTGTAAGTGTTTTTGTCGCCTTCAGACCGTCTTTGGTCATGGGAATTTTTACGACAATGTTTTTATGTATCTTTGCCAGCTTCTTTGCCTCTTTGACCATTCCGTCAGCGTCAAGGCTGACTACCTCCGCGCTCACAGGACCGTTGACTATGCCACAGATCTCTTTCAGCAGTTTTACCGGTTCTTTCCCTTCTTTTGATATCAGCGATGGATTGGTGGTAACGCCGTCAATGACCCCCAGTTCCCAAGCCTCTTTGATCTCCTTTGTGTTCGCCGTGTCGATGAAAAATTTCATTATGTTCTCTCCTTATGATTACCACAGAGGCACGGAGACACAGAGAAAAGAAAAGTTCAAAATCATTATTTGTCTCTGCGCCTCAGTGTCTCTGTGGTTTATTATTGTTGTGTTCTTATTTTACTTCAACGTTCATGGCTTCATCAATTACTTCGACAATGTGCTTAACTTTTACTTTTGAATTGGTTTTCAGTTTCATGCTTTCAAGCTGCATCATGCAGCCGGGGCATGATGTGACTACTGTATCAGCCTTTGTGTCGTTTATATTATCAATTTTTTTCTTCCCTATTTCTCTGGAAATATTTTTAAAATGCAGGCTGAAAAATCCCGCAAAGCCGCAGCATTCGTCAGAGTGTTTCATCTCGACAAATTCAACGCCCCTGATGCCTTTCAGTATCTGCCTCGGCTCGTCTTTTATCAGCAGCCCGTAACGGAGGTGGCAGGGATCATGATAAGTGACAACCGCGGGGTTGGTTTCAAGATTCGAGGCGAGATCGTATTTAATGAGAAATTCGTTTACATCCATGATTCCGGAAATCGAGCCGCCCGCGATAAGAGGATATTGCTCCTTCATCACCATTGTACATGTAGGGCACATGCTGATTATCGCCTCCGCCCTTACCTTGCTGAAGTGTTCGATGTTCTTCTTTGCAAGCGCTGACGCCTCCTCATCCAGCCCCGCCGCTCTTAACGGGGCCCCGCAGCATAACTCACCCTTAAAGACAACGACCTCGTATCCGTTTGCAAGCAGGACCCGTGAGAGCGCCCTGCCGAGGTTCGGATAAAAGTAATTCACGCTGCAACCCGCAAAGATCGCTATCCTGCCGATTGCTTTCTTGCTTCTGTAAACCTGGATGCTGTTTTTAAACGGCTCCGATGTGATCTCCGGGACGTATGGCAGTAGGCCTCTGTTAAAAAGAGGGCGATATAATATTTTCTGCATCCCGCGCAATATCGCAAAGACCGCGTCCATTCTCGGCGCTGAATATTTCAAGGCCGTCCGGATGACACGGCCCTGCCTGAAAGAACCCTTCAGCCTTGCTCTTCCTTTGTATATCATCTCAGGGATATTGATCCCGGTGGGGCAGAGGTTCTTGCACGCGCCGCAGAGCATGCAGCTGAATATCTTCTCCGCAAGCTTCCGGGTCGGCGCAAGGCGGTTTTCTTCAAGCTCGCCAAGCATTGCGACCCGGCCCCTTGCGCCCATTGTTTCATTCAGAGTCGTCAGATAGGTCGGGCACAACGCCTTGCAGGCGCCGCACCGCACGCATTTTAAAAGTTCATCATGATAGGCGATTTCTGTCATTGTTAATTTGGCTTTTCACAAAAAAATATATAATTTACCACAGAGACACAGAGGCACAGAGAATATTAAGAATTTATAAATAAAATATATTACGTTTCTTTTCTCCGTATCTCTGTGTCTCCGTGGTTTTCGGAATTGATATCTGTTAAAACTTCATTCCCGCTGCCGCTTCTGAAACCTTGAAGGTCGAGGGTGACATATTTGTAGCCGAGGGATTTCAGGAAGCTGACGATCTCATTTCTGATCGCGTCATCGGTCAGCGCCTTGAAATCTTCAGCATTGACTTCAATCCGCGCAGTCTCCGCATGGTCCCTCACCCTCAGTTCTTTTATGCCGAACTTTTTTATAAAGGTTTCGGCCCGGCTTACCCTGTCGAGCGCCTCTGCCGTGATCTTCCGCCCGTATGGGAAACGTGAAGAAAGGCACGGTGCCGCCGGCTTGTCCCAGGTTGAAAGCCCGAGGGAGCGAGATAATTCCCGGATCTCTTTTTTGCTCAACCCCGCATCAAGCAAGGGGCTCCGGACACCCTCCTCCATTGCAGCGCGCCTTCCGGGACGCCAGTCCTTTGCGTCATCCGCATTTGTGCCGTCAAGGACAAAGGGGCAATTTTCCTTTTCAGCAATTTCCCTGAGCTTGCCGAAGAGATCTTTCTTGCAATAGTAACATCTGTCAGGAGGATTGTTAGCGTAATTTTCATTGCTCAGTTCTTCAGTCATTATTGTCAGGTGTTTAATGTTCAGGGAAGAGGCAAGTTCCTTTGCGGTAGAAAGTTCATCCTTCTGCAGGCTCTCTGATATCCCGGTAACTGCGAGAATGTCAGAGAGGCCCGATAGCGAAGCTGCCTTCAATAGAAAGGCACTGTCAACACCGCCTGAGTAAGCAATGATCACTTTGTCCATGGCCTTCAGGCCGTCTTTCAGTTTTGTAAATTTTTCGTCGAGAGTCATAACTTTAAAAGTGAGAAGTAAGAAGTGGGAACTGAGAAGTAAAAACCGAGAAAGATTGTTTTAAAACTTCTTACTTCTTATTTCCCGCTTCTTACCAGGTCTTTCTACAGCGTCACTACTTCGTAGAACTCCTGGTGAAAGGTGTTGTCGGCCTTCAGGATTATCTTGAATCCGTTTTCTTTTTCAATCAGCTCCAGGCCTTCTCTTTCATCTTCATATATAAGGTCGGCCACATAGGGATGAGCGGTGACCATTATCTTGCAGTTTTTCTTTTTCACGCCTATCCTTCTCAGCTCCATGAATATCTCATAGCACACGGTCGTGGGAGATTTTACAAACCCCTTGCCGTCGCAATAATGGCATGGCTCGCATAACACCCTCTCAAGGCTTTCCCTCACGCGCTTCCTCGTCATCTGGATAAGGCCGAGCTCCGACACCTCCAGTATCGTGCATTTTGCCCGGTCTTTGCACATTGCCTCCTGGAATACGTTGAAGAGTTTTTTCCGGTTCTCCTCTTTTTCCATATCAATAAAATCAATTATGATTATCCCGCCGAGGTTCCTCAGCCGTATCTGGTAGGCGATCTCTTTTACCGCCTCCATGTTGGTCTTGAAGATGGTGTCTTCAAGCGACGCCTTGCCGACAAACTTTCCTGTGTTTACGTCTATGGAAGTAAGCGCCTCTGTCTGGTCAAGCACAATATATCCGCCGGACTTCAGCCATATACGTTTGCCCAGCGCCTTGGGTATCTCAAGCTCAATACCGTATGCGTCAAATACCGGCTCAACGCCTTCGTAAAGTTTGATCTTCGCAATCAATTTAGGGAAATAGGTATTAACAAAATCCAGGAGCTTCTTATGTTCTTCCCTGGAATCAATAATTACCTCTTCGATCTCCTGGTTCAGCAGGTCGCGCACGCTTCTGAGCGCGAGGTTGAGGTCATTGAAAAGCAGATGGGGCGAACCGCCTTTTTCTTTCTTCTTCTGGATATTTTCCCAAAGGAGCATGAGGTAGTCGACATCTTTCTTCAGTTCCTCCATCGTACAGCCCTCGCTTGCGGTCCTGATGATAAAGCCGAAGTTCTTGGTTTTCAGCTCGGTGATAATATTTTTAAGCCTGGTCCTTTCTTCTTCATCAAGTATCTTCCTTGAAATGCCGACGTGCTCGACCCCGGGCATAAGCACAAGATATCTCCCCGGAAGCGTGATGTACGAGGTGACCCTCGCGCCCTTGGAGCCGATGGAGTCCTTTGAAACCTGGACAAAGACTTCCTCGCCTTCACGCAGCAGGTCTTCGATCGGCAGATGGACAGGCACTGTTTCCTCAATGTCCTCTCCGAAAATGGAATAATCAAAACCAGACAGCACGTCAGCGGCGTGAAGGAAGGCCGCTTTTTCAAGCCCGACATCCACGAACGCGGATTGCATACCGGGAAGTATTTTTACGACCTTGCCTTTGTAGATATTGCCTACCAGGCTGGCGTCTTTTTTCCTCTCAATATAAAGCTCGGAGAGCTGTGTATTGGTCTCAAGCAGCGCCACGCGTGTTTGTTCGGGGGTTATGTTGATTATTATCTTTCCAGCCATTGTTTTTCTTTATTTAACCACAGAGAACACAGAGCAAAAAAATGAGAAATAAAAAGTATAATTATTCCCAACGTCACATTCATTGTTTTCTTACTCTCTGTGACCTCTGTGGTAATGCGTTTTATTTTTCAATCGGTTCAATCCACACGCCTCTATTATAACCATAAAGGCGGGTCCTTTTTGCTACTGCCGCCTGAATTTCTTCAACGGGCTTCTGAAGCATTTCCTTTAATACTTCATGGAGCCTTGCCTTTGTCTTTTCCGTGTCAACGAGCATAAGATTCAATGTGCCGCCGCTGACCTCGGCCTTTTCTACCATCGGACGGATATCAACGGACTGTCCCTTTTCTTCTCTTATAACAAGACAATCCTGTTTGCTCATAAAAGACTTTATGTGTTCAATGTCCGCATTGTCAATATCTATCTCGTATTCATAGCGTGAAATGAGGTCATTTAAGGAGCGCTCATTCGCGGGGACCAAAACAGCGGCGCGCGCCTCGATCCCTTCAGGCAGCTTTGCATTTAACATTTCCACAAACTCCGGGGTCTTCAACATTGCAGTCAGCTCTATGTCAAAGTACTCATTTAAGCCCTCTATGCCGACTGAAAGCGCGGGGCCGAATGATATCTTCGGGTGCGGATGAAATCCCGCTGAATAGGCAACCGGGATGTTTGCCCTTCTTGTGGCGCGCAGAATAGCCGTCATTAATTCCTGATGAGAGAGGTACCGCATCTCGCCTGTCTTTGCAAACTTCACCCTTATCCTTGTAGGGACATGGATTTTGTGAAAAAATCCCCCTTCATCCCCCTTTTTCAAAGGGGGAATTAATTCCCCTCTATTAAGAGGGGTCAGGGGTGTGTTTGAATCCCCGCATTCCAACCCGCATCTGGAGCAGGCCTTCCGGCAATCGGCGGTGATCTTTTGCTGCAAGGCGTGGTTGTATTCCGATTTTAAAAAACTCTTTGTTATCCCGGTGTCAATAAAATCCCACGGGAGTTCCTCGTCAAGGGGAAAATTCCGGGAGGCATAATTGTAAAGATCAATGCCGGTCTTCTCCGAGGCAAGCTGCCATTTGCCAAAATCAAACTGCTCCGACCACCCGTCAAACCGGCACCCCAGTCTCCACGCCTCTTCAAGCAGCAAGGCGCAGTCTCTGTCAGCCCTTGAAAATACTGCCTCAAGCAGGCTGTTCTCAACATGCTGTCCCTTGAAATTGACGCCTCTCCGCCTGAATGCCTTTCGGAGATAGTCCTGTTTTTCCCGGAGTTCAGCAATAGGCGCCTGCCCCATCCACTGAAACGGCGTATGCGGTTTTGGCACAAAGGATGAGATCCCGATATTCACTTCAACGCTTTTGCGCGTGATCTCTCTTCCCTTATTTGAGGCCTTTTTCACCATGCCGATCAGGCCTTCAATGTCTTCCATTGTTTCCGAAGGAAGCCCGATCATGAAATAAAGTTTTAAGTGTTTCCATCCCTCCGCGAAAAGCTTGTTCAGCGTTTCTTCATATTCTTCATCCGTAAAGTCTTTGTTAATTACCTCGCGGAGCCTTTGAGTGCCTGCCTCCGGCGCGATGGTGAATCCTGTCTTTCTTACGCTTTTTATTTCTTTAAGCACCTCGCTGTTCACCGAACCGACCCGCAAAGATGGAAGTGAAACAGAGACGTGGGAGCCGGAACACATTTTATTGAAATCCCTGATCAACGGCAGGAGGCTGCTGTAATCTCCCGCGCTCAGAGAGGTAAAAGACACATCTTCATAGCCGGTGGCTGCAACGGATTTCAGCGCGAGCGAAAGGACGTTTTCATACGACCTCTCTCTAACCGGCCGGTAGATCATGCCTGCCTGACAGAAGCGGCATCCCCTCGTGCAGCCTCTTGCAACCTCAATTGCCACCCTGTCATGAACGATTGCAGTGTATGGCAAAAGTGGTGCATCAGGGAATAATGCCTTGTCAAGGTCTTCGACGATCCTTCTCCTGACTTTCTGTTTGCCTGCATCGTGAATTGCCGGAACATAGACCCCTTCGAGTTTTGCAAGGCCGCATAATAAATTTTCTTTACTTCTGACTTCTGACTTCTGACTTCTGACTTTCTCTATGATCTCCACTATCACTTCCTCTCCGTCTCCAATGACAAAGGCGTCGATAAACGGTGAGAGGGCGAGGGGATTTACCGCGCATGGGCCGCCTGCAATGACAAGGGGGAAATTGTCTCCCCTGTCTTTGGCCTTTATCGGGACCCCGCCCAGATCAAGCATGTTCAGGACATTCGTATAGGAAAGCTCGTACTGTAATGTGAAGCCGACAATATCGAAATCCTTCAGGGGCCTTTTATTTTCAATTGAGGTGAGGGGTAAATTATTTTCCCTGAGATAAGCTTCATAATCCACCCACGGTGAAAAGGACCGTTCAGCAGAGACACCGGGGATTTTATTGATTATTGAATAGAGGATCTTTAGTCCCAGATGGGACATCCCTATTTCATAGGTATCAGGAAAGCAGAGGGCGACTTTTATATCACCCTCTTTGCGGACGATATTGATTTCGTTGCCGGTATACCTGCTCGGTTTTTTAAAGCGCGAGAGATTCAGAGACATTTTATATTATTTTTTCTTTTTCAATTTAAACTTAAGACACTGCGTATCGGATGATTTGTAAACAACGGCGGAAGGCATCTCCTTTGATTTAAAACCCATGGCCTTGCATCCCCGTGGAAATTTTTCATCCCACGTTACATAAAAATAAGCGCAGTCAAAACAGTTGAGCTTTGTTTCCTTCATACTATTGACGCCTGCGTAGCAACGTCCACCGGAGCTGTCACTCCAGCTTGTCGGGAGTCCTTCTGTAAAAAAGATTCCGGACAAGCCGGAATGACAAGGCTACAGCCTGCATAGGACATTAGATTACAGCTTTCATTCGTGGCCACTTCTGTATTTTGTTGTTGATTATGCTGTTTTGCAGCTCCTATGATATCATTAATGACAAAATTATAACTGATGGAGGCGGTGTTATGGCGGAAATAGTTATTATTTACGGCAAGGCAGGCTGCCCTTTCACGGAAAAGGCCAGGTCTGCTTACGGCTGGGGCGCGCAATATTATGACGTGAAAGCGGACAAGGCCAAATTGGAAGAGATGCTGAAGCATACAGGCGGTCAGAGGAAAGTCCCGGTCATTGTTGAAGACGGAAAAGTGACCATCGGTTACGGCGGGGCCTGAGGGGTGTAGTTGCCGGCAGGTAGCCGGCAATTTATAAATTCATTACGGCAATATCTTCAGAAATCTTCTCTTCCCAACCTTGAGAAGGTATTCACCGGCAGGAAGTTTTTTGTCAGGGTCGTCCCACTTTTCATTACCCACGCTGACGCCGCCCTGTTTTATTAACCTGATCCCCTCTCCCGTGCTCTTAACGAGGCCGGAGAGCTTCATGATCTTTGGAAGCCAGATCTCCGCATCGGCGGGACCGAGCTTAAACACAGGGATATCATCAGGCATCCCCTTGTCTTTGAATATGTGCCCGAATTCCTCTTTCGCTTTTTCAGCGGCTTCTTTACCGTGGTACCTCTCGACGATCTCAAACGCAAGCGATTTCTTTGCCTCCATCGGATGCACCGAATTATTTTTGATGCCTTCTTTTAATTTACTCAGTTCGTCAATAGAGATACGGCTCAGCAGTTCGTAATACCTGAGCATCAGCTCATCGCTGATGGACATGATCTTTCCGAACATGTCCTTGGGCTGCTCTGTAATGCCGATGTAATTGCCAAGGCTCTTGCTCATCTTTTTCACACCGTCAGTGCCCTCAAGCAGAGGCATAAGCACAAGCGCCTGCTGCGCCTGCCCGTATTCCTGCTGCAGGGCCCTTCCCATCAGGAGGTTGAACTTTTGGTCCGTACCGCCGGTCTCAATATCGGCCTTCAGGACCACTGAATCGTAGCCCTGCAAAAGCGGGTAAATAAACTCGTGGATGCTTATCGGGCTGTGGTTTTCAAAGCGCTGTTTGAAATCTTCACGTTCAAGCATTCTCGCAACGGTCTGTTTTGCCTGAAGTCTGATAATTTCAATTGCGGTCATTTTTTCAAGCCACTCGCTGTTAAATCTGATCTGCGTCCTGCCGGGATCGAGGACCTTGAAAACCTGGGCCTTATAGGTTTCTGCATTTTTCAGGACATTGTCCTTTGTCAAAGGTTTCCTTACCTCGGACCTTCCCGTGGGATCGCCTATCATCCCGGTGAAGTCTCCGATTATCAAAACCACTTCATGCCCCAGGTCCTGAAACTGCCGCATCTTTTCAAGAAGCACGGTATGTCCGAGATGAATGTCGGGTGCGGTTGGGTCGAACCCGGCCTTGATCTTCAGGGGCGTGTTCGTCTGGTAAGAACGATCGAGCTTCCTGATGAGATCTTCTTCAACCAGTATCTCGACCACTCCTCTTTTGATTACCTGGAGCTGTTGTTCGGGTTTGGGCATCTGCATGACAGAAAAAGGATACAGGATTTTTTATATAAGATGCAATACGTAGAGGCCGCAGATTGCCGCAGATAATCGCAGATATATTTTGTTATAATTGGTTACTAAAATTAACGGAACTTAAATTTATGAGCCTTCTGGCAGATTTACTCTCAAAGATCAAACAGCCCCAGTCCAAAAGGGACGTCCCTCCGAATCTTAAAAGCATTGTAGAAAGCTCAGCAAAAAGATCAGCGAACAGGCGCAGGATAATTTTATTGTCCGTCCTGTTTGCCGTTGCCATAATAACAGGAGTCTTTTTTGTGTCTTTTGTAAATAAGCTCTCCGAAAAATCAGTCAGCAATATCAACGTTGCAACACAAAGAAGAATGACGACATCACCTGCTGATCAAAATAATCCCGCTCCCCCCGCAGGGGCAGGTTTAAAACCTGCCCGGGAAGCGCAGCTCCCGGAATCAGCGGGAGCGGAGCAAGGTAAAGAAGTCAGCAAGCCGGCAGTTGTTTCAAAGAAACAGGAAGCGGCAATGCCCCGCCCTCTTGAAAAGAAAGCCGGAGAGATCCTCCCGAACCTGCAGCAGGTTATCGTAAAAAAGGAAGGCCCGGCAAGTTCCAAGGGGAAAAGCCTGAATGAATCCGGGGAGGATTTTTATTTGTACAGCGCGAGGGAGCATGAAGCGGCAAAAGATTATTCAAAGGCGCTCATGAATTACAAAAAGGCCCTGGAGATAGACAGGGACAACGTTGCCGTCATAAACAACATCGCATACATACTGCTTGAGATGAACGCGTTTGACGAAGCTGTCAGGTATTGCCAAATGGCATTGGAGATAAACAAGGATTACGTACCCGCGTTGATCAATCTTGGGATCGCCTCTGCGAGATCAGGCAATATTTCAGCGGCAGAGGAGAATTTCAATCACGCGCTGCGGATTGAGCCGAATAATCAAACCGCTGTTTTGAATCTCGCCCTGCTCTATGAGAAACAGACGGATCATGAAAAGGCAGCGGAGTATTTCTCGCAGCTCTCAAGGTCAGGCGATGTGTCAGGCACTTTGGGGCTTGCCCGCGTGTATGAAAGGCAGGGCAAGACAGATGATGCCCTTAAACTCTACAGGAACGCATACGCTATTGGTCCGCTTGATGACAGGACTCGGGCGGAAGTGAAGCAGAGGATCATGCTTTTGCAGAACAGCAGGTAAGGCTCAATGGAGTCTGTCCATAAACTCGAACATTGAACTGTCATTCCCGCAGTCTGTTGAGCGGGAATCCAGTCTTTTCAGCAGCTCTGGATGCCCGATTAAAGACTTCGGGCATGACGAAACTGAAAACTTGCAATTTATGGACAGATACTATTTAGTTTGCAGTTTCGGGTTCCCCGTTCATCTTTTCCAGATCAACCACCTCTACCACCTCTTCAGCTATCCAGCGTTTTTCTCCGTGGAAAGAGACCTGATACCATTTTAAATTGCTGTCATCCACATATTCCTGAAGCACAGCGCGCTGGGCGCTTTTTAATAATTGCCCTACGGTTTCAGAATCAAGGGCTGGTTTCTCCCTGACATTGGCAACATCGACTTTAACGAATACAAGTTTGTATGGAGGAGTTTGTGTCTGTTCTGAGGAAACAATAATCGGTTCAGACATTTTTTGCAGGGATGAGTCTTCAGTATTCCTTTGTGGTGGCTCAGGAAATGACCCCCCTGATTCCCCCCTTGATAAGGGGGGATTAAGAGGGGTTGTACGCTTTTCATGTTTAGCTTCCCTGTTATATACATCGCTGTCAGCCGGTTTCCGGACCAGATTTGTTTCGGTTGTCTTCAGTTGTTCTTTAAGAGCATTTTGACTGTCATGCTGAAAGTAGAAATAGGCTGACCCCATAATCAGGAGGGCTGAAACTATCCCCGCCGATACGGGTATCAATCCGAACTTCTGATTTTTCATCTCGCTGTGGTCAAGGCTTTTCATGGCATGTTGAATATGCCTTGGCAGGACAACGCTGCTTTCTTCCAGATACGCCGCCATTAATGCGCGGGATACGAGCATGTTTATTAAACGCGGTACGCCTTTTGAAATTTTATACGCGAGGGCCCCGGCCTTTTTGTCGATCTGGAGGTTCTGCTTTCCCGCCTTGATGACCCTGTAGTTTATGTAATCGAGCGTCTCGTTATGATTGAAATGCCCGAGATGAATGCGCGTGGTTATCCTCTGGTCCAATTGCCTGAGTTTCTCAGACATCAATTTTGTCTCAAGCTCGGGTTGTCCCAGAAGCACGATCTGAAGGAGCTTGTCTTTGTCGGTTTCGAGATTTGAAAGCAGGCGCAATTCCTCAAGCGTCTCATCAGGAAGGTTCTGCGCCTCGTCAACGATAATTACGACCCACCTGCCTGCGGATGATTTTTCGATCATGAAGTCCCTGAATGCCTTTATGATCTCATTTTTGTTTTTGCGCCTGGGGCCGATGTCCAGGTCATCAAGTATTGAAGCTAAAAATTCTTCAGGAGATAATCTCGGGGTCAGGACAATCGCTATCTCCGCCTTAGCCTTCCATTTTTCCAAAAACACATTAAGGAGCGTTGTCTTTCCGCTGCCGGGCTCGCCGATGACGGTGGTGAATCCCTCTTTCTGCTCTATGGAGTAGTCCAGCAGAAGAAGCCCTTCGTTGTGAGTTGATGAAGGATAAAAATAGGCGGGGTCGGGTGTTAATTTAAAAGGGTCTTCTTTCAGTCCAAAGAAATTCAGAAAGTCCATTATTGTTTGCCTATCTGCGAGATTAGATCGTATATGGGAGACATGAGGCCGATGATTATTACCAGGAATATGGCCCCTATGACAATGATAATGATCGGCTCTATCATCTTTCCCATCTTCTGCGAGATGTCATCGAGCTTTCTCAGGTAATACTCTGACAGATAATTGAGCTGCTCGCCGAGATTGCCGGTGGACTCTCCGATAGACATCATCCTAACAACCAGATTCGGGAATAATTTATCATGCTTTTTGAGCGCTTCGCTTATCCTGCTGCCAAGCATGATATCTCCCTTTATGTCTACAAGCGCCCTTTTGAATACGGAATTGCTTATAACATTTATCATAATGTCAAACGACCTGTCAATCGTAACTCCCGCCGTGGCCAGTATCCTGAACTGCTCCGCAAAAAGCGCAAGCAGTTTATTGGACAGGAGCAGGTTGAGGATGGGAATTTTCAGCTTCACCGCGTCAACATAATATTTAGTAGACTCCTTCTTCGACAAAAGAACAAGGAGAATATAAATGGCCAGCGGCGCAGCAATAAAGATGTACCAATTGGATTGGCTGAAATTACTGACCAGAATAAGATTCTGTGTGAGGGCGGGAAGCTTCACATCCATGGAAGTCAGGAGAGTGCTCATCTTCGGAAGGACATATATGAGCCAGAACAAAAGCGCCCCCGTGGTGCCGATGAGGGCAAATACGGGATACATGAGCGCCCTTATGATCGCGCTTCTCAGGTCCTCCATCCTCTGGAGGTGCAATGCAACCTCGGACAGACTTTCATCCAGCCTTCCCGTCTCCTCGCCGACCATGGTAAGATTTATAAAAATCTCAGGGAATATATCAGAGTGCGCTGACAAAGAAGATGAGAAGCTCGCCCCAAGCTCGATATTCCTTTTGACCTCAAGAAGCCTGGCCCGGAAGCGTTTATTCTCCGTTGTCATAGCTATATCGGAAATAGAGGTGACGAGCGGGATGCCTGAGCGGAGCATCACGGAAAGGTTTGCCGCGAATTCAATTACCGCGTTTGCTTTTATGCCCCACGAGCGTATTTTCTTTAAATAGAAATCAGCGTAACTGCGGGCCTGCCGGATTTTTAAAATATGCAGTCCCGATGCCGCTACATTGGTGTAGGCATTGTCCTCGTCTAATTCCTCAACAATCCCCTTGATCACCTCGCCGTCGCTGTTGATCGCTTTGTATGTGAAGAAAGGCATATGGTTTTTAAATGTCTCTCGGCTCCATCAGCAGCTTAATGCCTTCTACCACCTGCCTGACTTTTGATGGCGGCAGTGTGCCGAGCTTTTCAATAAGGTCTGATTTGTCAACTGTTATTAACTGTGATATGTTGACGACGCTGTCTTTCTTAAGTCCGCCTTCTCCTTTTTTAAGCGTAACATTGCCAGGTGACAAAGCCCTCTTGAGGTTGGAAGTTATGGCGCAAACTACAACGGTGTTGATCTTGCTTTTATTGAAAATATTGTTTTGAATGACAACGTGGGGATGCAGGTAGCCCGGCGCTGAACCTTTGGTCGCCCCTAAATCAAGCCAGAAAATATCGCCCTGTTTGATGTTCAATCGGGTCCCTTCATGATTTTCCGGGAATAATATCTTTTGCTTTTCTGTCTTAATGAGGTTTCCTCAGCGGGTTCCGGCCCTGAATATGCCTCATTAAGAGCGTCTAAAAGCTTCCTGGATTTTATCTTTTCCAGGAACTCTTTAACTGCCATAGTAAATATCTCGCTTCGCGAGTAATTATATTCCTTGGCGGTCTTGTCTATTTCTTTAAATATGTCGTCCGGGATGGATATCGCTGTTTTCATATTTTAAGTATGCAATAAAGTTATACCGGTGTCAATACTATCGTTAGAACTTTTCATGCCTATTAATTTCGCCCGATCAGTCTATCAGCCTGACGATCTCCCGGCTGTCATAATACTGCCTCCAATTTATCTGCCTTGCAAACTTGACAGTATTTTTTCAATTACATCAAAACAATTCCTTCCAATATTATTTGAACTTGGGGATATCAACAGGCAATCCCACTCTCATAAAGAATCTGGCATATGCTTGGGAAAGATGCTCTCTGTAAGGCGGGAGTAGCCTCAATCTTTTGTCTTGTTTTTGGGCAATATCAATGACAAGATTAAATGGTAAACTGTATGAATGCCTGAAATCAACAGCTGTATATTCTCTCTGAAAACCATCAATATCGCACACGTTTAAAAGATGGTATCCCGGAACATTACCCTGGCGTAAAGTTTCTTTTCCTTCCCGCTTTTTGAAATAATCGTTTTCCCTTTCCAATTCGCCCAATGACCAGATGGGACAGACAAGCACCAAATCCAGTTTCTTGAGAACAAGATCGCACGATTGGCTCATGACAATTACATCATACTCTTCAATATCGCCAGCAGGGGACTCGCCTTCATTAAATAAAGACTCTGTTGTGGGGATAAAAACAGGACACGATAAAAGAAAATCTCCCTGCAGTACAGGCTCTTTATTGTCAACTGTTTCATACCATGGGAAATCTCTTGTTTGCATCTTATCAAATATTATCTATATAGGGATACTCCGGAATGACTATTCTCGGTTTCGCTTTCCTTATACTCCTTATCTTGAATTTAACAGTGCGTCTTCTTTTAGGAGGCATTTTCACAAATATATCATGTTCCAGCATTTCTTCCGGAATAACTCCTGCGGACTTATAAGTTTCATTCTTAAAGAAAATAGAAACTGTTACGGGATGGGATGTTGTTTCGAGCCATGAGAATTCTCCTCCATACAAAAGTTCTCTAAGCGGATATTGAACGAAATTCAGAAATTCCCTGTCCTCGCCATCGGTAGAGCTTGAACCAAGCATAAACGTTGGACTAATTTTTACATGCGTTGAAGAAATATTATCGAGCATTACTCGAATCTCCTTTCCAACTCTCCGTTTATTAATTTAAAAAACCAGTCGTCTGTTAAATTGTGAGCATCATTTAGCCACTTCTTTATTTGATTGGATATCTGCGATGCTTTTCCTTCCGTTGACTGAACCATCGTTTCCCAAATTAATCCATCGGCATTTGCCTTTTTACCTCTGATAAATCTCAAATGAATAATGCCTTCAGGCTTCTTGCAAGGAAAAGAAAATCGCCAATCGAACGATGCAGGCACAGACTCAACCCCAGTCCCATTGAACAGGTCCGGGTATAACTTGATACCTGTTTTCATATGATTTAACAGAAACTTAAAAATGTTATCAGATTGATAATTGAATTCAACGGCGTCTATATACCTTAAAAGCAAACTATTTATTTTAATATTCTCCGGTTGCGGGTATGACTCAAAAAGAGAGGTAACTGCCGCTAAAACTTTTTTTTCAAAATCCTCCCATATATATCCTGCCGTATCATTAACCGTGAGAATGCCCGGCCCTATTTGTATTAGAGGCCATTCATTTTCACCTTTCCTGAATCTGTGCTGAATTACATATCCCGCCATATCATCAGGCAATGAGGAGGCCGGTAAAGGCTCATGGTGGGGATATTCCTCTTTTAGTTTCGAGTATAGGCTGCCAACAAGGATTTTATAGTGCGGGTCTACCTTGATACCTTGACCGATTTCCTTTAATTCCCATCTTAATTCAAAGATGGCTTCAACGAGTGGTTTGTTCTCTAATCGCTTTCTCGGCATCAACCCTCCCGATAATATTATCATAACATTTAAGTTTTTGGGGCTGTAATCGTTCAATAGGAACCCCCGGCGCTAACTGGTATTTGTTATGATGTCATAGTTGTTGCATATTGCCAAAGTTTGTTGGCTCGATCATCAATAAAGTTTTCAAAGTTGTCCAAAAAAACTATATCTGAAGTAAATGCAGATTCAAGAATTTCTTCTGTGTTAAGTGCCATTTTTGTTTTATATTTACTTGGACTATCAGCACCAAGTTTATTATTATCTGCTTTAGACATAAAACAAAAATTTGCCAAGCAATTTATTGTCTTATCTTCTTTTCCAACTGTTTTCAAATATGACTTGGGGAAAATATGGTGAAATTCGTTTCTGTTATACTCCTGTAATACTTTACCAAGTGCAACTGGACTTCCTGAAACAAATGATCTGGGGTTATGTTGGGCTAATTGTAAAATAAATGTTTTTGAGTTTACAGCATCAATTTTAAATTGATTTTCCGAGTAGAACTCTTTTGTGATAGCTGCTTTGAAGTCAGCTAATTGGGGCGTTAATGTATTTTTTTCATTTTCCATAGAAGACAGGTATTGCTTGTGACAGGTTAGCTCAGTCTATCAGCCTGACGATCTCCTCGATGCTGGTGATGTTTTGTTTGATCTTCTGGATACCGGCGGCCTTTAGCGGCACCATGCCGTGTTTCAGCGCCGCCTCTTTTATCTTCATCAATGACGAGCCTGCCGCGATAAGCTCCCTGATCTCGTCGTTGACGACCATGATTTCGCCGACGACCGTCCTTCCCATATATCCGGTATTGCTGCACATATTGCAGCCCTTTGCCCGGAAGGCGGTCTTTAAAGTGACGTCCTTTAATCCTGAGATATCTATCAGCTCAAGTTCTTCATCCGTCACCTGATACTCTTCCTTGCAGTTACTGCAGAGTTTCCTGACAAGCCTTTGGGCAACGACTGCAAGAAGCGAGGAGGACAGAAGGAACCTGTCAATGTTAAAATCGAGCAATCTTGGGACCGACGTCACCGCGTCATTTGTGTGAAGGGTGGACAGGACGAGATGCCCGGTGATGGAGGCGCGGATGGCGATCTTCGCGGTTTCCTCATCTCTTATCTCTCCAAGCAGCATGACGTCCGGGTCCTGTCTCATAAAGTTTCTTCCGGCAAGGGCAAAGTCGTAACCCGCCTTCAGATTCACCGCGGTCTGTTTTACAAAGCTCAGCTTGTATTCCACCGGGTCTTCAACGGTCAGGACGTTCCTTTCGATCAGGTCCACCTCTCTCAGGGCCGCATACAGCGTTGTTGTCTTACCGCTGCCGGTAGGCCCGGTGATCAGAATTATCCCGTAGGGCTTTTGAAAAAGCGCCCGCAGGCGTTTTGTGTTTCCGGGGTCAAAGCCGAGCCCTTCAAGCCTGAGCAGTTGTCCTGTGCCGCCGGCAAGCACCCTGATGACCACGTTCTCGCCGTAAATTGTGGGCGTAGTCGATATGCGCATCTCGTATTTTGTGTTTAAAAAACTCATGGAAAAAGAACCGTCCTGCGGCAGTCTCTGCTCCGAGATATCCAGCAGGGACATGACCTTGATCCTCGATATGATCCCTGCCTGGGCGGCCTTCGGGATGCAGAAGCCGTATTGCAGCACGCCGTCCACCCTGTAAAAAACATTCATAGTGTCGGCGGCAGGGCTTATATGGACATCCGTTGCCTTTCTCCTTATCCCTTCCATTATTAAATTTTGCGCAAGGTCCGCAACAGTTGCCGCGGGAAGGGAGGGAGAGGATTTTATTTCGTTGATCGCCGTTTCAATATTTTGTTGTATCGGGTTTGCAAGAAAGAAATAGACCCTCTCAAGGGTCTCATAAAAACCAGTGTTGTCGATCAAAAAGATCCTGGGTTTTTTCCCTGATATCTTTGACGCGGTGTCGATGGCCTGTATGTTTGAAGGGTTGGTGATCCCTATTTCGATAGAGCTGTCGGTCAAACGCAGGGGTATGAAGCCGGCCTTTTCAGCAATTTCTTTCGGGATGAGACGGATGGCGTCTTCAGACACATTGTATTCGGACAGGTCAATGAAAGGGATTCCCGTCTGGTCCGCAAGAGTTTTGGCAATTTCACCTGAAGATACAAACCCGAGCTTAACAAGGGTCTCTCCAAGCATGGA
The DNA here is from genome assembly GCA_016213945.1 of Nitrospirota bacterium. GTDB lineage: Bacteria > Nitrospirota > Thermodesulfovibrionia > UBA6902 > UBA6902 > SURF-23. The sequence continues at coordinate 49,518 of JACQZF010000032.1, read as the reverse complement.
GCCCGTTATCTTCTGATGGGCCAGCGCGAGCGAAAGTCTCTCGTTTGTTAACAGGCCCTTCTCTATCAGACTGTCGCCGAGTTTCATATTTCTGAAGGCAGAAGGATGAGGGAAGGACGAATTCTCAAACTCTTCATCCGTCTGCCTTTTGCCTTCATCCCTTTCCTTAAATCATCAACCTTGGTATCAGCATTATCACAAGCTCTGTCTGCTCGTCTGTCTTGTCTACGCTCTTGAAAAATTCGCCTAACACCGGGATGTCGCCAAGCAGTGGAATTTTATTCTCGGTTGATTTTGTATTTTTACTTATGAGCCCTCCGATAACGACTATCTGTCCGTCTATGATCCTGACCGTGGTGCTCATTTCCCTCAGGTCCACAGTGGGCAGCTTTATCTCAACCGAATTGTCCGTGGCGCCGACGATCTTTGACTCAAGGCTGACGAGGTTTGTAACAATAGGGGTTATTGTCAGAGTTATTTCCCCATCACTGTTAATGTACGGCACAAGGCCGAACAGAATGCCGGAAAGCACGCTGTTGGTCTCAACGGTGAAGGTGGTTGTCGGCGCGGAGCCCGCGGAGGTTGTCGTAACGGTCTCAACCTTTGAAATAAAACTTGTGTTCCTGCCGACGCTTAACAACGCGGTCTGCCCGTTCATAATATTTATTCTCGGATTGGAAAGCGTCTGCACATCGCCCTGTTCCTGCAAGGCCTTCAGGAGGAGTGTCAAGTTTTCGGTCCCGGTGACATTGACCTGAAAGTTCGGTGTATCGCCGGTAAGCACATTTGTAAATCCCGTTGTGCCCACGTTGATGTTCGCGCTCTGGGCCACGCCTTTAATTAAGGCGTTCCAGTCTATTCCGTACTTCAGGCCTTCCGACAACTGGACTTCGACTATGCGCGCCTCTACCAGCACCTGCCTGTTAAGCACCTTTTTCAGGTTGGTAAAATAATCACCGACTTTTTTCAGGTCCTTTTTTGCCGCGGTGACCATCACAGTGCCTGCCATCCTGTTAACGACAAAGGCCGGCTGGACCACTTTTCCCTGCTCAGGCTTCAGTATGGTCCCCATTGTCTTTTCAATGGCGTCCCAGAATTGAAACGAGACATTGTCAGAGGAGGACTTGATCGATACGTCGCCGCTTACCGCGTTGGCAGACTGGCCCACGGAAGAAGTCCCGCTGAGGATATCTCCGCCGACATTCATTTTATATTCCTGCACCACGTTAGGGTGGCCAAGCTCAAATATCTCCGTTCCCATGGCCCTGACGGTAAGGATGTTTTCAGTGACCGAGTAAAAATAATCGGATGAATCAAGGATGATATTAAGCGCGTCCTGAACGCTTATGTTTTTTAATGTCATGGTCACAGGGAGTTCAGTATCAACTCCGCGCTCCATTACGAGATTGAGGCTCGCGGTCTCGGCAATAGTGAAAAGCACTTCTCTGAGAGGAGTGCTCCTTGCGGAGACGGACACGGTCTTGGTCTGAAGCGGCGAGGTGTCCTCTTTGGCCGGGACAAATTCGGGGGTCACGGGCCCTGGAAGCTGAGGCGCGGGCGCTTCTGAAGGTCTTGTTTCTGCCGCGGCCATCTGTTTGCTGAGGTCTATTTTCTTCTCCGGCTTTTTTGTCAGTTGGCCGACAGCGGCGCAGGAGATGAAAGACAGAAGACAGAAGACAGAGAACAGAAGACAGAAAACAGAAGACAGAAAACACTTTTTCATTTCGACCTCTCAAGGTACAGCCATTTTTCAGTCTTGTTTTTTACCAGGACCCTGTCAGGCTCTATCCTGGCTATTTTCATGCCGTCAATACTTTCGCCTTCTCTGACGAGGGAGCCTTTTATAATCGCCATTTTTCTCTTTCCGCTTATTACTATGAGTGACAAATACGTATCATTATAGTCCATCTCAGGAACTAAATCACCCTCTTTTTCCACGCTTGCTGAAACAGCCGGTGAGCTGAAATCCATGGGGCTTTTGATTTCTCCGCTGACAGAAATTGCAGGCCTTTCCTTTATTGAAAGCGAAGCAGGCGTGAATGCCAATACGCGGTCTTCGATATCCGTAAGCCCGCCTTTGAAAGGGAAATAGTTCGCCGCGATAAAAAATATTATAATGAAAATGAATGGAAAGGCAATCAGTATTTTTGTCCTGTTATCCATAAATCAGTTATTAGCTGCCAGATTTTGGCTATCAGCTATTGACGGCGTCACAAACTCGCCCTGTATATTAAGGACCACACCGCCTGCCTGCTCTTTTGTTATGGAAATATTTTTTATCCTGTAAGCCGGCAGCCTGAACGCTTCAATATAACCCACGTAATCAAGGACCATCTTATAGTTCTTCACGGGGACCTTGATATCAACAGGGAGTTTCTTTTCACTGCCTGCCTCTTCAAATTTAGTCACGGAGATTGATGCGGCGTCAAATTTTGTCTTCAACTCATCAAGGCCCCGGAGGATGGTCTTTTCAGAGGCTATATCGGATGAATTTATGCCGAACTTTTCTTTGAAGTACATGATCAGCGAATCTATCTCTCCTATTTCTTTCCTGATGTCATCTCTCCTGATGTTGATATTGTTCATTGTCTCAAGAGTATTGTCCAGATACTTGTTATACCTGTGGAGTATTACCAGGGACAAAAGGGCCAGCCCGAACAGGACGCCGCTTATGATATATGAGGGGAAGCTCTTTTTTAAATAACGGAAATAGTTCATTGTGTCTTGTAGTTCATCTCTATGGAAAATGTTTTTTCTTTCAAGTCTACCGAACTGTTTGTGATTTCCATATTCTCCGACTTGCGTAATTCATTTGTCACATTGTCCAGCGAATCCTGCATCGCTGCGTACGTATCTGCTGCTGCCTTCCCTTGCAGGGTGACGGAAACAGTGTTTTCTTCTTTCGCATAGGCGTTAACCGTATTCAATGTCAAATCTCCGAAATATATCTCTGCCAATGAGATTAACAGTTTTTTAATATCCGGCGAAGGCCTGTTCAGGAATTCAACGACAGGCATGTACTGGTTTATCTTTTCCTCCCTTTCACTGTATGCCGTGAAAACGGCTTCAATGTCCGCCCTGCCTTTTTTTGATAAGTTTATACGCTCTTTTTTCTCAGCCGCACCTTTTGCCTCATAAAATGTAATACCCACGCACAGGGCGGCGAGTATGACAAAAATTTGAACTGCGTATGCCATGCAGCTTTTTAAAAGATAAATATTCTTGAAATCCTGACTGAGTATGTTAGACGGGCCGGGCGCAAGGAAAGAAGCAACCGGCAGGAAATATTCATTGAATGTCTCCCTGCTGCAGTTTATATATTCAGGCCTGAAGAGACTGGTCAGGGGGGCCGTAGGCGTAACACTGATCTGAGGCAGCTCGGCGAGTCCGCCCATTAAGTAGACAGCCGATGGGTTTAGCCTGATGTTCTGAAAACAATAGCTGATGGTCATGTTGATATTCTGTATGTCAAAATCCGACAACTCAGTCTCGTATGATTCATAATTCCTTATGAAGTAGATGCTGTTGGGGTTTTCGATGGGAGTTTTCCTGGCAGCAGGTGCCTGGCTTTTCCTGGCAAAAAATATAGTACGCGCCTTTCCCGTCCCGAATATCCCCATATGGGCGTCTCCCGCAAGATGGGAATCAAATAAGGATGCCGCGGAAAACACATGCGGATATACGGCCCTGACCGTTTTACCGTTGTCATAAAATCTTTCCACAACCTGACGGAGGGCCTCTTTGCTTACAGCGAAATAGAAAACCTCCAATACCTTTTTGTTACCGGCGACCTTCTCTCCGATCGTGGTATAAATGAAGACCAGATCATGCCTTGCGGAGGCCTTTCTTATCTCAGATTCAACGATCTTTGAGAGATACTGTTCTTTTACAACAGGCGTTGTTATAACGTCGTGAAAGGCTTCTTTGAAATCGCAGGTGACGATAAACTCTGAGGCTTTTGCCGTGCGAAGGTAATTGTCGAATTCTCTTTCCTCAACAACTTCCGTCTTGTCAATGGTGATATTCTTCCCTCTTAAAGAGGCGTGGACGATTTTTACTTTATCCCCTTCTAAGCTGACCGCTGCGGCCTTTCCCAAATGGCTCTCCTTGACAATCAAGAATGCAACATTTTAACACAATTGATTTGCAAGTTGTGCAAGACTTTTCAGCCTGCATCACCGTCCAGAATTATTATCCGGCCCTGCCTTGATTTGCACGGAATGCCTGAGTTATGCTGAAACATTCTTTAAAGAAAGGGCCGTTTGCTGATGGAAAACAAGACTGAGATTTGCGACGTCTGTAAGAAGCCGATAAATGATTGTATCTGCTGTCCTGAGTGAAGCCATGTTTGCAGCCTCGATAACGGAGAATATTACTGCCCGGTATGTTTCCCTGAAAAAAAAGGGGCTGACAAAGGACAGTCGTGATAACTGTCCCTGAAATGAATGAGCATTTTATGCGCCTCGCCCTTAAAGAGGCGGAGGCGGCATTTGCTGAAGGAGAAGTCCCTGTCGGAGCAGTCCTTGTAATCGAAGACCGGGTCATCGCATCCGCCCACAATAAAAGGGAATCTGTCAACGACCCCACCGCACACGCCGAGTTAACGGCAATCCGGGAAGGCGCAATGAAGACGGGAAACTGGCGTTTGACGGATGCGGTCCTTTATGTTACAAAAGAACCGTGTGTTATGTGCGCGGGGGCCATGGTGAATGCCCGGCTGGGCAAGCTCGTTTACGGCTGTAAAGACGACAGGTACGGAGCGGTTACAAGCCGGTATCAGATAGTTTTCGATCCCGCGCTCAATCACCGGGTAAAGGTAGTGCCCGGAATTTTAGAAAATGAGTGTGCAGACATTCTTAAGAGGTTTTTTGTACAATTAAGAGCTGAAAGCTGATAGCTATAAGCTTTCAGCGTTCAGTGGAGAGGTGCCAGAGCGGTTGAATGGGGCGGTCTCGAAAACCGTTGTGGAGGCAACTTCACCCAGGGTTCGAATCCCTGCCTCTCCGCCATTAGACAAGTGAGAAGTAAGAAATGAGAAGACACGGGCTTGACTACAAAGTTGGTGACCATTCGGCACGTTTTTTAGATGATTTTTTCTTCTGTTTGACTTCTTAACCAGACAGCAAAAAGAGGGTCCACCAAATTCCAACATCCTGTTTGCCCGTCTTTTTCTACCAGATCGAGTTCTTCCAGTAATCTTAATGCATGCTGTATTCCGCCTATGGAGCCGATGCCATGTTTGCGGATATATGAGCTTGCAAGTATTTTCTTCGCAGGCTCCATTGCAATGGCGTGGAGCAGCAGGCGTTGTTGAGAAGTGAGCCCCTGTGTTGTCGCCTCAAAAACAGCCTTCTCTGAAAGAAGCAGCTTTCCCAGCGCCCGGTCTATGCTGTCTTCTGTAACCCGGCCTCCGATCTCAAAAACAAAAAAGCCGAGCTTCTGTGAGTAATAAGGATGGTATTTAACAACTGATGCAAGCCTGCGGGCTGTTTCCGGAGAGCATTTAATTTTACCAGACCTGAATTGCTCTATAATAAACTTTTCCAGTTCATCTGCGGGAAGGGACTTCAAAGGATAATTGACAGCGCTCTGAAAAAATGGCCTCTGCTGCTCGTTAAATATACCGAGAAGCACTCTCCTCCGGCTCCCTATAAAAAAATAAGATGCGCGGTGCTGTTGAATATTAGTTCTCATAACCGCTTCGATTTTCAGCGCCTCTTTTAATACAACAATTTCCTGAAATTCATCGAGGGCAATATGGACCAGTAAATTCCTGTTGCTTCCTATGAATTCTCCAAGTGAACCCATGGTCTCGTCAAGCAGATTTACCCCCGTTGTCCCGATAGATGAAGGCTCAACGCTCAGTGTAAAAGTGCCGTCAATCTCGGGCTTCAACACAGGACGGAAGGATTTTATCGCGCGAAGGGCTTTTTTCCATAAGGGGGCATTTTTATGAGTGACGGCAAAAACCGCTTTTGCCAGCCGCGCAGCCACATCGTCAACAGAGGCCACGCCGAAAAAGTCGGCAAAGATGGTGACGGCCCCTTTTTGGGAAAGATTCTTTTGAATCCTTTTGACGAGCGACGTCTTGCCATAACGCCTCGGGGAGAATATCACTACATTAGCCCTTGCTTCGGCGTAGGACTGCAATTCTTTGAGCTCTTCAATCCTGTTACAAAACAGCGCGTCAACAGGAATCTCCTGCAAATAAAAAGGATTGGCCATTCCTGCCCCTTTCTTTAAATTATTGAACTGCCATTATTGTAATTCAATAATAAATAAAGCATGCCGGATTGTCAATTCACATCAGGATTGATAGTCTGACCGTTCTAATTCGGGAGCAATATTTTCAATCTCTTCGTCCTTGCCGTTGACGATTTCCTCTTCATCAAAGGGCCCATACTTTCATTTGCCGGAACGAACCATATAATCTCCGCCTTGTCAGCCATTGCAATGACAACCGTTGCAATTATCGGGCTGCCCCCTGCGCAGAAAAGAAAACATTATTTCTTGCATGGGACTCCATTGGTATATTGCTGATATACATAATCAACCTGATGCTTCTGTATGTCTTGAGATAATACACAACCGCACAAAAAAATGTTAAACTAACGTCAAAATTACTTGCGTCCGCATCATGCAAACATCAGAGCAGGTTCTGAGTTGAAAGGTAAGTGTTAAAGGTAAAGGATGTAATTTTTTTTTGCTTTTAACTTTTCACTTTTGACTGTAGTTTTTGGAGAGGTGTCCGAGTGGCCGAAGGAGCACGACTGGAAATCGTGTAGACGCTAATACCGTCTCGAGGGTTCGACTCCCTCCCTCTCCGCCAGAAAGAACAGCGATCAGCCGTCAGCTTTCAGCTATGGTCTGTTAGCTGATTGCTGAAGGCTGATCGCCGAGAGCTATTTTTGGGTCGGGTCTTCGGGCCCTGTGCAACAGTATGCTGTGAACCCCGCCAGGTCCGGAAGGAAGCAACGGTAAGCAGTTATCCTGTGTGCCGCAGGATAACCTGAAGGCCCGGCTTTAAAAAAACAGAAGTCGGTAGTTAGTAGATAGGAGTTATGGAAGAAAAGAACAAAACTGTTAATTCTTGCTCTGACTACTTACTACTAATTCCATTAAGTGTTTAAGTTGTCATTCCCGCAAGCGAGTGTTTAAGTTGTCATTCCCGCAAGCGGAGCGCGTCGGGAATCCTTCTGAAAACAAAGAAAGATTCCGGACAAGCCAACAGTAGGTCGGACGGAGCCGCCGGAATGACAAAGGTGTCATCTTGATTGCAAAGTAGAATAACTACTTACTACTAACTACTTATTTATGAGCTACATTGTACTTGCGAGAAAATGGCGTCCCCAGAGCTTTGACGATCTTGTCGGACAGGAGACGGTTGTTAAGACCTTCAAGAACGCCCTGTCAAGCGGGAAGATCGTGCACGCCTATTTGTTCTCAGGCCCAAGGGGCGTGGGCAAAACATCTTCCGCCCGCATCCTTGCCAAGGCGCTGAACTGCCTGCAAAGGACGGACAGCGACCCCTGCGGCAAATGCGAAAGCTGCAAGGCAATAACCGAAGGCCATTCCGTTGACGTGTTTGAAATCGACGGCGCCTCCAACACAGGCGTCGACGCGGTCCGTGAGCTGAGGGAGACCGTGAAATACGCGCCTTCAGGCGGCAAGTATAAAATTTATATCATCGATGAAGTGCATATGCTGAGCGTGCCTGCGTTCAACGCGCTTCTTAAAACCCTCGAAGAGCCGCCGCCGCACGTGGTTTTTATCTTTGCCACCACCGAGCCGAAAAAAATACCGGCGACTATTCTCTCCAGGTGCCAGCACCACTCTTTCCGCAGGGTCACCAAGAACAGGATTAAAGAGCAGCTCAAAAAAATCACCGGCGCGGAACAAATAAATATCAAAGAGGCCGCGCTGGAGATGATAGCAAAGGCGGCTGACGGAAGCATGAGGGACGCCCTGACACTGCTTGATCAGGCCTGCTCTTTCAGCGACGATATAACGGAAAAAGAGCTCCAGACGCTTTTAGGCCTTCCTGATTCGGAGGTCATCTCCAATCTTTCGGAAGCTATCTTAAAGGGAGACGCGTCCTCCTCACTTTCAATAATAAAGGAATTCACTGACAGGGGCAGCGACCTGCGGCAGATAGCAAAGGAACTTGTCGAGCAATTCAGGAATATTACCATCGTGAAGATAACACAAGACGCTGAAGACGTTTTTGAATTTTCCAGAGAGGATGCAGAAAGGCTGAGGGGGCTTGCAGCCGATGTCAGCATTGAAGAACTTACTTTGCTCCTGACCGAGCTCCTCAGGCTTGAGGGAGAGGTCCGAAACGCCGTCAATCCAAGATATACACTTGAACTCGGGCTTCTCAGGACTTCTTTTGTGAAGGGAATGACTTCCATCGGGGACGTCATGAAAATGCTCGATGAGACGCCGGCACAGGCGTATGTACGGGAATCTTCACCTCAGGCGCTCAAGTCTCAAAAAGATGGGAATAGAGGGGAAAAAGCTCCCCCTTTGACAAAGGGGGATGAATGGGGATTTTCGGAACAACAGGCTGCCCCACAAGCAGAAAAAAAAACAGAACCGGTTAAACAACCCGACCCGGATATCATAACGGTCATAGCGGACAAGGAAGAACTCTGGCAGAAATTGATTGAACATCTCGACTCACAGGACCATCTCCTTGCCTGCAAGCTTGCAGAGGCCAAGCCTGTCAATATGACAACGACAGAACTATCCATCGGTTTCAACGGGGGGATGTCCGTGCTTGCGGATTCAATAAAGAAGAGCGCCGCTGTTATTAACCCGATACTTCAAAAGCTGAGCGGCCACAGCATCAAATTGAAAATCCTTTCTTTACCCAAGAAAGAAATAAAAAATGATGTCAACAAAGTAAAGGAAAAGGTTTTCTCCGAGCCGATCGTACAGGATGCGATAAGAATTTTTAACGGCTCCATGGTTAAAGTTAAATCGCTCGAAGAAGACAAAGGGGTGGATAACAGTGATTAGGCGGGCATCGCAGGTATATAAATTAGATTGGCTAATAATTGTAAATTACGGAGGTATTATGAATAAGAAGATGATTGGCGACCTGATGAAGCAGGCGCAGAAGATGCAGGAGGAAATGGGAAGGGTCCAGGAGGAATCCAAAAAGAAGACCTATGAGGCGTCGGCAGGCGGAGGCATGGTCGTTGCCACAGCCAACGGCGCAGCGGAGATCGTTTCCCTGAAGATCGAGCGCGACGTAGTTAACCCGGACGATATTGAGATGCTTCAGGACCTTATAGTCGCAGCAGTGAATGAGGCCCTCCGGGGGGCGCAGCAATTGGTGTCGGAAGACATGAAAAAAATTACAGGCGGCATGAACCTGCCCGGATTAGGGAATATCTTCGGGTAAAAAAGGTAGATAGTAGTTAGGAGTTAGGAGAAGGAGAAAAGAAGAAGAGCGCGGTGAGAGTCTGTGTCTCTCTACTACCTACTAACTACTATCAAAATATAATTCCATGAATAACGGTGTAGTTGATAATCTCATAAATGAACTTTCCAGGCTTCCGGGCATCGGCAGGAAGACCGCGCAGCGGCTTTCCTTTTTTATACTGGGTATGCCGGAGGAAGAAGCGATCTCGATAGCAAACGCCATTATTGAAATAAAGAAAAAGGCGCGCTTCTGCAGGGCCTGCTTTAACATCACTGAAGACGAGATATGCTCCATCTGTAACAACCTGCAGAGGAACAGAAACACGATCTGCGTTGTCGAAGAACCGAGCAATCTCATCGTTATTGAAAATACAAAAATCTTCAACGGCCTCTATCATGTGCTTCTCGGAGCGCTTTCCCCCATTGACGGCATAACCCCGGACAGGCTCAAGATCAATGAGCTCGTTGAAAGGGTGAAGCAGGGCGGCATTTCAGAAGTCATCATCGCGACAAACCCTAACACAAAAGGCGAAACCACTGCCCAGTATATATCCCAGGTCCTGAAACCCCTTGGAGTAAAAATATCCCGCATCGCCTATGGACTCCCAATCGGCGGAGACATTGAGTTTGCCGATGAAGTCACCCTCTCGAAATCCATCGAAGGCAGAAGAGAACTGTAGTAACGAATGCCCGATATTATCTTTTTAATTTCTTCTGCATATCCCTGTAGAGAAACCACAGAATACCAGCGGCAAGAGGGCATAAAATAAAAAGCAGCAGGTAAGTCCAGATACTAAACGTTATGCCGAATAGAGAAATAATCACTGTCAATAACGGCACAGAAATAATGATAATTACAAGATGTGTTATCTTCATATCTTTACCCTTTTCAGCATAGCGGAGTTGCTTACTACCGAGAGTGAACTTAATGCCATAGCTGCTGCGGCAATGATAGGGTTCAGAAGTCCGATTGCAGCAACAGGGATTGAAACTGTGTTATAGGCAAAGGCCCAAAAGAGGTTCTGTTTTATCTTGCGCATTGTTGCCCTGCTGAGCTTTATGCTCTTAATAACATCTCTCAGGTCATCCCTTACAAGGATGATGCCGCCTGTCTCTTTTGCCACATCCGAGCCGCTTCCAATCGCAACTCCTATATCTGCCTGTGCCAGGGCAGGGGAATCGTTTATTCCGTCTCCGACCATTGCCACGACTTTCCCCTGAGACTGAAGCTCTTTAATGACCTTTGCCTTATCTCCAGGAAGGACATTTGATATGGTCCTCTCTATTCCTATTCGTCTACCTATCGCTTTTGCGGTGCGCTCGTTGTCTCCTGTGAGCATAACAACCTCAACGCCCATGTCTTTCAGTCCGTTAATTACCTCTTCAACGTTGTCTTTGAGCGTGTCTGCAACCGCAATAAGCCCTGCGAGCTTTCCTTCTTTTGCAACGAGCATCACTGTATTTCCTTTTTCTTCAAGCCCTGAGATAATGGTTTCCTTGCCTTCAACAGGAATGCCTTTTTCTTTCATCAGCCTTCTGTTGCCGATCAGGATATTTTCACCTTTATATGTAACCTTCACCCCATGACCTGGGATGGCTTCAAATGTCTCCGCATCCGGTATGCTCAGCCCGGTCATGCTTGCCCTTTTTATTATCGCCTCAGCCAGCGGATGCTCAGAGCCTTTCTCGGCTATTGCTGCAAGTAGTAAAATATCATCCTCGGTTATAGAATAGGGCAGGTTGCGACCTGCCCCTGCAATTATCTCCGTAACTTCCGGCTCTCCTTTTGTGAGCGTGCCTGTTTTGTCGAATACCACGGTGTTTAATTTTTCCGCCCTTTCAAGGTATTCGGCGCCCCTTATAAGTATTCCCATCTCAGCGCCTTTGCCGACACCGACCATCAATGCAGCAGGAGTTGCAATGCCGAGAGCACAAGGGCATGCGATTATCAGCACTGCAACAAACGATAAGAGCGCCATCGTGGAATTTCCCATCAGTATCCACACAATGGCTGAGAGAAATGCAACGCCGATAACTACGGGAACAAAGTAAGACGCCACTTTGTCAGCCAGTCTCTGAATTTGCGCGGTGGATGCCTGCGCCTCCTCCACCATTTTAATTATCTGGCTTAATGTCGTATCTGCGCCCACCCTCGTTGCCCTGAATTTAAACGAACCGACTTTGTTTAATGTGCCTCCTATGACCTCGTCTCCTGCCTTTTTCTCAACAGGCACGCTCTCTCCGGTTAACATCTTTTCATCTATTGATGAATGTCCTTCTATGACAATGCCGTCTGTCGGAAGCTTCTCCCCCGGCCTGACAACAACGGTCTCATCCGCCATAACCGACTCAGCAGGGATTTCCACCTCGACACCGTCTCTTATAACCCTCGCTGTCTGCGGCTTCAGGTCGAGGAGTTTTCTTATGGCGGCAGAGCTGCGCTTCTTGATTATCTCTTCCATGTATTTGCCAAGAAGCACAAAGGCGATGATAATGGCTGCAACCTCAAAATATACGTTCTTCTCTTCTACGGGCAATACTCCAGGGAAGAAGACGACAAATGCGCTATAAATGTAAGCTGTAGATGTGCCGAGGGCTATGAGAAGATCCATATTTGCCACCCTGTCTTTAACGGCGTGGTACGCTCCGATAAAAAACCCTTTCCCGCCGAAGATCATAATCGGCGTTGTGATGATAAAGAGCCACACTCCCCATGTGAACCACGGCAGCCACGGTATGGGAACCCAAGTGAGAACCGTTGCCCCGGCAGCAAGTCCTAAAAATACCGCTGCCCTGAAAATCGCAAGTGCAATAACGCCGGTAAGTGCAATCGTCACTCTCCTTTTCATCGACTTTAATTCCGCCTCAGGCGCCTCAAAGGTTTTTACGCAACTCTCACTGCAAAAATAATAGGTCCTGCCGCCGCTCTCCCTTTTTATGGAACGCTCCTTTGGGATAACCATCCCGCATATCGGGTCTTTCGCCATCTCTTCTTTTTTTTCTTCACTTTTGACTTCTGACTTCTGACTTCTGACTCCTGCAAATGCCTCCGGCTTTTTGTCAAATTCTTCCTTGCAGGCAGGGGAGCAGAAATAGTAGGTCAAGCCTTTGTACGAAGATGTACCGACAGCATCCTTGTCCTCAATGGTCATGTTGCAAACCGGATCGGTTACTTTCATTTTCCCCTTCTTCTAACATGTTTCTGATCTTCTTTCGATTCATTTTATATATACCTGCTTACTTCATCATGTCAGACATATTTTTCTGCATTTCTTTCATTCTCTCATGCATGGCGTTCATATCTTTTTCATTTGCCATGCCGCTGTCCATCATCCCTGACATCTTATTCATCTCTGTGCACATATCTTTCATCATCCCGGACATTTTATGCATTCTGTCTTTCGGCATGTCTTTCATCATCCCTGACATGTTTCCCATCATCCCTGACATCTGGTGCATCATGTCCATCATGTTACCCATCATATTCTCATGGCTCATCATGCCTTTATGATCCATCATCTTCCCGCCTTTCTCCATCGTCTCATGTTTCTGGTCGCCCATCATGCCGCCGCCCATCTGGGCAAAACTGTAAGTTGCTGTCAATCCTGTAATTAAGATTATCACCATAAATAAACTTTTCATTTTAAACCTCCTTTTTGCTGTTAATTGTAATACACATCGTCACGCCCGAATTTTCCCCGCTTACTGCCTGCGGGGACAGGCCTGATCTGGCATCCGGTGCTTTAACTGTCTGGATTCCCGCCTCTCCTTCACCTCCTTTTTTTGTAGTGGCGATTCATGAATCGCCACTACGGATTCCTTCTGAATTTCGGCACGAACATCGGCGTCTTTTGCATATATGCTTTATATTCATCTCCGGATAGTTTAATTATCTCACTTTCTTCCCTCATTGACAAACGGTAATATACAAAAATCAGCACAGGAAACATCAATGCCGTTATGATTGTCGGCCATTGGATCAGCATGCCTGTCATTATGATAAAAAGACCTGAATACTGCGGATGCCTCACGTATGCATAAGGACCTGTTACCACCAGTTCCCCCTTGGCACTGTGAATAAGTTTCCACCCCTTCCACATTATCGCAAACCCGATAATCACCAGTCCGTTGCTGAGGATATGAATGACATTCATCATTGCGGCCCCGCCTCCGAAGAATGTCAGCCAGAGATGACCGCTTGCATGTGAAAACGGATTCAATGCAGGATACTTACTGCCGAGTATTCCTGTAAAAATATATATTGTGAGAGGGAAACCGTACATCTCCGTAAAGAGCGCAACAAAGAAGGCAATGGTTACGCCCATAGAGCGCCATTCCCTTTTCTTGATAGGGGTGAGGAAACTCAGTATAAAGAAAACAAACAGCGCAACATTGACAACAACAAGACCCCAGAAACCGTATGCAAATTGAATGTCTTCGCCATGCATAAATTTATTCTCCCTGTTTCAGTTCCCATTTCCTGTTAAAGAAATTATATACCGGAACAAACACAATGCCGATATATACTCCGTAAAGAAAACTCTCTATGAGACCGAGGATAAATCCGCCGAAGGTCAGCCATTTGAAGGCAGGAAGCGCCGCCTCAAGAAAGTTTTGCATACCATGCAGTCTTTGCGGAACAACCAATCCATATAGAACACACAGAACATATGAAATTGCCAGGAAAATGCCAAGAGACCAGCTTGCAACTCTTATGTTTAATGGCATGACTGACCTCCTTTCTTCCCAGCAGTATCTTTCCCCGAATGTCCTTTGTGTTCTTCCTCTCCTTCTCTATGGCTGCCATGACCTCCGCAGCACCCTCCGCCGAAAAGGTGCATGGCGATGAAGATGACAAAGAAGATAATGAAAAACCAGTTTTCTCTAACCCATTCCATATTCTTACCCCCTTACTAATATTAGAATCGCACTATGTTTTGAAGAAATTATGAACCTGACGTCTAATATATAAAGACGTGTAACCTTTTCAATTTAGCCTCGTCTTAATAACTGATGATTGACCGTAAACATTCAATCGCAGAGGACACAAAGATTTTCAAATACCGCAGAGGCTCGAAAACATTCTCTGCTGATGAAAGGAGGTGAAAACATAATGAGACGAATAGTTACTGCAGGATTAGCGATAATCGTTGCGCTTACCTTTATTGCCGGAACAACGGCATTTGGGGCCGGAAAAGGCATGGGTAGCGGGAACAGTATGAGTGGTGTAAAAGGGATGGGAACCAAATCCAATATGGGAGCCGGACAGAGTATGGGCGGCAATCCTAATATGGGAACACATCCGAACCCTAACATGGGGACTAACCCAAACATGGGGACCGGACCGAATACCGGAACACATCCGAACCCTAACATGGGGACCGGGCCGAATACCGGAACACATACCCATACAGGCAGCCAATAGACATCTTAATAAGTTAATAAGGGCAATATCGGTATTTCATTTAAAAGAGGATATTGCCCTTATTTTATTTTCAATACGCCGGGCCTTCATAATCTCTTACTTTGCTTATGATAAGATATTGTGATGCATAGGAAAGAAAAAAGAAAAATATTTTCTAACTTATTATTTACCCTTTGCCTTATGACGATACTTCTTTACGGATGCAGCATTAAATCCGTAGGGCCTAAGATCCTTGAAGGCGGCGTAAGGTTTTCTGTTAAGCTTCAGAACACAAAACATGTCGCTATTGCCGGCAGCTTTAACCAATGGGATCCGGACAAAGATGTCCTTACCGATACAGACGGGGACGGCATATGGAGCATAACTCTGCCGCTTGCAGACGGCCGCTATGAGTATATATTTTTAGTAGATGGAGAGCAGTGGCTTTTGGACCCTGAGTCTCCTTTTACAGATGATGGATTAGGCGGGAGGAATTCGGTAATCTCGATCAAACGATAATGTAACGGTTTAATGATTTATTACGTCTTATATGCAGGAACAATGAAAAGATGCAGCAAGAGGAACATGCGCTTATTAAACAGTGTGCCGAAGGTATTGCAGACACATATGCAATTCTGGTGGAGAGGCATAAGGATATGGTTTACAACGTAGCATACAGGATGCTTGGAGATGCTGATCTGGCGCAGGATCTGGCGCAGGAAAGCTTTATCTCCGCATATAACAATTTAAAGAATTTCAGATATGATTCAAAATTCTCCACATGGCTTTACAGTATCGTAATCAATAAATGCAGAGACAATTTAAGGAGCAGGCAACACCATGTCCCGCTTGATGAATCCCCGGACATAGCCTCTTCAGTGGCCAATCCTGAAGAGGAAGCAAGCGGAAAACAGATTATGGATAAGATACAGTCGGCTCTTAATATGCTGCCGGAAGACTACCGGGAGGTAATTGTATTAAAACATATTGAAGGATTAGACTACAGGGAGATGGAGGCTGTCCTGAATGTCAGCGTCAACGCCCTTAAGGTCAAAACCCATAGGGGCAGGGAGATGCTGAAGAGGCTTCTAAAAGAGATGGGGGTGCTTGATGAATAAAAACACAGACATCATTCGCAAGCTTATTGACGGGGAATTTTCTCAGGAGGAAGAGAAGGCGGCCCTGAGGCTGATTGAGTCCGATCCCTTACAGAAGGAGGAGCTTGATCTCCTCAGAAAAACGATCCGTATTGCAGGAAATTGCGAGAGGAAATCAGCGCCGCACTCTTTTACTTCAGAAGTTATGAGGGAATTGACTCCGCACACAAAGGTTAAGATGGAGCGCCTCCAGGATTTCTTTTTCAGGCAGCGGATGGTTAGATGGAATATAGCTGCTGCCGTGGCTGCCGTGTTTTTTGTGGCAATACTGGGGGGAGGGATTTTTTATATCCAGAAAAAGGACAGCCGGATCTCATCCTTAAGCCCGGAAACAATGATTACCGTCCGGTTTGAATTTTATTCTCCTGAGGCCAAAAGCGTCTCCCTTGCAGGGGATTTCAATAAATGGAGCACAGACGAAGCCCTTATGAAAAAACAGGGCGACGGGATCTGGACCATAGATATCCCTCTGAAACCGAAAATGTACAGCTATATGTTCGTTATCGACGGCAAAGTGTGGGCAGAAGACCCGAAGTCTGATTCATACCATGACGACGGGTTTGGCAATAAGAACTCGGTAGTGAGGGTCAGCACATCATGAAAACAGCGCGAATAATAAGTCTCATTATTGTGATAATCTCAAGCGTGGTCATCTGCTGCTCAACAGCACTTGCAGACACAGAAAATTATAAGGAAGAAATAACGCTTGCCGTCGGGGAATCTTCACTGACTCAGGAGCAAAAGACCTCTCTTATTAATAGCTCCCATAATGCGATGAAGACCGGTATCCCGCCTGATGATGTTGCGATTATTATCAGGAGAGGACTTTCAGGAGGCTGGGACGGTAAAAGTCTCGAAGCATTAATGACTGCCGTCGTAAGCGCAAAAGAACAAAACCTGCCGGTCAGGTCGGTCCTGGACAGGATTGAGCAGGGTCTTTCCAAGAGAGTTTCTTCTGAAAAAGTTCTATATGCCACAACAGGATTAATCGAAAAAACCGCCGCAGCCGACAGAATCGTTAACAGCCTTGTCGGGAGCGGCATGAAGACAGATAAAGATACAGATACCGGCGAAACGGCCCAGACCGTGGCGAAGGCGATGGAAAAATCGGTACCGGAAGATACAATCATGCAGACAGGACAGAAGGTAATGAAAAATAATCAGTCTTTATCCCGGTTTAATGTGGCCATGGCGACCATGACTGCTTTCATAGAGATGGGGATGCCTCCGGAACATGCGCAAAAGTTCATTGGCAAAGCTATTGATAAAGGTTATACAGAAGACGATATGATAATGATGGATAGATCGTTTTTCAATGGAATCAAATCAGGTTCAGACATGAACCATATGATGCAGAATATGGACTCCATGATGAATAGCGGAGGCATGGGATTTCACGGAATGAGCGGGGGCGCGGGAATGCGTAGCGGCTCCGGCATGGGAGGGCAGGGAACAGGCGGCGGCGGTATGGGCGGCGGCTCCGGCATGGGAGGACAAAGCGGGGGTGAAGGAGGAAAGCATGGCATGTAGAAAACACCTCTGGTTTGGCGGCGGGAAGACATGAAATATTATATTGTTGTGTCTTTGCTTATTCTGAATATTATCACAATTTCCGGAACATCAGTGGCTGGAGTGCTTTTTGATGCCAGCGCCAGAATTACTTATGAAGATAATATATTCGGTTCGCCTGCTGATATAGATAAACAGGATGACGTCTATCTCACTCTGTCAGCGGCGCTTGGAGGCTATACCAAAGTTGCAGAAGAAAATACTTACCTGTTTTTGAAAGGCGGAGCTGATTCCTACTTTTACGACAAAAACACCCAATTAAATGAGATAACCGGTTTTCTCAATTTGGGAGTGTATCGACAATTCGGAGATATTTTGTTTGCACAGGCTATAGTGAGGGGGAAATTAAGGGATTATAGAGAACAGGAAAGGAGCGGCTCAGCTCTGGGAGGCGCCATAGAACTATGGCAGCAGGTTACAGGGCATTTCTCAATACACGAGGGTTATGAGTACGAGAGAAATGACGCAAAGTCGGACAGCTTCACCTATGACGGCCACTGGTTAGGCGTTTGGGTAAAATTCATGGCAGGAGAAAAAACTTTCCCCGGCATCGGCTACAGCTATCTTGTTCGTAAATACGACGACCCCACGCATTTTGAATCACGGCAGCATACATTTTCAGCAACTGTTTCAAGGGAGATATGGCACCATGCTTATATAAATTTCGAATACGACTTTCAGATAAATACCTCAAACAGTATCGAAACAAATAATAACAATATCTTCTCAGCAGGTTTGACCTACAGCTATTAACGGCCTGCAACTTCAGCTCCTTTCAACCTTTTATAAATGGATCATTTGAGGGTCAACACGTTCAGCTCCGGTTTCGTGATCACATGATACACCTCGCTTATCAGGTGATCTATATAATGGGAATGCCAGAAATAACAATCCAGATACCCGGACGCCGTATTCCTGCCAACAATCATCTCACTTTTCCCCACGGTGTCAAGCTGTAATCTCTTGAAATAAAAATCCCCGCCTTGCAGGCGGGGACTTCAGATTGCTAAAGTTAAATAGTGGATTTATTTCCCCGTCACTTTGCCTGTAAAGATATAATCGTTATCTTTCACCGAGGCATGGCATTTCATACAATCTTCAACTTTTCCCTCTGCAAGGATGTTAAATTCAGGACCATATTTAGCCCAGAACCAGTTGTTGCTGTCCGGGTTATAACCTTTTACTTTATACATAACTGTCACGGCTGCAAGTTGTTTATTCGTTTCATAGTTCTCTTTCACGATTATTGAATTGTCTGCCATGCTTTTTGCTTTATTTATTGAGTCAAGTGCAATTTCATTTACATAAGTTGTTAAAAAAGCACCATGCGGTTCTTTGCCCTTATACATTTCTCCCTTGCCCGGCCATTTGGCCCACTTCTTGTAAGGTTTATGTATAGTGATGTGATAGCGCACATCTCCGCCGGCAGCCCAGGGCATATGTTTAAAGACTGACTCATAAGGAATTACCTTCGGCGATGTCTCAGGATTTCCTGCATAAGCTACAAATGCTGTAATGACAACTAATACTGCAAGTGATATGATTACGATGCTTTTTTTCATTTTCCCTCCTGTATAATTTTAAAGTGGTTTACAAAGACGGTATAATTGTCTTGGTAAAAATAAATCTGTCACCCCCCTTCACTTAATTGTTTATTATGAGTAACATTACCACAGTTTTCTTTTCAATTCAACGGACACCTCTCCGGGTGTCATGTAATAATTTCTCCTGCTAATCAATAAAAGGAGCCTGCTGCATAAATAACAGCTTTGCTTGCAGCAGTATTTGAATTCATATTTAATTCACTATTGTGCTATAAAATTTACTTGATTGCGACTATTACATGATGTAATATGTTCCGTATAACTTGAACGAAAAAAACAGGAGGTTACGATGAAAGACGTGAAAAAGTTTTTAATGGTTTTAATGGCGATCGTATTTCTTTGCGGTGTTGCCTACGCAAAAGATTACGAGGTAAAGAAAAAAGCCGGTGATTATGATGTTGAGATCAAGATTGACAAAAACCCGCCCGTTGTCGGCAACAACAACGTGGAGATTGAAATTAAAGACGCTTCAGGTAAATATGTGACGGACGCAAAGGTGAAGGTTGAATACTCGATGCCCGCGATGCCGGGAATGCCCGCAATGGATTATAAGACTGACGCGAAGCTTGACGGCGACAAGTACAAGGCGGTAATGGATATCTCAATGTCCGGCTCATGGAATGTCGTTGTAAAGATAACCCGGGGCGACAAGACATCAAAAGTTAAATTCAGCGTAGATGCACAATAAAACAGAAGTCAGAAGACAGAAGTCAGAAGACAGGAGAAATCCCCTTTTGTCCCCCTTTTGCAACGGGGGATTAAGGGGGATTTATGTATCATGTCTTTCTTTGCCGTTTATCCTGAATGCGAGGGAATCCGCCTCAAGATTCAGGATACTCCAGGCGGAGAGCCTTCCCGACCCGATGTTCATGTTCGGCTATCAGAATGACGGCATTAGGGACCCGTACACCTTTGACGAGGAGATGGCCTCGGATTCAATGTGGATGTTCTCTGTCTCGCAGATGTTCCCCTATCCGGGCAAGCTGTCGTTAAAGGGCCAAATGGCTGCAAGGGACGCAGAAAGCCTGAATGCCCTGACGGACTCAGCCCGTTTAAAAACAATAGGGAGGGTCAAAGAGCTTTATTACGACCTGTTTTTTTCATACAAGAATATCGACCTCATCAAGGACAAGACAGCGCTTTTTTCAAGGATAGAAAGCGCGGCCCTTGCCAGATATTCAACTGGAATGGCGCCCCAGCAGGAGGTGATAATGGCGCAGACTGAAAAATATATGCTTCTTGAACAGGAGGAGATGCTGAAGCAGAGGGTCCAGTCTCTTGAGTCGATGCTTAATGCCGCTATCGGCAGGGACATTAATTCACCGCTCGGAAGACCGTCTGATGCCGCCCCGACTTTATTCAACCGTGAGATGAATGAACTTATTGAAACAGCCTTTGAAAATTCTCCGTTCATAAAGTCCAAAAAAAAGATGTTCGAGGGAGCAAGGACAAAGGTCCACATGGCTGAAAAAGAATACTACCCCGATTTCACGGTCAACGCGGGCTACTTCGCAAAAAACAAATATTTTGAAGACATGTGGAGCCTGACCGCTACGGTCAACGTCCCTATCTTTTATAAAACAAAACAAAGACAGGCAGTGCTTGAGTCCAAGGCGTCATTGGAAGAGTCCGGGCATGAGCTTGCCGACACAAAAGTCATGCTTTCCTCGGGCATAAGAGATAATTACTCCATGCTCAAATCCTCGGAGAGATTGATGGACCTGTATAAAAACGGCTTGATACCCAAGACCTACCAGGATTTTGAATCTGCCATTTCCGAATACACGACCGGAAAAGTCGAGGCGCTGACCGTAATAACAAGGCTCAAATCCCTTATTGACTATGAAGCGCTTTACTGGAAACAATTCACGGAGAGGGAAAAGGCAATTGCAAGGCTGGAGGCATTAACGGCAAGTAGTCAGAAGTCAGAAGTCAGGAGTCAGGGAGATACAGAAAGAGGGGAATATTAATGTCACACTGAACTTATTTCAGGGTCTTTTTGTGAATAAATGCCGAAACGGGTCCAGTATGACAGTTAAAGGAGCATTAAATGAAAAGTAAACAACTAAAATTTTTTAGCTTAATCACATTTATCTTTTTTTCTCTCAACACGTCTCCATCATACTCCCAGCACCAGCATGAAGCTGCAGCGCCGCAGGCAGAGGAGGAAGCCCCGACCGTTGAGATCGAACCTGAAAAACAGCAATTGATCGGCGTTAAAACAGCAGCGGCAGCAGTGAAGCCGATGCAGAAGATTATCAGGACCGTGGGGCGCGTTGAATATAGCGAAAAACTGCTTGCCACTGTAAATACAAAAATTGAAGGATGGATAGAAAAACTCTATATTGATTACACCGGAAAGTATGTGAAAAAAGGCGAACCGCTTGCGGAGATCTACAGCCCTGAGCTTGTGGCGACACAGCAGGAATTTATAAATGTGCTGAAGTGGAACCAATCAGCGGTCAGCGGTCAGCAGTCAGCAGTCAGCTCCATGCTTTCAAAAGACGCTGAACGGATCGTTGACGCTGCAAGGCAGAGATTAAAATTATGGGACATAACCGATGAGCAGATAAAGACGATGGAGGAAACAGGAAAGCCGGTAAGGACTTTGACGATTTACAGCCCCGCAAACGGTTATGTCGTTCAGAAAACCGTGCTGCAGGGGATGCGTGTGATGCCGGGTGAAAAACTTTTTGACCTTGCCGATTTATCAAGCGTCTGGGTCATATCGGACATTTATGAATATGAAATACCTTTTATCAAGATCGGGCAGACCGCTGACATCAGCCTCAGTTATTTCTCCGGCAAAGTCTTCTCATCAACCATTGATTATATATACCCCGCCCTCTCAGGCGACACCAGGACAGCGAAGGTAAGGTTCACGATCAACAACCCGTCCAGCCAGCTTAAGCCGCAGATGTTTACAAATGTTGAGATCAGGATTGATATGGGCAAGAGACTTGCCGTCCCGGATGAGGCAGTGATCGACACAGGCATACGGCAGATAATTTACGTGGACAAAGGCGAAGGTTATTTTGAGCCGAGGGAAGTCCATCTTGGCTTAAAGGCTGATGGAATGACGGAGGTCCTGCACGGAGTGGATGCAGGAGAAAGGGTCGCCTACACCGGCACCTTCCTCATTGACTCGGAGGCGCAGTTAAAGGGCGTAAAGCCGGTCGGAGTGCATAAACATTAAACGTAGGGGCGGGGTCACCCCGCCCTTACAGATCAATTATGATAGCCAAAATCATCGAATACAGCGCAAGGAACAAATTTATCATATTCCTGCTTGTCGGGTTCCTCTGCATCTGGGGTTATTGGGCGCTGAAGCAGACCCCGCTTGACGCCATACCGGATTTAAGCGATACGCAAGTAATAGTATTTACCTCATGGGAGGGTAGAAGCCCTGACCTTGTGGAAGACCAGATAACCTATCCGATAACTTCAACGCTCCTTGCCGCCCCGAAGGTCCAGGTGGTGCGAGGCTTTTCCTATCTCGGCAGCTCTTTTATCTATGTGATATTCGAAGAAGGCACTGATATCTACTGGGCCAGGAGCAGGGTGCTGGAATATCTGCAGGCCGTCAAGGGCAAGCTCCCTGCCGATGCCAATCCCGTGCTCGGGCCTGATGCCACAAGCGTAGGGTGGGGATTTTCCTATGCAGTTATTGACGAAACAAACCAATACGACCTTTCGAACCTGAGGACAGTCCAGGACTACAACATCAAGCTTGCGCTCGAAAGCGTTCCCGGGGTCTCGCAGGTCGCGAGCATCGGCGGCTTCGTCAAACAATACCAGATCACCGTAGACCCGAACAAACTGCTTGCATACAACATCCCTATAACGACCGTTATGGAAGCCGTCAAAAAGAGCAATAAGGACGTTGAAGGAAGGGTGCTGGAATTCTCCGGGGTTGAGTACATGTTAAGGGGCAGGGGCTATATCAAAACACTTGATGACCTGAAGAACGTCCCGGTTGCGGCCGGCGGGACAGGGACGCCTGTCTTTCTGAAGGACATCGCCAATGTGCAGATCGGCCCGGAGATAAGAAGGGGGATTGCAGAGCTTGACGGAAAAGGCGAAGTGGCAGGCGGCATCGTTGTCGTGCGCTTCGGTGAGAACGTCCTCAATGTCATCGAAAGGGTCAAAGAGAAGATCAAAAACGATATCGAGCCGAGCCTCCCGAAGGGTATGAAGATCGTCACGACTTATGATAGGTCCGACCTCATACGCCGCTCCATTGACACGCTTAAAGAGGAGATCGTAAAGCTTTCTATCGCGGTGAGCGCCGTGTGCATCATCTTTTTATTCCATCTGCCGAGCGCGCTTGTGGTCATCCTGACCCTGCCGATAGCGATCATCATTTCATTTATATGCATGTTCTATCTGGGTGTTTCTTCCAATATCATGAGCCTGAGCGGCATTGCCATCGCTATCGGCGCAATGGTGGACGCGTCGATAATAATGGTGGAGAATGCGCATAAGAAGTTGGAGGAGTGGGAGCATGACCCCTCTAAATCCCCCCTTACTAAGGGGGGACTTCAGGGGGGTCGTGTTGATGTCATCATCGAAGCCGCCAAAGAGGTCGGGCCTTCGCTGTTCTTCTCATTATTAGTCATCACTGTCGGCTTCCTTCCTGTATTTACCCTTCAGGCGCAAGCAGGCAGGTTGTTCAAGCCCCTGGCGTACACAAAAACTTTTGCGATGCTGTTTTCGTCATTCCTTGCCGTGACCATCACCCCTGTGCTGATGACGATCTTTATTCACGGCAAAATACCGGTGTTAAGCAAAATACCTGTTCTCAAATATCTGTTCCTGATCTACCCTGAAGAAAGACATCCGATAAGCATCATCCTCCATAAAATATATGAGCCATTTGCGGGGTTTGCACTGAGATTCAAAAAGACCGTCATCTTAATCGCCGTAATAATCATGGCGATGACTGTGTACCCGTTTATGAAGCTCGGCACTGAATTCATGCCGCCGCTTTATGAGGGCACGCTTTTCTACATGCCTGTCACCGTGCCTGCCGCCTCCATATCAGAGGTCTCAAAGCTTATTCAATTGCAGGACAAACTCATTAAACAGGTTCCCGAAGTCGCCCAGGTATTCGGAAAGGCAGGAAGGGCGGAGACCGCCACAGACCCCGCGCCGCTTGAGATGTTTGAGACAGTGATTAATTTAAAGCCTGCGTCCGAATGGCGCGAAGGCATGACAGTTGAGGGATTGAAAAATGAGTTAAATGACGCCTTGTCCATACCGGGGGTTGCAAATTCCTTTACAATGCCGATCAAGGCGCGCATTGACATGCTTTCCACCGGCATAAGGACGCCGGTCGGCATCAAGGTCATGGGGCCGAACATAGAAGAGATCGAAAGGATCGGGCTTGAGATTGAGAATCTTGTCAAGGACATCAGGGGCACCCGGAGCGCCTATGCGGAAAGGTTGACCACCGGATATTTCCTGGACTTTAATATCAAGCGCGCCGAGGCCGCGAGATACGGGATAAACGTTGACGACATCCAGGAAATTGTTCAAACAGCAATCGGCGGCATGCCCCTGACCACCACCATAGAGGGAAGGGAAAGGTATCCGGTGAATATCAGATACTCAAGGGAGCTGAGGGACAATATTGAAAAGTTAAAGAGGGTCCTTGTGCCGGTCATGGGGCAAGGACCCGGAGCTATGAGTCAGGGGTCAGGTGGAATGGGTCCTTCTTCAACCCTTAACTCTCAACTCTCAACTCCTAACTCTTTACAGGTCCCTCTCGGTCAGCTTGTGGATATGAAAATAGTCAGGGGGCCGACAGGCATCAAGAGCGAGGAAGGGCTTCTGGCGTCCTATGTATTCATAGATTTTTCCGGCAGGGACGTTGGAGGTTATGTTGAGGAGGCAAAGGCGAAAGTTTCATCCCTGAAAATCCCTGACGGGTACCGCCTTGAGTGGAGCGGCGAGTATGAATACCTTGTGAAAACACAGGAGAGGTTGAAACTCGTGATCCCTCTTACCGTGCTTATCATCTTTGTGCTTATTTTCCTGAATACCAAATCCGTGGCCAAGACGATGATCGTGCTCCTTGCGGTGCCCTTTTCCCTTGTCGGCTCATTCTGGCTTTTATATCTGCTCAATTACAATATGAGCATCGCCGTATGGGTAGGGATAATTGCCCTTGCAGGGCTTGACGCGGAGACAGGCGTAGTAATGCTCCTTTATCTTGAGCTTGCGTATGAGCAGTGGAAAAAGGAAGGCAAGATGAATAATATTTCAGACCTTAAAGATGCAATAATGCACGGCGCCGTCAAGAGAATCCGCCCTAAGATAATGACCGTCAGCGTCATCCTTGCGGGTCTTGTCCCCATCATGTTCAGCCACGGTGCAGGCTCCGATGTGATGAAGCGCATTGCCGCCCCGATGGTTGGCGGGGTCATTACCTCGACAATTCTTGAACTAATCATATATCCTGCGATTTATATGTTGTGGAAAGGAAGGAAGTTTAAGAAAAATGAAAACGCTTAGCATTATCATGTCCCTTTTTCTGATCGGCAGCGGCACTGTTTTTGCAGAAACTTCAGGTCATAAACATGACGGTCACGCAATGAGTCCCGAGATGAAGAAACAGCACGAAGCAATGGCGACAATCAGCAACCAATGGAAAGCATGTAAAAATGCAATCAAAGATAAAAATTTTAAGGACGCGGACCTCGCAGTTGAAACTATCATAGAAGCGGCCAACAACATCGAAAGCTTCAAGTTACATAAAAATACGGACAAACAGGAACATTTTACCAAGCAATACAATGTCTTTAGAGAAAACATTTTGAAATTAAAGGACGCAATAAAAACAAGAGATGCTGACGCTGCCAGCAATCTCTCAACAAAAGTAGAAGAAAGCTGCAAACAATGTCATTCAACATTCAGGAAGTAAGACGTGAATTAACTCAGGGCAGCTATCAAAACCTCATACATGAGCCTGTAGGACGCGGGCAATCAATTCCATGCCGACGCTGTCCACTATCCTGACTTTGCCTATGGACTCCGGAAGGATGAACCTGATATTGCCTGCCTTGGCCTTTTTATCAAGCTCCATGGCGGAGAGAAGGTCAGAGGCATTTATTCCATCGGGTATTGCGCCCGGCAGTTTGTATAATTCAACGAGGCACTTGATCCGTCCCGCCTCTCTTTTTTTTAGGATACCCAATTTCACCGCAAGGTCCGCTGCTACGCACATACCGATTGCGACCGCCTCACCGTGAAGGAATTTTTTGTAGCCGGTGGCGGTTTCTAATGCGTGACCGATCGTATGCCCGAAGTTTAAGATCGCGCGCAGGCCGGATTCCCTTTCATCTTTTGATACGATACCGGCCTTGATCTCGCATGAACGCCTGATTGTTTTAATAATGCTGTCGCCGAGAGTGAGGATGTCTTCCCTGTTTTTTTCGAGGCTGTTAAAGAGTTCCTTATCGGCGATAACGCCGTATTTAATAATCTCAGCAAGGCCGGATGAAAACTCGCCTTTCGGGAGGCTCCTTAATGTATCAATATCAATCATGACAAGCGACGGCTGATAAAAAGTGCCTATCATGTTTTTGCCCAGGGGATGGTTCACCCCGGTCTTGCCTCCGACCGAGCTGTCGACCTGTGAAAGCAGGGTGGTCGGGACCTGGATACACCTTATGCCCCTCATATAAGTTGACGCCACAAAGCCGGTGATGTCTCCGATGACCCCGCCGCCAAAGGCAATGAGCAACCCGTCCCGGTCAAACTTTGCCTTAAGAAGCCCTCCGTGTATGTGGTAGGTCCACATGAAGTCTTTGTATTCCTCTCCGTCTGGGATGAGAATTACGGTAGGCGTTATGCCGCACTCTTCCAGCGATCTAAGAACCGTTTCTTTATATAGAGGGAAGATCGTCTTGTTGCTGACAATGGCGACCTTTGACGGCCTGAATTCCTTCACCCTGAGGGCAAGTCTTCTGAGGACCTTGCTGCCGATGACAATGTCGTAACTTCTCTCTTTCAGATCAACGGTGACGGTCTGCGCGTCAAGCCCTAACATTTCAATTATCTCGTTAGCGGTCTCTTCAGGCGTAATATAATTTGTATCAACTGAAGCATCAGCCTGCTGATAAAGCGGAAGTCTCTCTGTGAGTAATTTGTTGATCTCCTGCAGGGGCTCCTCAACATCAAGCAGCGGCCGTTTGCCTCCCTCAAGCATTACCCTCTTTAGAACGATCTTCGGGTCCGCCTTGAGCCAGAAGATAATTCCCCTCCTGCCGAGGTTCTCTACATTTATTTTGTTCTTGATAACGCCGCCGCCTGTTGCGATCACCACATTGTTCAGCCGGGAGACTTCTTCAACCACGGCCTGTTCAACCTTGCGGAAATACTCCTCGCCGCTTTCCTTGAAGATTAGAGAGACCGGCTTTTTTTCACGCTCCTCAATGAGCACATCGGTGTCAATGAACTGGTATCCAAGCTTTCTGCTCAGCTCCTTGCCGACAGAGGTCTTGCCTGTTCCCATAAAGCCTGTCAGTACGATTTTCATAGCCGCCTTGATTTAAATTATAGCAGGTTGTTAGTTAGTCGTCATTCCCGCTCAGTCGGGAATCCTTCCTTAAGAAAGATTCCGGACAAGCCGGAATGACGTTATTCCGTTCAAAAGTATTTCAAAATTCACTTATCTGCTTCAGGTATCCTTTGTAATTTCTCTTCACTTCTTCCATGCTGTCACCGCCGAACTTGGAAAGGAAAGAATCAGCGATTGCGAGGGCTGTTGCCGCCTCGCCGATGACCGATGCCGCAGGCACTGCGCATACATCGGACCTTTCATACGCCGCCTTAAAAGGTTTCTTGCTGATAATATCAACTGAGGCAAGGGGTGTCTTCAATGTCGGGATCGGCTTCATCGCCGCCCTGACTATGACCGGCATCCCGTTGCTCATCCCGCCCTCAATGCCTCCGGCGTTGTTGGTCTTCCTGTAAAACAGTGACATGCTTTTCTGACTTTTGACTTTTGACTTCTGACTTCTGTAATAAATCTCGTCCATCACTTCCGAGCCGTGTCTTCTGCTCATCTCAAAGCCGAGCCCGATCTCAACTCCCTTTATAGCCTGAATCCCCATCATTGAAGAAGCGAGTTTCGCATTCAGTCTTTTGTCCCACTGGGTGTGACTGCCAAGCCCGACAGGAACGCCAAGCACAATGACTTCAAACACACCGCCGAGGGTGTCCCCTTTTTTCATCGCAATATTTATTTTGCTGATCATCTTCTTTTCAGCGCCTTCATCAGGACACCTGACAGGAGAGACCTCCGCTTTTTTGAAGAGAGATAGAAGATTCTTGGCCCCCCTTAAGTCCCCCCTTGCCAAGGGGGGATTTAGAGGGGTTATTCTCATTCCGCCAATTTCAGCTACATAACTTATGACCTGAATATTAAATTCCGAGAGGAACTTTTTTGCCACGGCCCCAGCGGCGACCCTTGCTGCTGTCTCCCGCGCGCTTGAACGTTCAAGGATATTCCGTATATCGTGAGTGCTGTATTTCATCGCGCCAGCGAGATCAGCATGTCCCGGACGAGGATGAGTGACGGACTCCAAACTTCTGACTCCTGACTCCTGACTCCTGACTCCCAACTCCGGATTCATAACATCACACCAATTCTGCCAGTCCTTGTTCTCTATCAAAAGCGTTACCGGCGAGCCGAGGGTTTTTCCGTGCCGCACTCCTGAGAGGATTTGCGCGTGGTCTGTTTCTATCTTCATCCTGCCGCCCCTGCCGTGACCCTTCTGCCTTCTCGCAAGGTCGTTATCTATATCTTTTGAAGACAATGAAAGATTTGAAGGAACGCCGTCAATGATGCATGTTAGCGCCTGTCCGTGTGATTCACCTGATGTGAGGTAACGTAACTTTTCAAGCATTTTTCAGTTTAACTTTCTTTCTCTATGTATGCGCTTATATGCTTTGCAAATTCTCTTAATCCATCAAGCCGCTGAGTAAGGAAATTATACAGCAATGCGTAATCTATTTTTGTATATTCATGGACAAGGATATTTCTGAAACCCGCAATGCCTTTCATTGCCTCTGCAAAGTCTGAAGGAATTATTTTTTCCTGTCCCAATATCCTGATAATGTCTTCGTTGTCATCAGGGCTTTCAAAACCTTTTTCCGCAATCAGGTGGTTGCCGATATCCAGAATGCATTCTATGGCGACCTGAAAATTTCTTTCCACTGCGCTCAACAGCACGTCATTGTCAATCAATTCCCCAAACGGGACCTTACTTGACTGCTGAAGTATTTGCAGGGCCTTGTCTAATTTTCTCAATCGAGTATTTATGACTTCCCTTGAAATAACCAAAATCACCGCTCCTTATCTTTTCGTGCAGAATGTGGTCCTGCACTTTTCGGAGATGGATTGTATCGAGATAACGCATTGTGGCGTTTACTGTATATTCCAAACGCTTTTTCTCTTCCTTTGAAAAAAGCAGCATACCCTTTTTGATTACTTCATGCGACAACAAAGGGGACGCGGCATTTAAAATGACAACATCAACTTTGTCAAAGGAAAGCAGTTCGATAAGGCCTGTAGTAATATTCAGCTTCACAGGCCCGTAGTCCCTGCTGTTGACCCCGCTGTCTAACAGCACTGCAATATCAATATCGCTTCTATGACTGAAACTTTTTGAAGCATATGACCCGAAGATATAAGCAGCGATTACGCCACCCTGCAAATAGAGGTAATCCCTTACCTTCTCAATATCCAGTTTTTTCATAATACTATGTTATTAAAAAAAGAAAGGGAAGTAAAGAATAAAACAATAAAAAAACACCCCCGAAGCTTCGGGGGTGTTTTTGTTGTTTGTTATGTTTCTGTAATGTTCCTTACTCTATGGTACCAGTAACAAGCAGGTAGTAATCTATGCTCTTATATGTAACCTTTATTGTAATCGTGGCGCTTTCACCTGTTGGAGCAAGGTCATTAGCTGGGTCTGCATCTGAAAGGGTAAAGGAAAGCTCAATAGGGCCAGCTACAAACAAATCGGGGAAAGTGTACGAAGTCGTTCCAGAAAGTGTTCCTTTGCTCGTTGAGATGGTTACCTTTGTGCCGCCAATGGGAGGGTTAAGATTATAGTCAGCAACTAATAAGGTAAAGGGTTGCGATAGGCCGTTGCCAATAGCAAATGGACTTGCTGGATTAGTGTCAAGGTAATATGGCGCGCCTGTAATTAACAATCTGAGATCCTTGAATATAGTCTTGTCGGGATCCCACGCACCATTGCCTGTATCTTCACAAATACTATTTGCGCTGTCATCAATGTATAACTCTTCCGGGTCGACACTACCATCACTCCACGAATCATCATCATTTGCATCAAGAAATGCCTCTTGTGATGTATCTGTGAAACTTTCTCCCGTGTTGTACAAGCCGTTTCCATTTGTATCATTAAAGGCTTCTTCGCCTCTTGTAGTGACCATAATGGTAGCCCAGCCGTCAGTCGGGTGGCCGTATTTGCATGTTAAGGTATTGCCTTCCCCAAGATCTGTGTCATCATAAATATTTAAACCGTAGGCAGTTTCTATGTCATCACATAAATCATTTTCCCATGCCGATGGTTCAACATCAAACGGCAGGGGGTTCTGTGTTCTAAATATTACCGATGCCGAGCCATTGGCATCTGTTATGGCGTTTCTGTCTATAGCGCCGGCTTCCGAATAAAACGACATTGTCGTGCCCTGAAGGACATTGTAGTTGCCGAACCTGTCAGCCATAAAGACAGATATGTTTGCCTGAATATTGGCCCATCCAAGCCCCTCAAGATTGAATCTGTCCGTAACAATTGTTAAGTGAGCGTCATTGGGTACGCCGCCGCCTATGGATATGGCTGTTGAAGAAGAAGACATGGTGGTGTCTGTCACAGTTGCAGTTATAATTACAGGTCCCGCTATAGAACCGCTGTTGAGATAAACACTTGCATATCCGCTCACAGTGGAGGCGCTTGCGGTTGTCGGCGTGGCGTCTGAATCGCCAATATACTCGCCGCCATTAGAAGGCAGTCTGCCGCCGCCCGGGCCGTTCATGACAAAACTGACAGAGGTCCCGTCAACAACGGGATTGCCGTTTATGTCCTTTACTAAAAATTTAATCAGGGATACTTCTGTTTGCCCGGAGCCTTTAATTCCGATAACTGAAGGAGTGGCAGAGTTGAACTCGATGCTCCCTGTGTCCGGCGCTGAAATGGTTATTGTAGCCGTGTCGTTTTTGCTTCCTGCGGTTGCAGTGATTGTAACAGTCCCCGCCGTGCTTCCCGCTGTAAATGTCGCGGTAGCTACGCCATTGGCTGTAGTCGCCTGAGGTGTAATTGAACCTGAAGATGCGGAAAAAGTCACTACCGTGCCATCAGGGACATTTGCCCCGGTGCTGTCAAGAACAGTTGCCGAAATGCTCGACGTGCCTTGACTGGTTATTGTCGTTGGATTAACTACGGCATCCACGCTTGCCGGAGCAGTTGCGTCTGGCGTAGTTGAACCGCTTCCCACTGAAGACGGCAGGCTGCTGCCGCCTCCGCCTCCGCAGGCATATATTGAAAATACAACTATTATGAATAACAGATGCAAACTTTTTTTCATCGAATTAATCCTCCTTAAAATTCCATTCAGCCATCTTTGTTAAATTTATTTGTTGATTACTTATCGTCAAAACCTGTCTTCAACTTAAATGTCTTTAATACATCTTTATGCTTCATGTATTTTTGCATGATTACTTATCGTCAGAATGCGACTGCAACTTAAATAACAAAATATTCTAAATGCCCTTATGCAGACCATCCTCCCTGAAAGCATACATTTATATAAAATAATAACTGCACTTCTTAGATAAATATGTATCCTACATCACGGAATTAGCGGGTTATTGCGGGAAACCTATGGTCTTCGGGGTGAAGAAAGACCGTAGGTTGGATTAAGCTCTGAGGAGTTTATAAGTAAACATACATAAGCGTCATTACCGTGCCTAAAAGCGCCTACTGTTGGCAGTCTGTTGAGCGGGAATTTAGAAAGACACTGGATGCCCGCCTACTACCTGCGGGCATGACGAACGCGTCAGTTCATGCTAATGAATTGATTAGTATTTTGGGACTTTCACAATGGACAGTGAACCTTACTCTTTGTGATCAAGGAAGAAAGACGCGTTACGGTGTTGTCGAAGCTTCCTCGGTCTTTACTTCAAATGTCGTTGTTGCGGATAATGAACCCGACGTAACCAGAAAATCACCTTTAAAACTTGCCCCGCCGCCTCGTTTATACTGGAAATTGAGATAATATGCTCCGTTTTCATCCGTTGTCACGGACATTGGAGAATTCTTTTTGGCATTGCCGTCAAGAAGCTGCACCATGCCTGATGAATCAGGCACAGCAAAAGGAAAAGCTATGGATATGTTTACATCTCTAAGTGGGATGTCATTTGCATCCTTCACAACTACTGTAAGACAACAAAATGTATCTGTTGTAGTTGTAGCGGATGTGTCGGTAATGGACGAGCTCGAAAGACCTATCGTAAGCGTACCTTCAGCAGGCGCGTCAACGCTTCCGCCGCCCTGCGGGTCGCCGCCTCCGCAGCCTGACAACATAAAAAACAGACTTATTATCATTAGAAAGAAAAAATTAATTCTCATTAGTCCTCCTGCGTCTTGGCGTGTATGATTATTTATCGTCATAAACTTTCATCAACTTTATTTCTTTAACTCTTAACTTTATTCTTACTTCACAATCCTTGGCGTTATAAAGATCAACAGTTCAGTTGTATCCTCAACGTCTTTCTGGGTTTTAAAAAGCCATCCAAGGCCGGGTATCTTGCTTAGAGCGGGTACGCCAGCATTATTTTTGGAAATGGTAGTTTTAAAGATCCCTCCAAGCGCAAGGGTATCTGCGTCCTTTATCAAAACCTGAGTTGTTACCTCATTGGTATTAATCGTAGGCACACCGCTGAAAGAGACCTGACTGAAATCGGCCTCGTTTTTCTTGGCCTCTATAGTCAGAAGGATAGTCCCTTCGGGAGTAATATGCGGCGTTACTGTGAGTTCGATGGCCGCGTCGACAAATGCCGTCTGGGTGCCTTCCTGAGAGGTGGTCTGGTATGGTATCTTTTTGCCCTGCAGGATTTTTGCTTTTTGATGGTCCATTGTCATGACCCTGGGGTTGGAGACTATCCTGCCTTTTCCGGTGGCTTCCATGGCGGAAAGCTGAATATCGAGCGCTCTCAGGGTCTTTGCGCTTATATAGCCGATGCCTAATGAGCCTCCGGCCCCCTGGCCGACAGCTGCGGGAAGATTTACCAACAGCGGGTTACTGGAAAAGAAGCTGTCGCTTCCAACGTTACCCGGCAAAGGAGGCGTTATACCTGAAATTTGTGTCTGAGGGGAAGGCTTTATAAGAGCGCCCCACTGGATGCCGAGCTCTTTTGAAAAATTTGTAGTTACTTCAACTATTCTTGCGTCTATATTCACCTGAGGCGTGGGCACATCGAGCGCTTTTATGATGCTTGTGTATTCCTCATGTTTTTTATCAACGTCTTTTATTATGACTGAACTGGTCCTTTCATCAACGCTGATGAAACCCCTTGCTGTTAGAAGCTTGGCGGTGTCAATCGCCTTTTTTATTTCATCAACCTTGGCGTAATTAATCGGATAAACTCTTGTCACAAGGTCTCCTGATTTTTCCTGGGACTCTTTGGCCCTTGCGATATCCTCCTCTTCTTTGGCCAGTATGGAGGTCGGAGCTATGCGGATTATGTTGCCTTCAACGGATTTTGATAAACCGTAATTCCTTAGAATGACATCGAGGGCCTGGTCCCACGGCACGTCAATGAGCTTCATCGAGAACTTGCCCTTAACTTCAGGGCTGACGACTATGTTATATCCGCTTATATCTGAGATAAGCCTGAATATATGGGTAAGGTCTGCGTCCTGAAAATCAATGGATATTTTATCTCCTGAATACTCCATATGCGCAATTGGTTCAGCGGCGGATTTTGCAGTTTCGGGAGCAGCCTCTTCAGGCGCTTTCTCCTCAACCTTAGCGGCTTCCCCTGCCTCGGGATTATCAAAGGCTATAATCAGGGAATTGTCTTTGTATTCGGGTGTTACGTCAACCGGCACTGTGAGCGCAATCATAATTTTTGTAACATCAACAGCGCCTTTTTCCCTCACAGGCACTATATCCAGAACTCCCGCCCTGTCTACGGTCAGTTTTTTATTAAATTGGCCCGGCTCCGTGTTCTGCAATTCAACTATAACCTGATACGGGTCGGATGGCTTGTAGATTGTATAATTAAAAGGGGCGCTACATTTTATTTCAATCTCCGTGGTCCCGTTCCTCTCCGTTACATCTATCCCGGTAATTTCAGGTTTTGCTGCGGATTGCTCCTCTGCCCGGGCATAGAGCGCCTGGCTGCATATAAAAAAGACCGTTAGAAGTAGAAAAAATTTTCTGGTTAGCATTATCTATCTCTCCTTTTGAAACTCTAAGGTTATTCTTTTGGGTTGGAGGTCACCTTTAAAATCCTTCGAATATTCCACTAACATTACTTTATTTTTTGTGATCTCTTCGACCTTCCCATTGTTATAACCGATAACGGTCCCTCTTTTAACTGAAAAGGACCGGTTGTCAGGCGTAACAAGAAGCGCGTAATACTGGGCCCCTTTTTTTGCAATGGCCAGTAGCGTGAATTCGCTTATATCATAACTTTCAAGTGTGCCGGGCTTTCCAGCAGCCTTCCTTTGAGCTTTTTTCGTGGTCACGATTAGAGGCACAAAAGGGTCGCGCCTGTCTCCAGGCTGGTACACGTAACCTTCTGCCGGCGGCGTTTCCTGCGCAACTGCCGGAGCCTGTCCGGCGGCAGGTTCATTTTTTGCGGTCGCCTCAGCTTGTGGCTTTGCTGTCTTAGCGGGAGGAGCGGGTTGCCCCTTGCAGCCGTAATAGGAAGAAAGAGCAATGAACATAAACACTACACAAAAGATTCTAATTCCCATCACCCTATTCCTCTCCATCTATTCTTTTTTCTCCTTCGGCTGCTCTTTTTGCCCTTTTGCTTTTCCCTCTTTAGGCTCAACTACATCATCAGGACTTATGGATGCGAAGGTGCGCGCCGTAAAATTAGCGTCAATCAGACCAGCGCCTTCTTTGCCCTTTCTTTCTTTAACGCGAAGGTCTATATCCGATATGTTTACGAGCCGCGGCAGCCGGCTGATATGGCTGAAAAAGACGCCGAGGTTGTGATAGCCGGTCAGTACCTCAACCTTAACCGGGATCTCGACATACAGGTTATCGGGGCTTGTCTTTTTAGCTTCCGGTCTCCATAAGAGTATTTCAAGCCCTGATTGCAGTCCTGAATCGGATATTTGTTTAAGCAGCACGGAGACTTCTTTTTCTTCCGGCAGTTGTTCCTGTAATTTTGCAAGCTTAGCTTTCAATAATTTATTTTCGGCTATCAGCGTATCAAGCTTTTTTACCTTTGCCTCGCTGCTCTGTATTTCCTGGTTCAGCTTCGTAAGTTTGGTATCGAGTATTTTTATTTCGCTGTTTTTAGGAAGTAGCACAAGGAAGATAAATAAAATGAGCAGCAGTAAAGAAGGCAGTATTGATATGACAAGCTGCATACTGGATGAAAGATTCTTTAACTTGTTTATGATATTAGTGGCTGTCATAAATCCTATATTTTAATTTTAAATGTCAGTTTGAATTTATATACCTCAAATTCATCAATTGCGGCCTGCCGCGATTCAATCAGCATGACGTCTGTCAAATATTTCGATCCCTTCAGGTTCTGGACATAAGTGACAAGATCGTTGTTTGTATGCGCATAGCCTTCTATATTTGTAACGCCGCTCTTTTCGTTAAGGAGGGTAAGCCATACACCCTTGGGGAGCATTCCGCTTACTTCGTCGAGTAGACGCAAAGGCACAATCTGGTTCTTTTTCAGTTGCTCAATGATTTCGGTTTTTTTCCTGAATTCCTCATTGTCTTTTTCATAATTTTGGACTTCTTTTATCATTGTTTTTAACTCTTCAAGCCTTTTTCCCTTATTGGATAACTCGGTCTGCATTGCGGAGACTTTGCCGAATAAATAAAATGTAAAGACAATAAACACAACAATCAGGGTGGCCGTCGCCATGGTGCCGTAAATAAAAACAGGAGGTATCTTCAATACCTTTTTTGTAGGAAGAAGATTAATCCTTATCATTTATCTGTCTCCCACCCTTCTTAATGCCAGGCCTACGGCAACGGCGATAATAGGCTCGACTTTTTTTAGATATTCTTTATCAAAGGTATCTGGCACACGAATGCTTTTAAACGGTTCGGCAACCCGGACGTTGATTCCAGCCCTTTCGGATAACAGAGATACAAAACCTGCCGTCAGGGCCACACCTCCGCTGATGATTATCTCATTAATGTTCTCATAATTTGTAGTATCCCTGAAATAGTCAAACGACCTGGAGATCTCGGAAATGATGTCTTCAGAGGCTGAAGTAATGGCTGCTGCCATGTCTTCCGGCGAGATACCTTCCTTGGAGCCCTCCAGTTTCAGTTTCTCGGCGTTGGCGTATGATATGGTAAATTCCTTTTGCAAGGCCTCGGTATGCAGGTTGCCGCCGACTGCGCTGTCTCTGGTAAAAACCGAGCTTCCGCCTTTAAGTATGTTCATATTGATCATTCCGGCCCCGATGTTAACGAGCGCGACATTCTCGTCTTCCTTGGTTTCATAGTTAAGCTCGTACATGTTTTCAAGGGCAAAGGCGTCAACGTCGACGATCACAGGATTAAGTCCTGCATCTTTTACAACAGTGACGTACTCGTTTATCTTCTCTTTTTTGACTGCCACAATGAGGACGTCCATCATGTTTTCTTTTCCTGACGGGCCAAGTATCTGAAAGTCGAGATTGACGTCTTCAATATCAAAGGGGATGTACTGCTCAGCCTCAAATTTTATTGATTCGCCCAATTCATCCTCGGACATCTGGGTGAGCGATACTCTTTTGATGATAACGGATGAGTGGCCTGAAACGGAGAGGGTGACGTCTTTGGTTTTAATGTCGGTGCTTGAAATCAGTCCTTTAATTGCTCCGACAACGCGGGAAGAGTCGAGGACGGAGCCATCTACTATTAATTCCGGCTCGAGGGGGGCTATGCCCAGGCGTTCGAGTTGGTAACCGGTTTTTGATTCTTTAAGCTGTACGGCCTTGATATTCTTGGAGCCGATATCAAGACCCACTATGTTTTTTTTGCCAAAAATCATAGACAATGAATTATCTCTGCTGAAATAATATTGTTTATTTTATTCGCTGCATTTAGCATCAGAGTAATCATAAATCTTAAAACCTTTCCCGCCCGCCTATCCATTATAAATGATTTGCATCACCATTTATAATGGATACATTCGGAAAAAATCAAGCTATACTTTAATCCATAAGTTCTATATCGCTTAACTAAATTAAACATACATCCTTTTTATTGGCAACATTATATCACATCATTTGCTTTAATAAACATATTTTTTTATAATTTCCTCGGAGGGCGATTAGCTCAGTGGGAGAGCGCTTCCTTCACACGGAAGAGGCCGCTGGTTCAATCCCAGCATCGCCTACCATCATCTCCTCCTCAGTAAATCATTTCTTTTTATCTCGCAAATTCATTTTAGTATTTTACACAAGAACCCGATAATAGGTAGTGATGACAATCACATTAATCAACATTTATTCATTTTTAAAATAGAGCGAGAAGAAAGGAGTTTTATAGAGATGATATTGTTTGACGAAGTAACAAAAACATACGATAGAGAAGTCGTCTTCAAAGATATTTCCTTTTCAATGGGAAGGGGAGAGTTTGCCTTTCTAACCGGGCCGAGCGGGGCGGGAAAAACAACGCTGCTTAAACTCATTTACGGAGCGGAGCGCCCCGACTCCGGGCAGATTGTTGTCTCTGACTGGATTGTAAGTAAAATGAAACAAAACGCCATCCCGTCTCTGAGGCAAAATGTCGGGGTGGTTTTTCAGGACTTCAAGCTGCTGGACAACAAAACAGTGTTTGATAATATTGCGCTTGCATTAACCATTCACAAAAAACATCCCCATGAAATAAGAGAACGCGTGAACGCTGTGTTGAGGGAGATAAACCTCATACACAAGGCAAATATTTCCCCCCCGTACCTGTCAGGAGGAGAACAACAGAGGGTCGTGGTTGCAAGGGCCATGGTAGCAAGGCCGATCGTCCTGCTTGCGGATGAACCCACGGGCAATCTCGACGACGATAATTCCGAGGTAGTCATGAAGCTTTTCAGGGAGATAAATGCAAGAGGCACAACAGTGCTTATCGCAACGCATAATGAGGGCCTCTTCCGCAAAACCGGGAACAGGGTTTTTTACATAAACAATAAATACATTGAGAAGGAGATGGTGGCGTGATAATCCTAAGGTATGCTTTGAAAACCGCATTTAACAGCATCTGGCGTGAAAAGTGGATCAACTTTCTCACGATCCTCTCCGTCAGCATCGGCCTGTCGATCCTTTGCTCATTCATAATAGTATCGAGGAATACGGACTCGGTGGTCCAGCGCTGGGCCAAGAGTTTCGGCATGGTCGTCTATTTAGACAAGAAGACGGACACCGGAAGGGAAGATTCGCTGAGAAAATATTTCCAGCGGGATGCCGATATCGTAGAAGTAAAATACATATCAAGGGACCAGGCCCTTGATGAAGTCAAACATACTTTGGGGGCAAACTCCCTTATCCTCGAAGGCATTGATGAAAACCCGCTCCCCGCTTCTCTTGAACTTACGTTAAAAAGCGACTTGCTGGACCCGGGTCTTGCCGGTAAAAAGGCGGCGCAAATAAAACAGATGCAGGGTGTGGAGGAAGTCCAGTACGGGGAAAAATGGCTGTCGTCCCTGTACGCCATTTCAAAGGCTATGAAGATGGGCACTTTATTTTTTGGGTGTGCGGTATTCGCAGCGATTACATTCATCACTTTCAGCACCATCAAGATCTTCTTTTACAGGAGGAAAGACGAAATAGAGACGCTTAAATTATTGGGCGCAACAAAGATATTCATCAGGCTTCCCTTTCTTATGGAGGGAATTTTTATCGGTCTGATCGGAGGCATCATCAGCGTGGCGTTGATATCCGCCGCATCTTCTTTTGCGTCTTTAAAGATAGTTGAGTTCATGCCTTCGATGAAATCAAACCTGATATCTTTGCCGTTAAGCGCTTATATTGAAATTCCGCTTGCCGGAGCTTTTTTGAGCGTGGCAGGAAGCTTTATAGCAGTAGGGAAGATAAGGTATTAAAATGAGAGCAAAGGTCAAAGGGCAGAGGGCAGAGAACAAAGGACGTAAAGCCAAGAACGAAGGGCAAAGGATTAAACCTGTGCTCTGTGCTCTGTGCTCTGTGCTAATTTTTTTCCTCTGCCCTCTGCCCTTTGACCCTGTTCACGCTGCAAATCCTATAAAAAAACTTTCAGAGATTCAGCAGAAGCTTATAGATGAATTGGGTAAGGTCAAGGAAGCTGAAAAGAATGAAGGTTCCATCCTTACAAAAATTGAAGAAATAAACAATGGCATCAAAAAGAAAGAAGAGGAACTGAGGCGCTACGAAAGGCGCATATCGCAGACTCAATCGGAGATTAATAATCTCTCGGAAGAGATAGACGCGCTTAAAAGCCAATTGGGCAACAGGAAACAATACTTCGAAGACCACATAAACGCTTTATATAAACAGCAATACGGCGGGAATGCACTTATACTAATATCCGCGGAGGACTACCAGGATTTAATCAAGAGAAGCAGATATCTTAGCCTCGTTGCGTATCATGACAGCAAGATATTAAATAAGTACAGTATAGAATTACAGGAGATAAGCCTGAAAAAGAAGGAAATGGAAGTCTTGCATGAAAACTTGAATGCGGACAAGGAATATGCGCGGGGGAAGGAAAGAGAATTACAGACGGAGCGGAGGAAGAAAGCCGAAATGCTTGCTTCTGTAAGAGGCAAACGTATTTCATCTGAAAACAATATCAAAGAGCTCGAAGAGTCTTCCAGAAACCTACAGGACATGATCTCGGGACTGAAGACAAAGGAGATTCCGAAGGTGGTTCTCGGCGACGGGTTCAACTCGTTAAAGAAAAACCTCCCCTGGCCCGTTGACGGCAAAGTGTTAGTGCCATACGGAAAATATGAGGATCCGGTATTCAATAAGCTTGTCGTCAAAAACGGAATAGAAATCGAGGCGAAACTTGGAGAAACGCCTAAGGCAATAGCAGGTGGAAGGGTGATATACGCCGACAAGTTTGAGGCGTACGGCATGTTGTTAGTTATTGATCACGGCAACGGCTATAACAGTGTTTACGGCAATCTTGCCGAGACCCAGCTTGTGACAGGCGACATACTTATTAAAGGAATGGATATAGGAAAAGTAAACAAATCCAGACTCTTTAATACGCCAACGCTATACTTTGAAATCAGATATAAAGGGAGGCCTGTTGATCCCATGGAGTGGTTAGGCAGTAAAGGGTGAGGAAAGGTTGACCCTTTTCATCCAGCTTCCGTGCAAGGTGCAATTTCCAATTACCGTAAGTGTACCTGAATTTACATTTAAGCGCAGGGCCGTGGCCGGATGAATCCTGCGATGGGTCAACATGGTTCTCATTATAAATTTCTTATCTAAATATATATCTATAAAGTTGACAAGGTGCTCCGATGTCATCTCATGTTCAATCTCGCCTATCTTGACATGCACATCCATGTATCCGGCGCTTTGATTCAAACTGCACTCCCTGTTAACCTGTATCACGGGAAGATGTTTCCGGTCTTCTGCACAGAGATTTTCAGGGTCTGCAGGTTTTTTTACCGCATCCGGGTTGTTTTCAAAATTCTCTATCGGCATCCGGCAAACAGGACAATCAACAGGAGCCTGATCAAAGGCAATGTGACTGCAAATTTGGCATACATAAGTTTTCATTTTCTGCTCCTTTCTATAATCAGGAAGATATCTTTTCTATACATAAATTTAGGAATCAATTTTACCACAAAATCCTAACGCAGCTACATGTAATTTGAAATACTTTTTACTTATTTGACTTCAACCACTAAATGCTTTATATTCATTCCATCATGAAGCCTTCCGTAAAAACGGTGGATTTCCTTGTAATCGGCGGCGGCGTTGCAGGTCTGAGAGCCGCTATCGAACTTGCCCCGAAAGGCAGCGTGCTCGTCCTCACCAAAGACAAAGTCACTGAAAGCAGCACAGGCTATGCGCAGGGGGGCGTTGCAGTCGCCCTGAGCGATGAAGATGAAGTCGGCATCCACAATGAAGACACAATAAAAGCGGGAGACGGACTTTGCAGAGAGAATGCGGTAAGGATTTTAGTTGAGGAAGGCCCCGGCCTTATTCTTGAACTTATATCGTGGGGGGCTGAATTCGACAAAGAGGGAAGTAAACTCTCCTTTACAATGGAGGCCGCGCACTCAAGGCGGAGAATCCTCCATTCCCACGGTGATGCCACTGGCAGGGAGATTGAGCGCGTTCTCATTAACAAGGTCCGGTCCTTTAATTCCGTCTCAAGATATGACTACGCATTTACTCTCGATTTAATTATTGAAGGCGGCAGGTGCGTCGGAGCTACCGTGCTAAGAGGCCACGCACTTATAAATATCTTCGCAAAAGCGGTGGTTCTCGCTACTGGCGGCGCGGGCCAGGTCTTTTCAAGGACGACAAATCCAACGATTGCAACAGGCGACGGCATTGCGATTGCCTACAGGGCCGGCGCTTTGATTTCCGATATGGAATTTATTCAGTTCCATCCGACCACACTTTACTCACCTGCGGCCCCGCAGTTTCTTCTAAGCGAAGCCATGAGGGGCGAAGGCGCGGTATTAAAAAATATACAAGGCAAAAGGTTCATGCCCGAATATCATGAGATGGCGGAGCTGGCCCCGAGAGATGCGGTAACAAGGGCTATCGTCTCTGAAATGGTCAAGACAAATTCAAGGCACGTTTATCTCGACCTCACACATCTTGATAAGGATTTTGTGGAAAACCGGTTTCCACTGATTTACGCCACGTGCCTTCAGTATGATATCGACATTACCGAGGACATGATACCCGTGTCCCCGGCTGCGCATTACATCATGGGCGGGGTCAAGACTGATACAGAAGGTGAGACAAACATAAAGGGACTTTTTGCCGCGGGCGAAGTCGCCTGCACAGGGGTCCACGGCGCAAATCGCCTCGCATCAAACAGCCTGCTTGAGGGACTCGTTTACGGTGCGAGGACCGGGAAAAAAGCCATCAGGTATGTCGAGGAAGAAAAAACTGATGCTGCCGCCTCTGAAGTCAGTCATGATGGATTTAATGACGAGTCTCATGTAATATCTCCGCTTGATATTGAAAAAACAAGGAGCGCTTTGAGGCAGATTATGTGGAACAAGGTTGGGATTATCAGGTGTGACGAATCGCTTTCCATTGCAAGAAAATGGCTTGATAAGAAGCATTCCATTACAGACATTCAGTTTCATGACAGGCGGGGATTTGAGTTGAAGAACATTTTGACTGTAGCAAATTTAATTACCGATTCAGCCCTTTTGAGAAAGGGGAGCGTCGGAGCGCACTATCGTTCAGATTTTAAAAATAGAGGCGAGCACTGGCAGAGACATACAGCGTGTCTGAAGGGTAAGGCTGCGGAGTGGATGGAGTGAGAGGAGTAACAATATGCGCAAAGCAAAGATAGTCTGCACAATAGGACCGGTGAGCAGTTCAAAACAAGTCATTCATCAAATGATCGCCGCAGGAATGAATGTGGCGAGGCTGAATTTCTCGCACGGGACTTATGAGACGCATAAGAAGGCAGTTGATCTCATTAAGTCAGGTGCGCGCCAGCACAAATCGCCTGTTGCGATACTCCAGGATTTAAAAGGGCTGAAGATTAGAATCGGTTCTGTTGAAGGCGGCGCTGTCAGGCTTGAAAAAGGCTCCGAGCTTGCTGTAACGACAAAGAATGTCACCGGTGACAGCAAACAAATACAGATTCAATATCCGCATCTCATTAAAGATTTACACGCCGGCAGCGTTATTCTGATAGACGACGGATTGATCCAGTTAAAAGTCATCAGGAAGGGGAAAGCCCGGCTGGTAACAAAAGTGATAGAGGGCGGAATGTTGAAAGAGAAGAAGGGCGTTAATCTTCCAGATGTCAAGATTTCCACCTGCACTTTTACAAAAAAGGACATGGCTGACCTCTCGTACGGTATAAATCTTGGCGTTGACTATGCAGCGCTTTCCTTTGTGTGTTCAAGGGACGATGTTTTGAAAGTCAAACAGTATTTGAAAAAGCAAAAAGCCGGCATTCCTGTAATTGCAAAAATAGAAACCAGGCAGGCGCTTGAGAATATAGAGGAGATCATTGACGCCTCGGACGGGCTTATGATTGCAAGGGGAGACCTCGGGGTCGAAGTCCCGACTGAGGAAGTCCCTATAATCCAGAAGCGTCTGATAGCGATGTGCAATTCCGCATTGAAACCTGTAATCATTGCGACCCAGATGCTGGAATCAATGACAGGGCATTTGCGTCCTACAAGGGCTGAGGCAACTGACGTTGCAAATGGCG
The DNA here is from genome assembly GCA_016213945.1 of Nitrospirota bacterium. GTDB lineage: Bacteria > Nitrospirota > Thermodesulfovibrionia > UBA6902 > UBA6902 > SURF-23. Next base: position 5,713 of record JACQZF010000032.1, on the reverse strand, counting down.
TGCTTGACGGCGCTGATGCGCTCATGCTCTCCGCGGAGACTTCCGCAGGCAAGTATCCTGTAGAGGCAGTGAAAATGATGGACAGGATAATCAGTTATACGGAGGCTAACAACATCCACTTTTCCCCCTTATTAAGGGAAAATACAGAGGGGTTGCCTTCTTGTGCTTTGAGTCAAAGTCCGGTAAGTTTCGCACACGCTATCGCCGGGGCCGCATGTTCATCCGCAATGGACATAAAAGCAAAGACCATAGTCGCTTTCAGCAGGAGCGGATTTACTGCACTACTTGTATCCAAACTCAAGCCCCGTGTTCCAATTGTATGTTTTACCGACAGAGAGAATATTTACAGGAGGATGAGCCTTTACTGGGGGATCACGTCGCTTGTCATGAAATTTCCAAACAACACTGATGAGATGATCTCCGAGTCGGAAAAGGCGCTCCTTAAAAAAGGCATCGTGAAAGAAGGCGACGCCATTGCAATAATCGCCGCTTCTCCATTCGCCCTCGGTGGCAAAAGCAACATCATGAAACTGCACAGGGTGGGGAAAACCTGAATCCTTAACTGCCACGAATGTTCACGAATGTTCACGAATGTTCACGAATGTTCACGAATGTTCACGAATGGATAGCGCGTCCTGTTTTATTCGAGGCAATTCGTGAACATTAGTGGCATAAAAACTTTATTAGGTTTACTCTTCCAGTCCGGTCAGGAATTGATAAACGCATTCAGGCAGGTCCCTGCTGTAGCCGCCCTCGAGTATTGCGAAGGCCGGTTTTTTTAAATCCGCAAGCATCGTGCCTATCTTCCTGTACGTATCTTTTTCAAGGGTGAGACTGGTAATCGGGTCGAGTTTGTAAGTGTCAAAGCCGGCGGAGATTGCCAGGACATCGGGATTAAATTCTTCAACCTGCTGTAATCCATCCTGAAATGCCGAGAGATATTCATTCGGCGTTGTGCCGGCCGGCAAGGGATAATTAATGCAGTTTTCCCCGCTCCTCAATCCTGTGCCGGGATACAGCGGGCTTTGATGCAGGGAGAGGTACAGGAAATCTTTTTTGCCGTGCAGGATGTCTTCAGTGCCATTTCCGTGGTGGCAGTCAAAATCCACAATTGCAACTTTTCCAACTTTTTCTTTTGCCTTCAATGAGGCAATGGCGATATTGTTGAGATAACAAAACCCGCCGAGATTGCCCCTTGTTGCGTGGTGGCCCGGCGGACGCATGAGGGAGAAAGCGTTCTCTCCCGTGGTCAAGCAATGCATAGCCGCGCCAATCGCGCTTCCTGCTGACAACTTTGCAATATCGAATATGCCCGGAAATAAAGGCGTGTCAAAGTCGAAGAATTTTTCTTTCCTGACGCTGTCAAGGAGTATTTGTGAGTGGGCCAAAAGAATATCTTCATCCGTGCAGGGTCTGGGACTGGTAAATCCATAACCTTTCTGTTCTAAATACTCATACGTGCCGCGCACCCTTTCAGGGGACTCAGGATGACCGGGCTGGGAATATTCAAGACATTTAGGGGAATAAAATATTTTCATGCTCAAGACTCACCAAATTTTAAATAAGACAAAATTTATTATCAATATCTTAATAGAAAATCTATGTCGTATCTCTTTCATTCAGTACTCCATCTCCATCAGGTCCTCTGCCAGCAATACATCGCCGTCAAAGACGTCCCGGGCTTCCCTGACTCTCTCAATGTCTGGTATATCAGCGGGATAGAGGTGAGACAGGAGGAGTTTTTTCACGCCTGCCCTTTTTGCGACAAGGCCGCATTCTTTTGAAGTCAGGTGCCCTTTTGCCTTCATTAAATCAGGGAAGGAACAATCTGCGATCAAGAGGTCGGCTTTGATTGAGAGCTCGACAATCCCCTGATCATAATCCGCGTCGCCGGTAAAGACAATGGCCTTGTCTCCATGTTCAAACCTGTAGGAAATGCTGTCTGTCGAATGGACGGTTTCCGCGGTAAAAATATTGAAGGAGCCGAGTTCGAGTTTGTCCTCAATTTCTATAAGCTGAATGCTGAAATCCTTCGGTTTACCCAAAATGGAGGCAATCGCCTTTTCATAATATGAGATGAAGCCGCAAGGCGTTACGATAAAAAGGTCCTTCTCCCTCTTGAATTTCGGCGTGGCAAGGAGGGCCTGGATCAGGGGCATCAAATCCGCGAAATGGTCAGGATGTCTGTGGGTGATAAATACGGCGTCAATGCTTTTGTAACTTTTTCCCGCCCTCTCAAGTTGAAGCAGTGTCCCGCTGCCGCAGTCGACAAGAATTTGAAAACCCCCTGCCTCCAGATAATATCCGGGGGCGTTTCTTTTCAGGGACGGCACGCAGGTGCCGCTTCCAAGAATAATGAGTTTCATGGATTAAAAAATAAGCTTACAGCTAATAGCTGTAAGCCAAAACAATGGATTGGTCCATAACACTCGCAATGATATTTCATATCTCACAACAAGTATAATAAATCCAGTCAATTTATCAAACAAGGAGGCGACCATGCTGCTCGAAAATATTACCATGGCTGAATTTAAGAGACATTTGAAAAAGACGAAAACCATAATCTTCCCGTTCGGCACGGTTGAAGAGCACGGCAATCATCTTCCATTAAACACGGACACTTTGATCGTATATGAAGTGCTCAAGCGTGTTGTCCAAAAGAGAAAAGTGTTTCTCGCGCCGCCAATTTATTACGGAGTGTGTACCTCTACCAGCCGGCATCCGGGGACGATAAGCATTACTCCCGAAACTCTGAGGAGACTTACCTGCGATATTGTGAGAGACGCATATAGAAAAGGTCTCAGGAACTTTTTTCTTGTCACGGGTCATGGAGGAGGTCTGCATTCGTACGCCCTAAAGGAAGCGGCAGAAACGCTGATTGAGGAGTTAAAGGGAATGAAGATCGCGGTACTCTGTCCTTATGACGTCCTCCGCAAAGAGCTCTCAGCGATCGCGGAAACGCCGAATGATTCACACGCGGGGGAAATCGAGACTTCTCTTGTTCTTTACCTTGCGCCGGAGCTTGTAAAGGGAAGCTCAAAAGAAGAATATCCTAAGATGCCGGGACCGTTTATTGTGAAAGACAAACTCAAATACTGGCGCGGCGGTGTGTGGGGAGACCCGGCAAAGGCAAGCAGGGCAAAGGGCGAACAGGTTGTCCAGTTAATAGTTGACAGGGTGATCGAAATTATCGATATGGCGAAAGATAAGGCTTGATTGTTAATTTATTTAACCGCTATACTATTAACAATTCATGCATAAAAAACTTCTTCATTTGCTCATCGGCATTGTCATTATTGTCTTCTCTTTATACTACGCCACTAAAGATATAGAGTTCGATAAGCTTGTAACCGCACTCAAATCGGTACATTATGTATACATCTTTCCAGCTATCTTCTTGGTTATTATAAGTTATTTACTCAGGGCCATGAGATGGCGCTATCTTATCCGTTCTATAAAAGAAGTAAAAACAGTTAACCTCTTGTCTCCATTGATGATAGGCTTTATGGCAAATATGCTCCCTGCCAGGGCTGGGGAGGTTGTCAGGCCTTATCTCCTTTCCAAAAAAGAAAACATCAGCTTCAGCGCGTCATTCGCCTCCATTGTTATAGAGAGACTTTTTGATCTGGCCCTTGTACTTTTTTTGCTGTGCTGGGTTTTACTTTTCATGGGAGACGCCTTTGGAACAGGTGATACTCATAATAAAATGATTTATTTTGGCTCGGCAAGTTTAATTTTGTTTGTATTAATCTTATTGTTTTCCGCTTTTCTACAGTTCAAGAATGATTGGGCGATGAAGGTTGTGGATTTTTTCGTTAAACCTTTCCCGCAAAAATGGAAGGAAAAGATCATCGGTTTAGTGCATTCATTTACCGATGGACTTAGCATTATCAGGGACAAACGCGGATTTATGGCTACGGGCTTCCTTTCCATCTTAATATGGGCTTCATTTATTATCACCTATTATCCTCTCTATCTGGCATTCGGCATTGAAGCGGACCTGCCCATTGTCTCCTCGCTTGTAATACTTTGCTTGACGGTAGCTATTTTTATTACTGCAGCTCCCACTCCGGGGTTTCTTGGATCATACCATTTGGCTTGTGTGGCAGCCTTGCACGGGATATTCGGCATCCCTCAAGAGGTCGCTTTCAGCTACGGCATTGTTTCATGGTTCGTATCAATGGGCACTACCGTTGTCATGGGGGCAATCTTTGCTATTAAAGAAAACATCTCTTTCGGTGAATTTTCGGCCGGTAAAGAACAGGCTGATTAATACGCTGTAATATTACTAAACCTTCCTCTCGCAGAGTCCCAGAAGTTTAATTTAAGTTCTGAAGGTTGCCACTGTTAGGACCGAGTAGCCCCAAAACAGGGCATTGTAAAAGAAAAAAAATAAATGTTATGATTACTGGTTGACCAAATAGGAACTAATTATTTATATTATCTATTCTATTAATAGAATTTTAGACCGGAATTGGCCGAGAAAAGTTACAGAGGAAGCCTCAATACACATCTGCCGCTAATAAATTGAGATTAAATTAATTAATAAAAGCGCCGATGTAGCTCAGTTGGCAGAGCATCTGATTTGTAATCAGAGGGTCGGGGGTTCGAATCCCTTCATCGGCTCCATAAAAAGACAGTGGACAGCCATAAGCTGTCAGCAGTCAGTAAAGAAGAAGTTGAAAATTTTAGCTGAGAGCTGAAAGCTAATTGCTGACAGCTTAAAGGAGAGGTTCCCGAGTGGCCAAAGGGAGCAGACTGTAAATCTGCCGGCGAAGCCTTCGGAGGTTCGAATCCTCCCCTCTCCACCAGTGAATTTTGCTCAGCAAAATTCACTGATAGCTGATGGCTAAAAGCTGTAAGCGGTTGTAATGCGGGAGTAGCTCAGTGGTAGAGCGTCAGCCTTCCAAGCTGAGGGTCGCGGGTTCGAATCCCGTTTCCCGCTCCATTTTAATAGTAATGTGTGATGCGTAAAGAGAAAAAACTTTTTATCCCATAACGCATTACGCGTTACGCATAACGAATTTGCCCATGTAGCTCAGTTGGCAGAGTACATCCTTGGTAAGGATGAGGTCACCGGTTCAATCCCGGTCATGGGCTTTGCCAAAAGGCAAAAATTAATTGATTGAGTTATACATAAGCAATTGTATAGTATAATGGACTTAAGAAATTTAAGACCCATTGATTTTATATATAAAAATGTTTTAATGACCTAAAATCAGGAGGATTTATGGCAAAGGCAAAATTTGAAAGAACGAAGCCGCACATCAATGTAGGAACGATTGGTCATGTAGATCATGGCAAGACATCCTTGACAGCGGCGATAACTAAGTATTTGGCGATGAAGGGCAAGGCAACATATCGGGCCTTTGATTCAATAGACAACGCGCCGGAAGAGAAGGCGAGAGGGATAACGATAGCGACAGCGCATGTTGAGTATGAGACAGAAGTAAGGCATTACGCGCACGTGGACTGTCCGGGCCATGCGGACTACGTAAAGAACATGATAACGGGAGCGGCGCAGATGGACGGAGCGATACTGGTAGTATCGGCTGCGGACGGGCCGATGCCTCAGACAAGAGAACATATCCTGCTTGCAAGACAGGTAGGAGTTCCATATATAGTAGTGTTCATGAATAAAGTAGATATGGTAGACGATCCCGAGCTTTTGGATCTTGTAGAGATGGAAGTAAGAGAGCTGTTAACCAAATAC
>JACQZF010000031.1 GCA_016213945.1 Nitrospirota bacterium | reverse complement strand
CGTTGGAAAGACAAAATGATACAGCAATACACTGACATTATGGCTCTTATGTATATAGATGCTCACGTCATCTATTATACTCGCCGCAAGCGGCGGGGAATTAGACCCTAAGAGAGATTAAATTGTTTTCGTGCTTCGTTGATATCGTACTTATCAGGGTCAACATAAAGCTGTACTACTTGAGCATAGTATTCATTGAATATCGTATGCCCATGCAATCGACTTAAATCAGGTTTGATCAACTCTTCTGCATGTCCCGCACAGGCGGCGTATGTTTTGTTCGGCATACCGCTATCCTGTAACTTGAAGAGATATACTTTTCCACCCAACTCACCTAAACGTCCTTCACGATTGCAACGGCCTGCAGATTGAATAACCGCTTCAAGCGGAGCCATAGCACGAAATACAACAGGGAAATCAAAATCAACACCCGCTTCAATAAGCTGAGTGGAAACTACCAGCATTTTCTTCTTTGCTTCCAGGTCATCTCGGACATTTTTGATTACGCCTTTTCGATGTGATGGACACATTGCTGTTGATAAATGATATTTCTTCTCCCAATTTCCCAATCCCCGGGTGCAATTATAAAATTCTAACGCTGCTTTCTTGGTGTTGAATATGACAAGAGATGAGTTACCTGTCTGTACTACAGCCTTAAGCAGGTCATTGTAATCAATCGGTATTAAATCATTCAGCAAGGTATAGTCGACGCGCTGTGTTTTGTCATAAAGTACAGCAGGGTCATCAATTAGAGGACAAATTTCACTTATACCGTCAAACTCTTCTCTCTTTTCAAACGCAGGTTGAGTAGCCGTGCAGAACAAAAAAGAAGTCTTCATGACGACCTGAACATCTTTAAGCATTTGGAGTGTTGGTAATATTACTTCCTTCGGAATCGCCTGCACCTCATCAAATATCACCACAGATTCTGCTATATTATGGACCTTGCGACATTGGGACGGTCTATTACTGAACAGCGATTCAAAGAATTGGACGGTCGTAGTTATGATAACGGGGTAATCCCAATTTTCACATGCAAGTCTTTTACGTTCCTCAATGGGAGAAGAACCCTCCTTCACATCTCGTCCGTTATGGTCATCTTCATTGTAGCCGGAATGATGCTCAAGTACCCATTCTTCGCCAAAAATACTTTTCAGAATCTGTGCAGTCTGGTCGATGATGTTTATGTAAGGCAGGACTATTATTACTCGCTTCAACTCATTCTTCTTTGCATGGCGCAACGCCCATGCCATTGACGTCAGCGTCTTGCCCATGCCGGTTGGAAGAGCTAATGAATAAAATCCACACGGCATATCCGCTTTCTGGATGGCTTGATTGCGGGCGTCATTTCTCAGTTGATTGATTTCACCATCTATTGACTTCTTTAAGAATTCCTCTTCAAGTTTGCTTATCATCGTGTCCGTCGACAAGACAGCGCCGACACGCATATCAAACTTGCCCTGATCAAAATGCTCTTCCGTTGAGAGCCAATCGCTGTCGGTAAGTGCGCTAAAAAGATATCTGATAAAAATTTCACGCTGTGACTTACCAGTAAACGACAATGAATCAGGATTCTTAATATCTGCCTCATTAACCCCTGCATCATCCAGAAAATTTCTTGTAATATTTTCAAAGCCAGAGACTTCGCCCCGCTTGAACGGTTCCGTATCACTCTTCCATGCCGAATTGTCTGGCAACCCCTTATGATGCCCGTCAATCGCAATTGACGCCTCAATAATTCTATGGAGTCGAGCATACCCGGCACCCCACGCTGCATGAGGAACGCTTCCTCGCTTTCCTCCGTTTTCAAGATAATTCTGAAAGTCAGGCTGATATTTGCCGAAGTCATGGAGTAAGCCTGCTATCTTAAAAATTTCTTTGTAGTCAACTTTACGTGCAAAGGATTCCGCGAACTTCGCCGTTTGGCGCAGATGTTTTAATAAACTATGTTTTTCTTTACGACTATTTTCTGAATGCGCGTAATATTCAGTCATTTATTCCCTTCCACGCCATTCCTCAACCGGCTTTCCTTCAATGCTGTGCGCGTAGAATGTTTTCATTGGAATAACCCCTCACCCTAACCCTCTCCCGCAGGGGGGAGAGGGGAATAATGTTTGCTTATCGTTATCCCTCTTTTTCCCTCTTAAACCCGATCTTCTTTTTCTTCGTCTCCAGCGGGACCATCAACTGCCTTATCGCGTCAAAGATTACTTTAATTTCCCCATCATGCTTTTCCATCTTCTGCTCAAGCTGAGCCAGCTTATAGGCAAGTTCTTGGTTAGTTGAGAGCATTTCTTTCAATTTAACGAATGTCCTCATGATTGCGATATTCACCTGAATCGCCCGCTTGCTGTGCAAAACACTGGAAAGCATTGCCACGCCCTGTTCGGTGAAGACATAAGGGAGATACTTACGGTGTTGTCCACGTCCGCTTTTGATTTCCCCGGATTGTGATCTTGACTGTTCCCCCGTCTTTAAGATTCCAATTTGGAATCTTAAAGAATCCGTTTCCTCTTTGGTAAGCTGAAACATAAAATCATCAGGGAAACGCTCGCTATTTCTTTTTACAGCTTTGTTAAGATTAAATGTCTCTACTCCATAAAGCTCTGCAAGGTCGCTGTCGAGCATAACCTTCTGTCCCCTTATAAGCAGAATCTTTCTTTCGATTACTTCTATCGGCACTATTGTCTGCATCTTGTCCCCTCCTGATTCAAAAATTGATGAAGTATTTTATCTCTCAAAATATTTTTTTGCCAAGAAATTTTCACATCTGTTCAACCCTGTGTTAAACGCCATTGCTCCGGCAGATTTTCTCACGAAAAAATCTGCTACAATGTTACATGCGCCGAAGACCGGCGCAGGAATCGGAGAAATTAAATGAACGACAAAAATGAAGAATTGCAGGATCATCTCAAAGACTACTGGGAAAACATATTAAAGACCCATCCAACGTTTGCGACTTATATCGGAGACCACCGGTATGACGACGCGCTTGAAGACCTGTCAGAGGAAGCGATCACCGGGCAGGTCAATTATTTTAAAAACCTTTTGACGAAGATCGGAGATATCGATGAATCTCTTTTGACTCCGGAGAATCAACTGGACCGCAAGCTTATTCAAACGACTCTTGAAAATCATATCAGGATGTTTGATTTCAAAACTCATTACATCCCTCTGGACCAGATGACCGGGCCGCACATCGATTTTCCCCAGTTGATCGAGTTTCATCCATTCAACACCCGGAAGGACGTTGAAAATTATATTGCGAGACTGAACGCCTTTCCGCGCCTGATAGATCAGGTCATTGAGAATCTGCAAAAAGGTATAGCGCATAAAACTATGGCCTTTAAAAAAGTCATGGAGCTTACCGCTGGACAGGTGGAGACTTTTACAAAATTTTCGCCTGAGGACAACCCGTTGTTCTCGCCTGTTACGAAATTGAAAGAGGGATTTTCAGAGCAGGATAAAATAGAATTAGGAAAATTGGTGAGAGAAGCGATTTCCTCTCGCGTGACACCTGCGTACGCAAAACTGCTCAATTATCTGACAAAGGAATACATGAAACATTGCAGGGAAAAAGAAGGCCTCTGGGCGCTGCCGGAAGGCATTGACATGTACAGATTTTTTGTGCGGTATCACATAACTGCGGACCTTTCACCGGAAGAGATACATGAAACCGGCAGGAGAGAGGTTGAGAGGATAACCTCGGACATCAAAAAACTTATGCGGAAAACCGGCTTCAGCGGGAGCATGAGGGAGTTTGCCGATTATGTGAAGGAGAGGAAGGAGCTTAATTTCAGCAGCAGGCAGGAGATCCTTGATGTCTACAGGGAGATTTTATCTCAGATGGACAAGAGGCTTCCTGATTATTTCGGGAGACTGCCCAGGGCCAGATACGACATTAAAGAGATCGAGAAATACAGGGAGCAATCTGCCCCGGCCGCGTATTACTATCCGCCGCCGCGGGATTTTTCAAGGCCCGGTTATTTTTACGCCAACACTTACAATCCTGAGCTGAGGCCCAGGTTCATTACCGAGGCGTTGTCTTTTCACGAGGCTGTTCCGGGGCATCACCTTCAGATAGCGATAATGCAGGAGAGGGAAGACCTGCCTGATTTCAGAAAATACGAAGGCTCAACCGCATTCATTGAAGGGTGGGCGTTATACGCGGAAAAGCTCTCCAGGGAGATGGGATTTTATCGGGATGATTTCTCTGAATACGGAAGGCTCAACTTTGAAATATGGCGCGCCGTCAGGCTGGTGGTTGATACGGGCATCCACTTTTTTAAATGGGGCCGGGATGAGGCGATAAGGTACTGCATGGAAAATTCCGGCGAGGAAGAACATGAAATAGAGGTGGAGGTGGACCGTTACATCGCCATGCCGGGACAGGCGCTCGCGTATAAGATAGGCGAGCTGAAGATACTTGAGATCAGGGAAAAGGCAAGGACAAGGCTCGGTGCAAAGTTTGACATCAAAGGGTTTCATGACAGGCTGCTTGAAAACGGCGCCCTTCCTTTATATGCCCTTGAAAGTGTAATGAACGCGTGGACAGGAAACTGATTCATCACCCTCTTTATTTTCACAAATGTGATCTGTGTTACTTACTGAATTTAGATCAGGCCTGTAAAATTAAACAATGGGTTTAGGCATTCCAGTCCAATTAAGGGCGACTGATAAGAATCTGCACGGCTAAAGTTATTGACTCTTTTGTCCGATTCCTATATATTGGTATAGGCACAGGGACCCGTTGAAAGGATTAAATAATATGAGAGTATCTTTAATATTTACAGTCTTATTCTCTGTTATGCTGATAAGCACTCAGGCATTGGCGGATAAAACATATACTGTCAAAAAGGGAGACAGCCTATATAAGATATCCAGAAAATTTAAAACCAAAGTTGAGGCCATCAGCGAGGCCAATAACCTTGAGTCAAATAAATTGGCTCCCGGCACTGAATTAATAATCCCCTCGAAGGAAGCTAAGAAGGAAGCCGCTGCTGCGGTGGTTGAAGATACAAGCGATAATTCATCGCCGGACAATACCGCGCCACAGCAGGTGATTAAGGCAGAGCCTAAAACTTACAAGGTCAAAAAGGGCGACACCCTGCTCAGGATAGCAAAAAAGTTTTCCGTCAGCGTAAAAGAATTAAAGACACTCAACAATCTCAAATCCGGCAGGCTGAAACGCGGTCAGGTTCTTCTCCTTGAACAACAGCCGGCAGAGATTGAAGCTGATATAAGCGTCCACCAGGACAGAACACTGACTATAAATACAAAGGACACAGAAAAGATCAAAGAGATAATTAACGCGCCTGAGCCTCAGCGTTCAAAGGTGAAGGAGTTCCTTGTTTTTGTGGCACAGCAGACGCTTGGGATCCCCTACAGGTTTGGAAGCAATACCTTTAAGAGGACGGACTGTTCAGGATATGTGCAGAATGTCTTCAGCCTTTTGGGCATAAATCTCCCAAGAAGCGCGCGTGAACAGTTTCATATAGGTGAAGCTGTAGACAAAAAAGACCTTTCCATGGGCGACCTTGTCTTTTTCAAAACCTATGCGTCATTCCCTTCACATGTGGGGATCTATCTCGGGAACAATCTTTTCATACACGCATCAAGATATGGCAGAAAGGTAACCATTGACAGCCTTACAATGCCCTACTTCGTAAAAAGGTTCATAGGCGCGAAAAGGCTGCCCGCGCTTAATGAAGCAAACGTCGATGATTTACAACAATCATTAGAAACAACCATCCAATAATCCATTCCATTGTCATCCCGATTCCGTAGCAGCCTTCCATTTCAGTAACCATTGAGGCAGAGTTCACCATGACAAATGTGAGATAGAGATATTTCTGATAAAATAGTATTCATGGAAAAAGAGCTTATCAACGAAGACATCAGGAATTCACTGCGTGAGGCGTTCAAGCAGCTTAAAGACACTGTGTTAATCGAAGTGTATACGCAGGCAGGCATGAATGAACCGTTCAATGAAGCTGCGGTGGGCCTGCTGAAAGTTATGCCTGAGCTCACGGACAAGATCAAGGTGGATTTTTATAGATTGAAGGATGATCACGCAAAGAAACGGGGGATCGACAGATCTCCTACTGTCCTGATAGCGCCTGATAGATACAATATCCGGTATACCGGCGCGCCCGCGGGTGAAGAGGCCGGTTCATTTGTCCTCTCTGTAATAATGGCCTCAACAGGCAAGACCTTTATTTCCGATGACTCAAGAAAGAGACTTGAAAGGCTTACAGAAAAAAGGCATGTCCGCATCTTTGTCAGCCCCACCTGACCGTACTGTCCGCAGCAGGTGCTGTATGCGGTATCGGCAGCAATAGAGAAAAAAGATCTCATCTCTGTGGAGACGATTGAGATCTATGAGAACATTGACCTTGCCGAAAAGTATGCGGCCATGTCTGTCCCGAAAACCTTTATCGGTGAAACGCTTATTGCCCCGGTGCTTTTGCCGGAGGATTATTTGATAGAGGCAATCATTGAAGGGAAACCGGTTGAGTATGTGATGCCGGTTGGAAGAGAGGAACTGAGGGATTACGATGTCGTTGTGATCGGCGGCGGCCCCGCTGGACTTACAGCCGCCATGTACGCGGAGAGGAGCGGGCTGAAGAGCATCGTGTTTGAAAGCGCGAATGTGGGAGGACAGATATCGATAACCCCGGTAGTTGAAAATTATCCCGGCTTCGCAAGGATCGCAGGCAAGATGCTTGTTGAGATGATGGTGAAACAGACACTGGAATATTCCGCCCTGCTTCAGGGAGTCGGCGTCAAAGACATAAAGAAAAAAGACGGAGGCTTCGAAGTGATCACGGGAAGGGGAATATACAAAGCCAGGACGATCATCATCGCAACAGGTGCGGCCAGCAGGACGCTCAATGCGCCGGGGGAGACCAGCCTTGCGGGCAGGGGCGTCAGCTATTGCGCAACATGTGACGGATATCTTTTCAAGGACGGGAAAAACGTTATTGTCGTCGGCGGGGGCAACAGCGCACTGACCGATGCTCTTTACCTTGACAGCCTTGGCGCGCACGTGACTTTAGTGCATCGGAGAGATTCCCTCAGGGCAGAGGATAGACTTCAGCAGAGTATATCTCAGAGGAACATACCTGTTATGTTTAACAGCGTTGTGAAAGAGATCCACGGCAAAAAGGTTGTTGAAAAAGTCACGCTTGAAGACGTAATGACAGGGAAGAAGACAGATATGGCAACGCAGGGTGTTTTCATTGCAATTGGTTATGAACCCAATAACGGGATAGCAAAAAAACTCGGCGTTGAGCTTGATGAACAGGGTTATCTAAAAGTGGACGGGCAAATGAGGACATCCATCCCTCTTGTGTACGCTGCGGGTGATATCACAGGAGGCGTCAAGCAGATCGTTACCGCTGTTTCGCAGGGGGCAGTCGCAGCGCTTACAGTGTTTGAAGACATCTCAAGTCCTTACTGGAAAAAGAGTATATAAAGCTTATGCACTGAGTTTCTGCATTTTTGTAAATTCTAAAATAGTGTTGTCCATGAATTGCTATTTTTTGTCATGCCCGAAGTTTTTAATCGGGCATCCAGAACTTAATTAAAAGACTGGATTCCCGCTCAACAGACTGCCAACAGTAGGTGCTTTAGGCACAGGAATGACGATTTAGTGTTCGAGTTTATGGACATACACTAAATTATTAACCGCAAAAAGTATCGTCATTTCAACGCCTTGCAAAGCTAATTTTGCAATGTCATGTAACTATTTGAATTAATAAGACAAATTACCCCTTGCATCTGATGAAAAAAGAGTTAAAATACAATCAGGAGGAGTGGAATCCTCCATGGTGAAAGGAGGTGTTAGTATGGCGGTAAAAGGATGGAAAGATCTGGTCAAGAGAGAGAGAGAAAGGACATTCCCCGTAGCGCCACTTTATGGTATTGAGAAGTGGTTTGAGGAAATGTGGAACAGACCGCTCTCGCTGTTAGGGCCGTCGTTTCTGTCGGATACCGATCTTCGCTCCGAGCTGTATGGAATCACTCCAACTGTTGATATGTACACCGAAGGCAAGGATGTAGTGTTTAAATTCGATCTGCCCGGTATGAAAAAGGAGGATATAAAGGTAGATCTGGCTGAAAATATCCTGACTATTTCCGGCGAGAGAACCAAAACCGAGACGATCGAAAAAGAAGACTACTACAGGGCTGAGCGTACCTTTGGAACATTCCATCGCAGATTCGAGCTGCCCACCGACCTGGACACTGAGAAGATCAATGCCCACTATGAGAACGGCGTACTCGAACTGAGAATCCCGATGATGAAAGAAGCTGAGAAGAAACATGTCAAGATCTCGATCAAATGACGCACAGTAAGGGTCCCCGCCAGAAATGACGGGGATTCTTTTAGCAAGGCAATGAAAATACGATCAGCAAATATGTTAAAGAACAAGGGCGTACAAATGAGTACCAACAGTTACATAAAGACCAGTTGTCTCTTTTTCTTTAAGATACCCCGCAGGCTTGCCTCGGGGAGTATGTCATTTGATACTGTTTTTCTTAATTGCATTTTCCCGCCCGTCAACTTTTGTTTTGATGACATCTTTTATTCTGCTTTCAGCGGAGCGTACGGGGGGAATGTCACTGCCCCGGTATCTGGCAGCGGCGCTTTCCTCAAGATAGGCGGAGTTGACGGCTGCCATGACATCGCTCACGAATTGATTGACGATTTCATCAGCGGCGTCTCCGGGTAAGTATAATTGGCCGTATATAACACGATTCTTATTGTCCACAAAATCTATCACAGTCATTTCACCGCTTATGCGGCTTAACACAGCAGAGATCTGCAGCTCGGTCCTTTCCCCCTCCTCGCTCAGGACAATAAATGACTTTGCCTGAAGCAGTCTCGGCTCTTTTGACATTTCGGAGAGATACTTATAGTTAATGAACCTCCCCGGCCCATACCATGGATAGCTCTTGTCCAGTTTGTCCAATAATTGTCTAAACTCCGGGGACAAAAACTTTTCGCCGAGGGCAAGGGCGTGTGCCCGGTCGTATACCCTTGCGGCCAAATCAGAGGCTTGCCAGTACAGCATCTGGTCCTGTCTTGATCTATCATCCGTTACGGGCGCGAGATAAGGAATGATGCTCTCACGGTAGCGGGATATATTGTTTGCATTCTCTTCCATAAGAAAAAACTTGCCGATTGAAAAAGGAGCGGAAAACTCAAGGTACAAGTTATCGTCCGTGTTGATCGTCCCGTCTTCTCCAAAGGCCTTCATCCCCTCTGTGCCCATCACAAAATAATTAAGAAACTCCCGCGCCGGATACATCATAACGCGCCTGAGGTCGTCGGCTATTTCCGGCACGGCGATGCGCCTGTTGAGCTCGGCTTCATCAAGCACGATGGGAGAGTTGCTTCCAATAAGTGTGGCATCGTTGTAGTCAAACCACATTACTGTATATCTGAAGTTCCCGCTGAAGGTACGCATTACTGATTTAAGGTCCTCAACGGTGAGCTCATAGATTGGCAGCCACTGGCACATCACCCCGCCCTCGCGGAGATGTTCCGAAGCCAGTTTGAAATATTCACTGGTATAGAGATAGCCTGCGCCCCTGAACCAGGGGTGGATCGGATCAGCAGTGATGACGTCGAATTTTTCCTTTGTAGTGAGCAGGAAATTTCTGCCGTCATTGAAAATGGTCCTGAGCTTCGGGTTATCAAGGGCATGATGATTATATTTTTCGAAAGTGCGCGCAACGCCGGTTACCTTTGGTTCGATCTCCACAAGGGTGACCTGCTCCACTGAGGGATGCACAAGAGTTGCTCCAAGGGTCATGCCGCTTCCCAGGGCGACTACCAGCACTTTTTTTGGGTCCTTATTCAAAAGCATAGGGAGGTGTCCGAGCGTGTACTGGGTCTGCTGGTCTGCAAGGTGAGTAGACGCCTCGGCCCTTCCGTTTGTTAAAAACGTCTGGACCCCGCCTTTGATCCTGATCGAGCTTACAGTTGATTCCACGCCTTCGGCATAATAGAGGACATCGGTATGATCAAGGGCCTCCCTGACCATCTCCTTAGTGCGGAAGGCCTCAGTCTGGTTGGTCCTGAATATTGCGAAATACTTCATGTCCCACATCCTGAGGGCGGAGGTATTAACAGCCATAAAAAAAAGGACCCCGGCGGTATAAACTGCTATGCCCCAGGTCAACTGCCTCACTCTGCTCGTAATGACTATCAGCCCAAAGCCGATGTTTATGACCGTCAGCATCTGCAGCGACCTCTCGATGCCGAAAAAAAATGTAAGGACAAATCCGCTCATAACAGCGCCCAGGATGGCCCCGGCCGTATTATAGGCAAGCACTTCGCCTGTCGCGCTTCCCGTCAGTTTCCTGTATTCCCCGTGGACCATTCCCGCCAGTGGGAAAGCCAGACCCATGAAAAATGCGGGGACGAGCATATAAAAAAATGCGATGATAAGATTTGCCCATTGCATCACACCGAAAAGACCGAGGTCCATTTTACCCAGATAATCCCGGAGCTCAATGGAGTCGGCCGGGAGATGACGGATATGAAAAGTCACAAGAAGCGCCGTAATGCCGATGATGATCTGCACCACCCCGAAACCGGAAACAGACCAACCGATGCCCTTCTCCTTTGCACCGAAGATTTTTATGAAAAGGCCATACGCCTTGCTTCCCAACGCGATCCCGGTGAGGAAGGCAGCCAGCATTGTTGTGAATCCGTAAACGCTCGCCCCGACAACAATGGTCAGTATTCGTGTCCATAGGATCTCATAGCCAAGGGCGCAAAAGCCGCTCACTCCTATGCCCCATAGTACGAGTTTAAAGGGAAGTGTATTTTCCGTCATTGGTGGTGGCGCGGTGTCTTTCCCATTCCTGCCGGACACATTTTCGTCAGCTCTGAAAAGCAGGGCAGACTTTTTCTGAAGTAATAGACTTGAAAGGCCAATGAAGACATTTATAACGATTGCAGTCGTCAGGGTTGTACTCAGGGAGAAGAAACGGAGGAAGTAAAAACCCGCAGCTGCGGTCCCTGCAACAGCGCCAAGGGTGTTGAAGCCGTAAAGCAAGGAAAGCTGCGTCCCGAGTTTCCGGCGGTCTCCTGTAACAAACCGGGTGAGCACTGGAAGAGTCCCTCCCATAAGAGTTGTTGGTATGATCAGGGCAAGCACCGCAAAAACCACACGTATGCAGGACAGATAAAAATGGGAATCCTCCCTGCCCTGTGCAAGAAATATATAGATAGAAGGATAAACTTTTATTAAGCCTGCGAATACCACTGCGAACACTGCTATGCCAAGCTCAAGCAGGCCGTATAAACGAAGGGGCTTTTCTACCCTGTCAACGTACCTGCCGATCGTGTAACTTCCTATTGCGAGGCCGGCCATGAAGACTGATAAGACGCTGGTAACGGCAAGATGGGTCCCGCCAAATACAAGGCCCAGAGAGCGCACCCATATTACTTCGTACATCAGTGCCGAAGCCCCTGACAGAAAGAACATGAGGTAGATCGAACCTAATATGAGGGTCTGCATATTATGTTATTCCCGTAAGGCGCATTTTTAACCCAGATTGTCCATTAGAGATGCGACGAGAATGTAGCGGGTAGAACAAAAGCCCGTGATTTATCCCAAAGTCCTGTAAACCATTCTCGTCTTCGCATTGCCAGAGAGA